>CANQSM010000020.1 GCA_947626525.1 uncultured Phocaeicola sp. | reverse complement strand
ACCGTCCAGCGGTCGCTGGACGGTCCATGCAGATAGGTGCATCGGCTTTCGCAGCTATCTAACTTCACCGTCCAGCGGACTGTTGGACGGTGCGGGATGCTTTCTTGTTATTACTATGCAACCATCTTCTCTATGTCTTTAATATGACATACAACCTATCTTTCTTTGATGATACCTTTTCTGTAAGCTGTCAGCAGATTGGACAAGTCATGTATTTGCTGTTCCAGTTCCTTCCCTTTGTCCGTGTCGCGTACCATTACCCGTTTGCTGCTTAGCTCCACCAGCTGTGTAGTGGAGATAATGTCTTTTCCATAGAGTATGGCTTCCTGGGTAGAGGTAAAAGGTTCGTGCTGTACCAACTGCAATCCTCTGGAGTGATATACCAGCGTATATCCGGCGATGCCTGTTTCCGGTTGGTAGGCTTTTGAGAATCCTCCGTCAATGACCAGTAACTTCCCGTTTGCCTTGATGGGATTTTCTCCTTTTTTGATTTTTACAGGTACATGTCCACTGATGATATGCCGGTGTTCTCCGGTTACCCCGAATTCATCCAACAGCATGTCACACATGGCCTCGCTGTCCCGCAAGGCATAGTATGCGCCTTTTTCTTCGGCATGGAGAGCCTTGTCTTTGATGAAATAGCGTTCGAATGTCGCCATTTTCGCTTTGTCGAAAAGTGGTGAATCTTTTCCGCACCATAGGTACCACATATAATCGAGCGCATATTGTTTCTCCTCGGACATCCGGTCATCATTATATGCTATGCGTGCCAGATTGTCCACTTTATCGAGCAATGTCTTGCCTTTATAAAGCTTGTTCTGTAGCTTGATTTCTTTCAGCGAACCGTCTTTGTTCAAAGGTATCGAGGCATGATATAGAAGGTTGGAGTTCGTTACCAGATACATGCTTCCATGAGTGTACAGACATTGTATGTGTTTTCTCAGTTTCTCACTTAATATGAACGAGTGATGCATCTTTTTTACGATTTCCCGTTCTTCTTCTGTCAGTTTGGTGGGATTCTTGGGGTCGATGGTAGGGAAGAAGGTGTCGCACATTTCATATTCTTCTCCCTTGTATGTAAGGATTCCTTTTTCGAAATCAATCATCTCGAGCAGCTTGCGGTCATTCATTTCAAACTCCGGTCGTCTGTTGATGATTTCCGCTTCCAATTTGAACTGGATAATGCTGATAGCCTTGTGCATCTGAGCTATCAGTTTGCGGGTACGTTCATTGTGTGTCTTGTCGTTTTCATCGATTTTAGGATAAAAGACACTACAAGGATCTTTTCCGTATGTATCCATCGCAAAGGTGGCCAAAGGCAGCAGGTTGATTCCATACCCGTCTTCCAGTGTGGTGAGGTTGGCATAACGCATGGCCATGCGCAGCACATTGGCGATGCAGCAATCGTTTCCTGCCGCGGCTCCCATCCATAGGATGTCATGGTTTCCCCATTGGATGTCGAAGTTATGATAATTGCAAAGGATGTCCATAATGAGGTGTGCGCCGGGACCGCGATCGAATACATCGCCGATGATATGCAAGGAGTCGATGACCAGCTGCTGAATCAGGTTGCACATGGCTTCGATAAACTGGTCGGCTCTGTTCGTAGAGATGATTGTCTTGATAATGACATTGACATAATCATGTTTGTTGGGCTCTACTGATGTTTCGTGCAATAGCTCCTGAATGATATAGGAAAATTCGGCAGGCAGTGCCTTTCTTACCTTGGAACGGGTATATTTGGACGATACGCTCCGGCATATTTTGATGAGATGGTTTAAGGTAATGACATACCAATCCTCCAAATCTGTCTCTGTAGACTTGATCAATTCCAGTTTCCGTTTTGGATAATAGATTAGTGTGCAAAGTTCTTTCTTATCGTTTTCTCTCAGCGTATTGCCGAAAATTTCGTTTACTTTACGTTTGACATCTCCCGAAGCGTTTTTCAGTACATGCTGGAAAGCTTCATACTCTCCATGGATATCACTTAAAAAATGTTCGGTTCCTTTGGGGAGATTAAGGATGGCTTCAAGGTTTATGATTTCTGTACTGGCCGCAGCGATGGTAGGGAACTTGCCGCCCAATAACTGCAGGTATTTGAGTTGATGGCCAATCTCTTCTTTTGACATTGAAGGTTTCGTGTCCATATCCGTATAATATTAGTTTTTAAAGTCGTTCTGCAAAGATAATAACTTTTGTAAATAAAGTTATATCATCGTGTAAAATCTCGGAGCTTTTATCGTTTTTAGCTTTGTGCACAGTCCTGATTTGGACATATTGTGAGTTTTTTTATGTTTATACATTCATTTTTCTCCCTGTAGAACGCCGATTATCCGTTGAATATCCTTTTGTTTGTTGCATAATGTTCGATGGAAACGGGGGATGCGCCATAAGAGAATAATCAGATTTGGGAGAAAAAAGTTCGGTAAAGATTTGCAAGGTTAAAATAGAACCTGTATTTTTGCGGCTGAATAAAGAAATCATGGCGCTTTCGTCTAGCGGCTAGGACACATGCCTCTCACGCATGTAACACGGGTTCGATTCCCGTAGGCGCTACAAGTCGGAAATCAAGGAGTTACGATAAAAGGTAGCTCCTTTTTTGTTATATATAGTTGCGTTAATATCGGTTTAATATCTTTATGTGCGGTAATGCTGTGATAGGTTCTATTATAGCTATTTGGCTTAATATCAAGTCTGGAAAGACATGGCTTGCAAGCTTATAATATAAGTTGCTTGATTATAACTCTCTTGCAAGAAATACAATAAAGCGGTAAGAGAACATCCTACCGCTTATTGCATATATATCCTTAATCTGGCTCACGTGAATTTTCATTTGTAGCAAACATTCTATCTATTTTGCTCGAAATAATTTCTAAATATCCCGATCTGCATCCTTGGCTCAACAAGCATAGGATTAGCATCTGAATATTCAGATTCGAGTGAATGCCGGGCATCAAATGCTCTGATAGTACACATCGCTTTTTAACATACTTTTTCTTGATCTATTGGAGATTATGTTGTACAACATACTGTTTGTTTGTAGAAGATTCGAATTAAATATGATTATTACAACTATAACAATGCCATTTATTAATTTTACAGCGTTCAATTAAATATAACGTTGTTATGGACATGCTATTTTTTATTGCTGTTATCATTTGGATAATTGGAGGTGGTCTCGGTAAGAGTTCAAGGAGCGTAAACAGTAGCTTTGGAAAGGGGGTGGGACATGAAACAGTATTCTAATCACGGTTCATACAGAGAACTTCTTTTTGATAAAAGATGGCGAGAAAAGAGAGTGCGCATATTAGAAAGAGATGGATATAAATGCGCAATATGTGGAAGTGAGAAAGACTTGATTGTACATCATAAGCAATACCATATTGATAAAAGCGGGAGGAAACTTCCGCCATGGGAGTATAATGATAAGTATCTTATTACATTATGTAACTCTTGCCACCAAAGAGGGCATGTAAAATTTGATATTCCAATTAAAACTATAAATAAATATGGGACTTTTTAATTTTTTCAAGAAGAGCGACCAAGTTAATAACATAGGAGTTGCTGAGTTGCCAAATGTAGAGGATGATAGTAAGGAAATTCTGCCTGAAATTAAAAGAGAGGATTTTGTCGATGATTTAGAACCAAATCTAGAAAGCAATACTATAACCATAAAATATGGTACAGGCATGCCTATTGATGCAATATATGCTTATATGCAAGATGATTATGAACAAGAAGGCTATGACGATGCGATGTGTAATGCAGATATGGCTTACAAAGAATCGAAGAAGGAAATTATTAAGAATGGGCTTAAAATGTTATTTGAACAAGTTCGTTTAAGATATGAAAGTGATATTCGTGATATAAATGTGCAAATTGATATTGTGGAAATGCAAGGTTTGACTACTTCTTCTATGTCCTTGAAAGCAAGAAGAGATACTTATAATGAGCATCTTAAAAAGATAAACGATATGGAATTGTCTCTTGACAGAGAAGACAAAAAGATGATGAATATGATCGCTTCTTATGAAAGGGGATTCTTAAAAGGAGTGTCTGCAAGATCTGAATCTTTTATAAACAGATAATAGTTTATGGGCATACTTACTAAAATAGGATGCTTTCTTATAGGATGGAGAGCTGATATTCTTAAGGATTGTGGAGAAGCAAGTCATCGTACATTCAAAAGACTTACTTCTGCTATTACTATAATGATGATATTATGGGGTACAATAGGATTTTGTTTTGCGGATAAATATATTAATATAGATTCAATATACGGTAAATCCTTGGTGTCTATTGCATTTATGGTTATAGTCCTTTGCATAGAACGTATTATTATTTTAGCTGTTGGTAAACCGACATGGTCTTATCTGTTTAGGGTTATATTGGCTGTTCTTATGTCTCTCCTTGGTGCTTTTATATTTGACCAGATTATATTTCAAAACGACTTAATAATAAAGGTGAATGAGAATAGGGAGAAGCAGATTCAGAATGCCAGATCTCACAGGCTGGAAATGTATAATTCTGACATCAAATTTCTTACTGAATCAATAGATTCTATTGGCAGGATAAATATGGAATTGTATGAAAAGTTACAAGAGAACCCAGTTATAAAAGTTACGGACATTGACAATAAGGAAGTTGTTGCAGGAGTTGACGATGATGGTAATCCGATAAAGACAAAAACTACAAATGTAGTTACAAGAAGTATGGAAAATCCGTTATCAGCGCAAACAAAAGCTAATGAAAACCAACTTGTCATCTATCAAGAACAATTAAAAAAACTTCAGGAAAATAAAAGTGTAGTAGATAAGGAAGTTCGTTCTGATTATGCAAAAAGGAAAGTTGGTTTCATAGAAGAGTTAAATGCAACATGGGAAGTCATAACTAGTAGTATTTTGTCTATTGTATTCTATTTTATCCTGTTTCTTGTCCTCGCTTCTTTAGAAATCTTTGTTTTAACCATAAAAAGTGGTGATACTCATTGTGATTATGATTTAATAGTAGAGCACCAACTTAATATTAAAAAGAATACGCTGGAACAGACAGAAAACAGATTGTTGAACAAGAAAGATTAATAAAATCAGAAAATAGTAAGTAGCCCGTCATTGATAAAGTCCATCTCAATGGCGGGTTTCTTTTCAAGGAAACAATGTGCCATGATAGCTGACAGGGAATTGGCAATCCAACAGCCTCCTTGGCATTACTTTCCATATAAAAGTTCGTTCATCTTCGTTTCTGCACAATTAACTACGAATCAAATAGTTAAGTAAAGATGCTCTATTTTTTTCGATACGGGCGTATCCGTGCGAGAATGGAGAGGTGAAGACGAATAAAACGCACTCTTACGGATATAAGAAGGAGCGGAAAAACTGTCGGAGTTTTCCAAAACTTTCTTAAGAATCTTTCCAAAAACTCCGGGAGTTTCGGCGGAGTTTCTTAAGAGTTTTTCCTTACCTTTCTTTCTTGCGGAAACTACCGGAGTGAAAGAGGACAAGAACAACCCTAATCCAAGCATCGCTCATGTGGTCGGGCTTAATCTTTGTAACTTTGGATTCTGAGAACATAGCGGTAATCGTTTAAAGGTTATAATTCTGCACTATAAATCTAATACATTTATCGCTATGTCCCTAATAGTCAAATAATAAATTAGTCTTCATGTCGAACTCACGTTAAATATATCTTGTAAAAGACAAAAAGGAAGGAGAATGATATGGGAGCATTGGTAATGTCTGGTCTGGTTATCGCCAACATAGGAAGTATTTGCTTCATGGCGCAGGATAAAGTGCCAAACCGGTAAATAAAGAGATAAAATGGGACAAAGCTCTTAAGAATCTCTTCGGACTTTCTTAAGAGTTTTGTCTCCTTTTATATTGAATTGTTATTTATTGAACCGTTTCTTCAGTTTGGACAGCATGTCCTGTGTCATGGCGTCCAAATCATATTCCGGTTTCCATCCCCATTCCTCACGGGCGCACGTGTCGTCCAGGGAGTTCGGCCATGATTCGGCTATGGCCTGGCGTAACGGGTCGACTTTATATTCCATCCGGAAATCGGGTATATACTTCTTTATATTATGGTATATAATCTCGGGGTCGAAACTCATGGAGGCGATATTGAAGGAGTTACGGTGAACCAGCTTGTCGGGATTGGCCTCCATAATCTCGATGGCTGCCCGCAATCCGTCGGGCATATACATCATGTCCATGAATGTGTTGGCGGCGATGGGACATTCGAATCTCTCACCTTTGGCCGCGGAGTAATAGATATCCACGGCATAGTCTGTTGTCCCTCCACCCGGAGGCGTTACGTATGAAATAAGTCCCGGAAAGCGTACGGAACGGGTGTCGACACCGAAACGGGTATGATAGTAGTTGCTCAGCAGCTCTCCTGATACTTTGGTTACTCCATACATGGTGCGCGGTTCGCGGATCGTATCCTGAGGGGTTTTATCTTTAGGAGTGGAGTCACCGAAGGAACCGATGGAACTGGGTGTAAAGACGGCGCAACTCATTTCGCGCGCCACTTCCAGCACATTGAATAATCCTCCGATTCCTATTTTCCAGGCAAGCTGGGGCTTCTGTTCCGCCACGGCGGATAAGAGGGCGGCCAGGTTATAGATGGTGTCAATCTCATATCTGGATACGGCCTCGGCTATCTGCTGAGGATTTGTAATGTCTACGACAGCGGAAGGACCGGACTCTTTTAGTTCCCCTTTCGGTTCAGCGCCAGGTATGTAACCTGCTACGACATTGCCATTATAAATACTACGTAATTTCATTGTCAGTTCCGAACCGATCTGACCGGTGGAACCAATGATTAATACATTTTTCATAGTCGGTTATTTGATTAAAGTTTCTTTTTGATAACAAAGATAGGCAGAAAAGAGTGTATTACACCAAACTTTTCCTTGATTTTTTACTGAAATTCAAAAAAAAATAAGAACTTTGTCAGGTTAGATGGATTTAGAACGTAAACTATATACCTAAAAGACAAAGTTATGTATGGTAAAATGAAAGAGTTCCTTGCTCAGGAACTGGCCGGTATCGAAGCTGCCGGATTGTACAAGAACGAACGGATTATTACTACTCCCCAGCGGGCGGACATCAAAGTGAACGGGGGAGAAGAGGTTTTGAATTTCTGTGCCAATAATTATTTGGGGCTGTCGGATAATGCCCGTTTGATTAAGGCTGCCAAAGAAGCGATGGATACGCATGGCTTCGGCATGTCGTCCGTGCGTTTTATCTGTGGAACCCAGGACTTGCATAAGCAGTTGGAAGCAGCGGTGTCCGATTATTTTAAGACGGAGGACACCATTCTTTATGCGGCCTGCTTTGATGCGAACGGGGGCCTGTTCGAGCCTTTGTTTACGGAAGAGGACGCTATCATTTCGGATGCGCTGAATCATGCGTCCATCATTGATGGAGTCCGTTTGTGTAAAGCGAAACGTTACCGCTATGCCAACGCGGACATGGCGGATCTGGAGCGTTGCCTGCAGGAGGCTCAAGCGCAGCGCCACCGTATTATCGCTACCGATGGAGTCTTCTCCATGGACGGCAATGTCGCTCCATTGGATAAGATTTGTGAACTGGCCGAGAAATATGATGCGTTGGTGATGGTGGACGAGTCCCATTCGGCGGGTGTTGTAGGCCCTACCGGACATGGCGTTGCGGAACAGTTTGGTGTGTATGGCCGTATTGATATATTTACCGGAACGTTAGGCAAGGCTTTTGGCGGTGCCATGGGTGGGTTCACTACCGGAAAGAAGGAAATCATCGACATGCTGCGCCAGCGTTCCCGTCCTTACCTGTTTTCTAATTCGGTGGCTCCGGCCATAGTGGGTGCCAGCTTGGAGATGTTTCGCATGCTGAAGGAAAGTGACGCATTGCATACCAGACTGATGAATAATGTAGCCTATTTCCGTGACAAGATGTTGGCGGCGGGTTTCGATATCAAGCCTACACAGAGTGCCATTTGTGCGGTAATGCTGTATGATGCCAAATTATCCCAGGATTTTGCGGCGAAGATGCAGGAAGAAGGCATTTATGTGACCGGTTTCTATTATCCGGTGGTTCCGAAAGGACAGGCGCGTATTCGTGTGCAGTTGTCGGCCGGACACGAACAGGCCCATCTGGATAAGGCCATAACAGCCTTTGTAAAAGTCGGCAAGGAGTTGGGCGTGATTAAGTGACCACCTTTTCTTTAGATTCTTCATGGTATCCGTTGGCAGAGTCAGATAGGCGCTGATTTGATTCTGTCAACGGATTATGATTGTTTTCAAAAAATCATCTTCACTCTATCTTATTTATATTCTGTTATTTATGGAGCCGCTTCCTTCCGGCTCTTGCTTTTTCTGCCCGAAAAAATAGTGGTAGAAAGATTGGAGTATTAGAAGTTATTTTTATAACTTTGTCCCGTCCCTACGCCGAAGCCTTGAGACAGGTGGGGCAGGAGGGATGACATATATTAAGAAAGACGTTTACTTGACGTTTTGTCTTTTGGCTCTTCAGAAACTTCGCAACTTTCTTAACCATAGCCAAGAAGCAAAGCAGCGTAGATGTCCGTGGGATATGTTCATATCCTTGGTGCGCCTTTTGCAATACAGAGGTGCGCCAAGTTGTTATACATATCGGCGTGGGCTTCTGGTTGCTCGTTTGGGCTATGGTGGGCAATGCGAAGGCCTTGAAGAGCGGGACGAGTGACAGGTACAGATTCCCGCGCTTTTTCTTTATATATAGTCTTTTCATTCCAATCTATTATTATGAACCGTCCGGTTCGGGGAATCTGCTGGAAGAATTTGAACATAGGTTATGAAAAGGATGTTCCGATTACTACTATGCTTGACTATTGTCGGGCATGTAGCTACAGTAAATGCACAGATTTCTAAAGAACAAGTAAAACAAAGAAAAGAACTTGTCAAATCATCGAAAGCCGAATTGGATAAGAAAGCCTCCAAAGCTTCACGAAAGGAAGCCAAGCGATTCCGTAAAGAAGGATGGACTACTACTCCCGGTGCGCTGCCTTTGGAAAAGCAGTTGGACAAATCTTTTTTGATGCAGTATGAGTATGATGAAAACATGTATCCCAAATACATAATGGGAGAGGCCATGAGCATTGGTTCCAACTATGATGCGGCCAGAATGCAGGCGCTGGAACTTGCCAAACAGAATTTGGCCGGACAGATTCAGACGGAAGTCACGGCCTTGATAGAGAATACGATTGCCAACGAACAATTGAAGGCGGAAGAAGCCGAATCCATTACACGCAGTATCATGGCAAGCAAAAATCTTATTTCGCAAAACATAGGCCGTACGATTCCTGTCATAGAAGCTTACAGGGTATTGCCTAATAAAAACAAGGAAGTGATGGTGCGTATCGCTTATAGCAGCGATATGGCTAAAAGTGCTGTAAGGAATGCTGTAAAGGAAGATTTGGAGAAGAAAGGCGATGACCTTCATGGAAAGCTGGATAAATTGTTAGGTTGGTAAATATTGAGGTGATTGAATAATTCATATAAAAACTATAATCATGGTAACAAAGAAACAAATAGAAAAAGCTTATTCTTTTTTTGAAAATGCCTTAGAACGTTATAAATCAAATTCAACAAAGAAAAATCAGAAGCCTATAATAGAGGGAAGTGTTAGGGATTATGCAAAAAACAATTTGCCAAAAGAGCTTTATTTCGATTTAAATGAAAATGCTGCAAATGGATTATTCCGACATGGACACTTTTTGTCTGATTTAGAAGGAAGTGTAGCTAAGTTGAAGGGCATGAAGGATGATAAAAATATAGAATAATCAAGTAAATTGAGAAACTAGTTAATTAAAGAAAAATGAATAATCAGTCATCCTCCATATTCAGAATTTTTTTGGGGCTCGTATTGTTTACCATGACAAACAATGCGAACCCACAAACAATCAGTACAATTAAATCAAATCCTTCTTATATTTGGGGAGAAGGGAAAGGGGAGACTATCCGTTTGGCAGATCAGGCGGCTTTAGCTGAATTGTTAAATCAAATATCCGTAAGTTTATCGAACGAAATCTCGACAAAAGTCGTTAACGAACAAGTCGGAACGGAAGCGCGCTCATTAGTGGAGTATAAAAACATGATGAAAACATATTCATCTGCTACATTGAATAATACTGCACGTATCATAGTCAGTGAGGAACCTAATGCCTGTGTATTCCGTTTTGTGAAACGATCTGAGGTCGACCGTATCTTTGCTCTACGGTTGGACAAGATAAAAGAAATGGTTAAAATTGCCAATAACGCTTATAATCGCCGTTCCATAGGTAATGCCTTGCGTTATTATTATTGGGCAAATGCCTTGTTGCAAAGCACTCGTTACCCTAACGAACTGGAGGTTCAGAATCTGAACGGAGAGTTTCAAAAAGCCTCTGTTTGGATTCCGAAACAGATGAATGAAATCTTTGAAGGACTCAGAGCTAACATCTTGCAAAGGAGTAATATCGGAGAAAATGCATACGAAGTTCAGTTTTTATACAGAGGACATCCTGTGGCCGATATAGATTATACTTATTTTGATGGAGTTGATTGGAGTTGTGTCAATTCGGCATTGGACGGAGTCGGAACCATTGAGTTGCGAGCCTCTTATAATCCACAATATATTCAGTTGAAATATGAATATCAATATTATGGAGAATCACAAAGTGACAGAGAAGTCGCTCATGTGCTTGAGGCTGTGAAAGAAGTCCGTTTTCCACAGTCGGTACAAAATATAGCACTGGAATGCACACGCAATGAAAAGGTTGCTACACAACAACCAGAATCTTGCTCCGGCATATCTCCTGATGTCAAATCGGCCGGTATGGATGCGATAGATTACCGACAGACTATGCAACAAATTATTGCGGCCATTCATGCCAAGGATTATGCCAGCATACGTTCCCTTTTTACATGTGAAGGATATGCTCTATTCGACAAATTGATTCATTATGGAAATGCCCGTATTGTCGGAGAACCGGTTCTTGATTTTGAGAAATTGGGTACAGATATTTACTGCCGTAGCATCCCCATGAGTTTTACTTTCAGTCGTGAAAGAAAGTTTATGGAAGAAGTCGTTTTTGTATTTAATGCAGAAGGACTTATTGATAATGTGACATTTGGATTAGGCAAAGTGAGTACGCAAGATATTTTCAAGCGTACAGATTGGAAACCGGAAGTAAAGCAGATTCTAATTAATTTCTTGGAGAACTATAAAACCGCCTACGCTTTAAAGAGGATGGATTATATAGAGGATGTATTTGCTGATGATGCATTGATTATTACCGGAAAAGTGGTTGAACGTATGCAGGGAAATCAAGAATCAGGATATAAGCAAAACCGCTTTGTAAAACTAACACGCCAGGATAAAAATACTTATATGCGAAATCTTCGAAACGTATTTGCCGGAAATGAATTCATCAATATCAAATTTGCCAACAATATAGTGAAAAAAATGGGCAAAGGAGGCGAAGTATATAGTATTCAAATAAAGCAGGACTATTTTTCTACGAACTATGGCGATTCAGGATATCTGTTTGTCTTGGTGGATGTAAATGATCCCAATAAATCGATTATACATGTAAGGGCTTGGCAGGAAAAACCGGATCCTGATTGGGGAATATTGGGACCGGAGATGTTTTAACGAGCGATTATAAAATAGGTATATAAAGATGAGAACCGTAATTATTGTATTGTCTTTTTTCTTGGGTTTTTCTGAATTAGTAGTAGCCCAGATTTCTGTCAAGTCATTTAATGAGTTGTCCAATGACTTGGATGCCAGGTTAGATGCAACTGCTAAAAAGGATAATAATGGCAAGCCATGCGCCATTGTCAAAGTTGTCACCACCGAGAAGGGATTTAGTTTTGATGTAGGCATGATAGGAGTGGTAGCGACAACTTACCATCCCGAGTTGGCGGAAGTGTGGGTATATGTTCCGGAAGGAACAACCAAAATAAAGCTGTCTCATCCGCAGTTAGGACAGCTTTCCACTGATTCGGGGGACGGATATTTTTGGTTCCCTCAAAAACTGAAATCATCGACCTGTTATAGACTGGAGATAACAAGCGGACGGGTGCTGACCATTGTTGAACAAGCAAGAATAGAGACTGGATGGCTTGTGATTCAAAGCCAACCAGACACGGCGGAAGTATATTTAAAAACAAACGGTGTAGAAGAATTTGTCGGAAGTACTCCTTTTCAGAAAAAACTACCTTATGGTACGTATGAGTTCAAGATAAAAAAGAATTTATATCATGATGAACAGGGAGTTGTAGAGATTGATCGACCGAAATCCGTGCAAAATATAACACTTCGTCCGGCATTTGGCAAACTGAGACTCTCTTCTGTTCCTGAAGGGGCAAAAGTGATAATTGAAGGACATAATAAACAATATACGACTCCCTGCGTAACGGAAGAATTACAGTCAAGAGAATATAGCATAAGGTTTATGCTTGATAAATATGCCCCACAGACCCGAAATGTGACAGTCCGTGACGGAGAAACAGCAGAATTACAAGTTCCATTGGACGCGCGCTTTGCCAAAGTTGCGATTCAATCTTTGCCAGGAGCAACAATCCTTGTAAACGGAGAACAGAAAGGAACAAGCCGTTTGGAGGCGGAACTGGAAGAAGGAGTGTATGATATCGAGGTGCAATTGGCTCATTACAGGCCAAAATCGAACCAGATAGAAGTGATTGCCCAACAACCTCAGACTCTTACCTTAAATCCGGAACCTATATATGGTAGTCTGGATATACAATCTGTCCCCATTGGAGCTAAAATAACCATTGACGGAAAAGACTATGGAGAAACTCCGATGACAGTGGAAAATTTGTTGGAAGGAGACCATGAGGTGCGATTATCCAAATCCGGTTACGCTTCGGTCGTGAAACAGATAAATATAAAAGAGAACATTGCCACTGACTTGAATGAGATATTACCGAGTGGAAGGATGGTGGCAATAGAAACGGAACAAAAAGGTGATGAAATCTATTTGGACGGAAAGAAGGTTGGAATTACTCCTTTTCATGTAGAGGTCGCATATGGAGAGCATATCATAGAAGCTGTTCGGAATAATGATAGAATTAATAAAAAAATCTATGTTTCTTCAGAGAGTAAAGACGAGGTTAAGTATGTGCTCACGTTTGGATTGGCTTCTACTCTTAAATGGGGCAATGTATCTTCCTCTCAAAAACTAGTATTGAAAAGAATGATTGAGAACATGAAACAGATACAAGGAGGAACTTTTTATATGGAATCAAAGAAGAAGACTGCCACCTTGAATTCATATTATATTGGCAAGTATGAAGTTACTCAGGATGAGTGGATGGCTGTTTTAGGGACGAACCCGTCTTATTTTAAAGGTGAAAATCGTCCGGTAACCAATGTGTCTTGGAATGATTGTCAGAAATTTATACGGAAACTCAATGAATTGACCGGACTAAATTTTAGTCTGCCGACAGAAGCGGAGTGGGAATATGCGGCGTTGGGAGGTGACTCTTATAAATATAGTGGTGGCAATTTTGTTATGAATGTAGCATGGTACAATGAGAATGCATTAAATAAGACACATGATGTAGGACTTAAAGCTCCAAATGGATATGGAATATATGATATGAGTGGTAATGTTCGGGAGTGGTGCTTAGATGATGCGCCATGGACTAATCGTTGTGTTCGCGGAGGCTCTTGGAATAGTAGTGAAATCGGATGCACGATATTGTATCGTATAAATTTTGATTTGAATTTTAAGTATAGTGATATAGGCTTACGACTAGTTGTTCATTGATTTTATAAATACTATATATAAGTATGAAAACAAAATTATTTTTATTGTTTTTAGTGGTGCTTCTGGTTTGTTATGGAGCCAAAGCTCAAAAATTGTATGTGTGGAAACCTTCTGTAAATAAATTGCAAATTAGACATGATTTAAAGGTTGATAAAACTATTAAATTAATAATTTATGATGGGAGGGCAATACCAAAATCTCATATAAAATATTCATCTGCAGAATTGATTTCTTATTTGAAGGACTTTATAATTAAAACATATCCTTATGTCCGATTTGAAATTCTTGAACCCGATGCTTATTATCAAGATATTTTAGACCTGAATGAATATACAATAAAAATTGGCATTTATGGATATTTCGCACTATTTCGTGGATATTTTGGTGAAAATAGAGAAATCTACAAAGAGTTTGTATCTAATACATGGAAAGCTATGACTGCTTACGATGTGACTATTTGTAATGGAAAAGAAATAAAAACAGAATCTATAACAGAGAAAGAGTCCTCATTAAATATGTGGGGATATAAAACAGCAAAGAAGATATTAAGTGAAACATTTGCTAATGCTAATAATAGGCTGTTGAATTTTATAGATGTGGAATTTGGATACTAATATTGGGATGATTATACGACAAAGATGAGAACGGCAATGTATAATGGCTCGTTTTGATTGCATTTGGTTATTCGTTAGATAGATCAGATTATGATAAATAGTAGAAAATCAATTTCCTCTCATAAATTTATTAAGATGGAAAAAGAGCTAAATCCAATAGTCTGTTGTCGGGGATATGTTAAATCAAAAATTAGGTAAAGGATGAAACGAATGATTATTCTACTTGGCTGTATTTTGTTATTTCATGATTTAACCTCAGCCCAGACAAATGATTTAGAAAAGCGTTATGCTGCATTCCGGAACGAAGCGCAGAAGAATTATAACGATTTCCGGGATAAGGCAAATCGGGAATATGCGGAATTTGTTCGGAGAGCATGGATACAGTACAAAGCATTGCCAGCTATCCCCCGTCCGAAAGAAGAAAAGCCTATACCTCCAACCGTTTATCCGGAAGATGAAGAAGGTAAACCGATTAAAAATAATCCGGTTCCGATAGATGAGGTAGTTCCTGTTATCAAGCCGATTCAGCAACCCAAACCGGTGAATCCTATAAAAGAAGAATCTCAACCGATAGGGAACTATTTTAGTTTCCGTTTTTTCGGTACAGAGACCAAAGTCAGGCTAAATGATAACTTACGGTTTCGCCTGACATCCTGTTCCGGTGAAGAGTTGGCACGGGGATGGGAGATTTGTTCCGGTAAGGAATATAACAATGTGATACGGGATTGTCTGGAAATCCGTGTCCGACACAAACTGTGCGATTGGGCTTATCTGTTAATGCTGAAAGAAATGACAGATTCTTTCTTCGGAACAAACTGCAATGAATCCGTATTGCTGATGGCCTATCTATACTGCCAGTCCGGTTACAAGATGAGATTGGGACAAAGTGGGAACAAACTGGTTTTCTTGTATGCAAGCCAATATAACATCTATGACCAGCCTTACTATGAAATTAGCGGGGAAAAGTTCTATCCTATGGATTGTCAGGAGAAAGAGTTGCGTATTTGTGAAGCTTCGTTTCCGAATGAGCAATCTTTGTCTTTAGCCATTCATGAAGAAATGTTATTGGCAAGGAATATTTCTCCCATAAGGATGTTACAAGCCAAAAGGTACCCGGAAATGAAAGTTGAAGTTTCAGTCAATAAGAATCTGATGGATTTCTATAATGTTTATCCATCTTCGGAATGGAATGATAATTTTATGACCCGGTGGGGAATGTACGCTAATGCTCCTTTACATAGTGATATAAAAAATGCATTATATCCGGCATTGCTATCCTCCATAAAAGGAAAATCTCAGCAAGAGGCTGTTGCATATTTGTTAAATTTAGTGCAAACAGCATTTGCCTATGAATATGATGACAAGGTCTGGGGAAAAGACAGGGCTTTCTTTGCGGAAGAAACTCTTTACTATCCTTATTGTGATTGTGAGGACCGCTCCATCTTATTCTCTCGTTTGGTAAGGGATTTATTAGGGTTGAAAGTTGCCTTGATTTATTATCCCGGTCATTTGGCTACGGCTGTTTGTTTCACAGGACAAGTGGGTGGGGATTATATCGTAATCGGTAATATGCGATATACGGTTTGTGACCCTACTTATATAAATGCCCCTGTCGGAGCCTCTATGCCGGGGATGGATAACCGGACTGCCAAGGCGATATTATTAAATAGATAATCATCGGGAATGGATATGCAGGACAAAAAGAAAGCAACTGCCATAAATTGGATTATCTGTCCAATTGGTGTTGGCTTATAAATGCACTCAAAGGAAAAACAAAGATTTAATTTGAATAATTGTAATCAATATTATACCTTTGCCGCCGCAAAATCAATAAAAGAATATAATATAAATTAAAAATGTTATGAAAACAATTGCTCGTTATTTGCTTATGTTAGCAGTCATATTGTCATCATCATCATGCAGTGATAATGACGATGACGATAATAATGTTTTTAGACTCCAAGAGAGTTATTAGTTCATCGAAAATGACTGTAGCTGCCGCTGACCTTGAAAAATTTTATCCCCAGACAAAAAATTCAGTTATTTCATAGACGAAGAGGGCAATATTACGGAACGGTAACAGGATTTCCGGGCTTGCTTAAATCTGAATATCGGGAATTACATGGTAATGATGCCATGTGGTTCCCGATATTTGTATGAGTTAACTTGACGTGAGTTCGATATAAAATCTAAAGTTCACCTCAATGGCGGGTTTCTTTTTAAGGTTTCTTCCGATGTGTGCGTATCCGCACTACTCTTTACGGATATAAGAAAGAGCGGAAAAACTGTCGGAGTTTCCGGAAAGATTCTTAAGAAAGTTTCGGAAAACTCCGACAGTTTCGGTGGAGTTTCTTAAGAGTTTTTCCTTGCGCTTTCTTTTTTGCGAATTCTTCTATCGTTATGTCCTTGCTAATTAAAGTGCCGGAAGGCGGCAATCCGCTGCGCAAGGTTCTGCTGCACGTTCAGGAAATAGATGTTCAGCTCCTGCACGTGGTAATTCCCTTTCGGAAACAGCTTCCCGATGCTTGGAATGTAATAGGCGTCATCGTCCAGACCGTCCACAATCAGGGCGTGGGTAGTCTCGTCGATGCGTGCCCCGATGCGGTGGCGCAGAGTATCCGCCTTTCCCTTGCCGTCGAAGAATACGGCACCGGCATGCCGGTCTGGCGAGGCGTAAGTCGTGTCCGTGCGCCAGTTGAGCGGGTTGATGCAGACCGCGTTTCCTTGGAACAACGGCGAGACGGCTTCCGGTGCGGAGACGCTGTTGTAACAAAGCAGTACCCCACAGTCCAGTGAATCGCGAGCGGGACGGAGCAGGGGATATTGCTCCAGCTCTTGACGGCTGACCGCATAGCCGAACGCATAAGCGGCGACCATACGTTCGTGCTGCCGGGGAGTAAGGGTGTGTTTCAGTAGCTCGATGACTGCCTTCGCCCCTTGGCTGTGTCCGGCAAGGATAAAGGGACGCCCTGCGTTACAATGCGTCATGTAGTAGTCGAACGCTCGCACCACATCCTCGTGGGCAACCGCATATCGGCGTTCCGTCTCGTCGGGGGCTGTCATCCACGACTCCATCGTGGTCTGACGGTAATAGGGCGCATAAAAGCGGCAATGCTTGCCAAACAAGGCATGGGCCAAGCGTATGGATCTGTCGACCCGGCCGCGCTGCTCTGGATTGTCCACGTCCATGTGGTGGTAGATATTACCGTCCGCGTCTTTCCAGTCCCAGATGCAGGTCGGAGCAATATAGAAGACATCGGCCTGTGCAGACGTATCGGCCGGTGCGTCGAACCACATCGTGCCGAGTGAATAATCCGGTGTGGCTGTCAGGTTGTACTGTGTCCCGGACTTCGAACAGCTCATCGCACAGAAGAGTGCCGACAGCCCTATCGCCATCCGGATTCCGAATGTTGTTGCATTTTTATGTCTCATAACCGAATTTTTACTGATGGCGCAAAGATAGCGAAAGTTTGACAGAAAGTCAATAAAAAAACACTTGCAAAGTCATTCTTTACAAGTGTCTTTATTTGAGTCTTTCCCTATTATCGGCGGAAGCTGGGGGATTCGAACCCCCGGTACGGTTATCCGTACGGCAGTTTAGCAAACTGCTGGTTTCAGCCACTCACCCAAACTTCCAATCCTCCGTCCGGAAGAGGTACCTGGCAGATTCGAACTGCCGTACGCGGTTTTGCAGACCGCTACCTAGCCACTCGGTCAAGGTACCTTATTTTATAATCGCGGGTGCAAAGGTAAAACAATATTTTAATATTCCAACTATCCGCAGCAACTTTTTTTCTTTTTCTTCGATTTCTCCTTGCATCGCTGTTGCTTTTCCTCCATCATGCGTCTCAGGTCGCAACCGCTTGCGCAATGCGCGCAAGGGTTGTCGTCTTCTTTCATTTGTCTGGCGGATTGACGGATATGTCTTCCTATCCATAGGACGCATGCCAAAAGGATAATGTAAATGATAATTTCCTGCATCTTTTCTTTTTTTATAAACGGTTGAAAAGGAAAACTTGTTTAACCGATGATAAGATTTCCTACTTGATATACGACAAAAGCCACAATCCAAGCCAAACCGGTGGTGTATACGCTGGCAAATAAGGCCCACCGCCAATGACCGGACTCTTGTCTGATGGCCGCAAGGGTAGCGATGCATGGAAAATAAATCAATACAAACAGCATGTAGCAGACGGCTACCAATGGGGTGATGGGAATACGGTCGGACAGATTTACGTTTTCAATGTCTTCCTCATTGGTATAGAGCACGCCCAGCGTACTGACCACTAATTCTTTCGCGCCGGCTCCTGAAATAAGTCCGATACCCAGTCTCCAGTCGAAACCGAGAGGCTCGATGACCGGTTCGATGGCCTTACCTATTTTTCCTATGTAAGAGTTTTCCTGTTGTTCGGCTGCCGACTGGTATGAATCGTGGTTGGGATAGTATCCCAGGAACCATATGACAATGGAGGCGACCATGATGATACCTCCCATTTTTTTCAAGTATTGTTCTCCTTTCTCCCAAGTATGCCGCAAGATGGCTTTGGCTGTGGGCATGCGATATGGAGGGAGTTCCATGACGAACGGGGTGTCATCCCCTTTTACCAGCACTTTACTGAAAATGCGAGCCATCAGAACGGCTAAAAGGATACCTGTGGCATATATGCATAGCAGGACCAGACTTGCGTTATTGGGAAAGAAGGCGCCGATTAAGACCAAATAGATGGGCAGACGGGCACTGCATGACATTAACGGATTGACAAGCATTGTGATTAATCTGCTTTTTCGGTTCTCAATAGTACGGGAGGCCATGATAGCCGGCACGTTGCATCCGAAACCCATTATGAGAGGTATGAACGATTTGCCGTGAAGCCCCATTTTATGCATAATCTTATCCATGATGAAGGCGGCGCGTGCCATGTAACCGGAATCTTCCATGATGGAAATGAAAAAATAGAGCAACAGGATGTTGGGAAGGAATACAATGACTCCTCCTACACCTCCTACAATTCCGTCTACCAACATGTCCTTTAGGGGACCTTCTTCCATATTCGCGCGAATGAGGTTACCCAATTCGTCTACCAGATATTCGATTCCTTGCATCGGGTAATCTCCCAACACGAATGTTCCTTCGAATATGATATAAAGAAAGAAAAAGAAAATAGGGTATCCCCAGAAACGGTGGGTGACAATGGAATCGATAACCTTGGTCGTCTGGCCGGTTTCTTTATGGTTATCGGTGAAAGTCTCACGCAAAGCTCCCTGGATGAAGCCGTATTTGGCGTCTGTTATGGCTGATTCGCTATCCTCGTTTAATGTTTCCTGGATACGTTTCTCCATTTTATTACGTATGCTGAATATCTTATCAGCGTTCGGAAGCTCTCTGACAACTTGTTCCAGTTCTTTGTCCTTCTCCAGTAGCTTGATTGACAGAAAGCGCGTGGAGTACTTATGGCGTATATGCTCGTTTTCACAAATGGCCGCCTGCACTTGGCTGATGGCATTTTCCAGCTCTGAACGGTGGTTGATGTGGATATGCCGAATGACAGGACTGCCCATTTCTTTGGGGAGATGGTGTTCCAATGTCTCCTTGCATTCTTGTTCGTGTTTTTCAATGTGCTTGTGGATACGTTCCGCCTTTTCTTTTCTGAAAGGATGGCTGAAACGTCTTTCATGCCGTTTTACGTGTTCTGCGATGCGTTGCTTGAGCGGCTGCATCTGCAGTGCCAGGTAGGAATTGATGGCATCTGCGTTTTCGTATACATTGATTACTTGGTCGAATAATTCGTCTATGCCTTGATGGCGGCGGCATACGGTAGGTACCATTGGGACTCCCAGCAGTTTGCTCAGGCTAAAATAATCGAGCTTGTTGCCACTGGCTTCCAACTCATCATACATGTTCAGGGCAATGACCATGCGTACGTTCATATCGATAAGCTGGGTAGTCAGATATAGATTCCTTTCCAGGTTGGATGAGTCCACTACGTTGATGATGACATCAGGTGTCTCATCTATAATGTATTGGCGGACATAGATTTCCTCAGGAGAGTAAGCCGATAGGGAATAGGTTCCCGGCAGATCGACAAGGCGTATGGAGTAATCATGGAATTGGAAAAAGCCTTCTTTTGCGTCTACTGTCACGCCACTGTAGTTCCCTACGCGTTCGTGTAATCCGGAAGCGATGTTGAATAAGGAGGTCTTGCCACAATTGGGATTGCCCACTAAAGCCACATTGATGGTTTTCCGTTTCCCTTGCGCCAGCACGCTGAGCTTTTCTTCCGTAATGGGAATGTCTTCCGCGATGCCTCCTTCATAATGTTCTGTTTTCAGCTCTTTGCGGGCTTCCTGTTCGCTGATTATTTCAATCTGGGCTGCTTCCTGACGGCGTAACGAAATTTCATATCCTAATATCTTATATTTTATGGGGTCTTTTAATGGAGCATTTAGTACGACTTCCACTGTTTTGCCTTTTATGAACCCCATTTCTACGATGCGTTTACGAAAGCCCCCATGCCCCAGGACTTTCACGATAACCCCTTTTTCCCCTGTTTTAAGTTCTGATAAGCGCATAATGTGTTCTGTTTGTTTGCAAAGATAGATGATAACTTTTTTCCATGCAAATTATTTAGATTCTATTTAAATAACGTTTATGTATGCTTTGACATGGAGTATTTTTTCTGAAATGTTGATAATAAAAAGCAGGTACGTTATCTTTGCAGTGATGTTTGACGAAAAAGTACGGCAGTATATAGCAAGAGAAGGCTTGTTTGTTGAAGGGGACAGGCTTTTGGTCGCACTGAGCGGGGGAGCTGATTCAGTCGCTTTGTTGCGTGTGCTATTGTCTTTGGGATATGGTTGCGAGGCCGCGCATTGCAATTTCCATCTGCGCGGGGAGGAATCCAATCGGGATGAAGCATTTGTGCGGCATTTGTGTGAAAGGCTGAAAGTACCGTTACATGTTGTTCATTTTGATACTGAAAGCCATGCGCAGAGCCGGCACATATCTATAGAAATGGCGGCAAGGGAGTTGCGTTATGCTTATTTTGGGGAATTGGCGGAGGAAACAGGCTCTTCTGCAGTGGCTGTCGCGCATCATCGCGATGATAGCGTGGAAACCTTTCTTTTGAATTTGATTCGTGGAACAGGCATAAACGGTCTAAAAGGAATACCTCCAAAGAATGGAAAAGTGGTTCGGCCTTTGTTGGCTGTTTCGCGCCGGGAGATTCTGGCTTATTTGGCAGAATTGGGGCAGGATTATGTGACGGATAGTACCAATCTTCAGGATGAATACACACGCAATAAGATACGTTTGAATATTTTGCCCCTTATGGAAGACATCAATCCGTCTGTGCAGGGAAGTATTATGACTGTATCGGAGCGTTTGTCTGAGGTAGCCGGTGTCTATCGTGCCTGCATGGAGGAAGGGAAGAAGAAGGTGGTTTCTTCTTTTGACGAAGGAGGAGAGGGAGCGTTCAGGATTTCGGTACCTTTGTTGCTGGATGAGCCTGCTCCGCGGAGTTTGTTATTTGAAATATTGCATCCGTTGGAATTTAACTCGTCTCAGGTAGAATTGATATACGGACAGTTGTGTGGAGAATCCGGCCGGAAGTTTATAGGAAAAGAATGGATAGTTGTAAAAGATCGTTTTTGTTTATTGGTCACTAAAGTCGGAAGCTTGGAACAGGACGACAGGACTTTGGAATTGCCGGAAGAAGGCACCCTTTTGTTGAGCGAATCAGTCCACATAACGGTTCGTAAAGTACAAAGAACTGCTTCCTTTGTCATTCCACGACAAAGGAATTGTGTTTGCCTGGATGCTGATAAATTGAACTTCCCTTTGATGATTCGCCATTGGAGGCAGGGGGATAAGTTTGTGCCGTTTGGCATGAAAGGGGTGAAAAAGCTGAGTGATTATATGACGGACCGTAAATTTTCTCTTTTGCAGAAACAACAACAATGGGTAGTTTGCAGTGGCGACAGGATTGTATGGCTCGTAGGAGAACGGTGTGATAACCGTTTCCGCGTAGAAGCGGATACTACTCATTTGCTGTGTTTGGAAATCACATCACCGAATTGAACTGTACATTTATGTTCCTGTGCTATTCGGTGATGCTTTACTTGTGGGAATATTCCTATTTGCAGTATTTTTCGATTAATACGCCCGCATTGGGGTCTCCCAGTTCTTTGGCTTTGAGAAGGTTCTTCTTTCCTTCTTCTTTTTGTCCGGATTGTACTTGACAATATCCTAACATGCGATAAAAATCCGGGTTTTCGGGAGCTAAGGCAATGCCTTTCCGGGAAACTTCCATGGCATCGTCCAACTGGTTAAAACGTATATAGGCGGACGTTAGCTCAATCAGATAGACAGGCTCTTCAGGAGCAAGTTCAACAGCTTTTCTTATGTCATCCAGTGCTTGTTGGTACATGCGCGTCTGCATTTCCGCTTGTTCCCGGCTAAAATAGAATAAGGCGCTTACTTTTCCTCCAAGTAGTTTGTAATATTCGTTGTAATCGGCAACAGCCGGCCGATACCTTTTCATTTCGGCACGCATCTGTGCCCGTTGAAATAGATAAGGTGCGGCTTTGGTGGTGAGTGGAGTTCCGAAGTGGGTTATTGTGCTGTCCATCAGTGCCAGCGCTTCCTCGTTGGCTCCGGCCATTTGTTTGGCTTTAGCTGCGCTGAACAAGCTGATTTCGGAAACCATGGTCGAGTGGTTGACTTTGTCATAGCTTTCGAATGCCTTCTCATAATTTTTCAGTGCATAATAAATATCTCCTTCTTGTTGGATATAGATAGGCAGAGGATTAATGGCTATGGCTTGCTGTATGGTTTGCAGTGCTTTTTCTCCATTCCAGTCCTTGTAGGTAAAATCCGGAGTAGAAGCCAGCAAATAGATTTTGCTGATATTGTAAAGCATGTCATCCTTTTTCTCTGCTTTTTCAAGTGCCTTTTCCAGATCCTTTTCTGCCAATGCGTAATGTTCATTATCTTTATGATGGTCTATATATGCCGTGGCCCGGCGCAGATAACCTTCCGAACTGTCAGGAAACTGGATGAGAAACTCATTGAGGAGCTGAATGTACTCATCGGCGTTGAGCGAATTGGCAATCATATATAGGTAAACAAGTGCCTGATCCTCTTTTTCGGGAAGCCCTTTTTTAATACCTATGTTATTAAGCGCATAATCATTACCTGAAAGAGCATTTAATGAAAGGCGTGCAGCAAAGGTTGCTCCTATGGCATAACAACTTTGACCGGCTTCGGAGGTGACGTTTTGAATCAGTCCTATCGCCTCTCCATTTACGTCGGTAACCGGGCAGCTGACCATTTTATCCGTTGTATTCAGATGGAGGGTATAATACTTGTCGCCTCCTTCGATGTCAGCCACTTCTTCCACTGTACCACTTTGCAGCGTATTTTGTTTTTGGGTAGAATACGGTAACAAATAGACTGTGGCTCCTTTTGCCGGAGCGGTTTGCGCTATGGGCAGGGCCGATGTCTTTTTATCCGCTTTGATACGAAATTTTACTACGTCATAAATTTCATTGGCTCCCAATATGCAATCCACCGGATATTGTTTTCCCTCAGCATCTACGATGACGGCACGCTTGGCCCCTTTAAAAAGTGCATAGTCTGATACACCGGTACCGTTTTCATCAATATAGAAACCATTTCCGGTATTCATTATCTTGTCATCACCGCCATAAGTAATGATGGAGAATACCGATTTCTTGGCTTTTTCCGTCCATCCGGGAGTCTGTGCCATGCTGAATGTGCTCGTCAGCATGCATAGGGTTATAAATAATAGTTTTTTCATATCTTCATTTATATTTATTCTTTGAATCCACGTTGTCTGATAGCTTCGTATATTAAAATACCGGCAGCAACTGATACATTTAAAGACTCGATATGTCCGAACATGGGTATTTTTATCCGTTCATCGCACAAGGTCAGGTGTTCATAAGGCACGCCTGTATCTTCCGCCCCCATGATAATACAAACGGGATCTTGATAATTAGCCTTGGTATAATCGTAATCTCCTTTCTCGGTAGCGGCTACAATTTTGAATCCGCACTCTTTCAAATAGCGGATGGTAGAGGTAATACTTTGCTCACGGCAAACTGGTAAAGTGTGCAATGCACCGGCCGAGGTTTTCATCGCATCGGCATTTACACTGACACTGTTTTTAGCTGGAATGATGATAGCGTCAATTCCTGCACAATGACATGTACGGGCAATTGCACCGAAATTCCGTACATCCGTTATTCCGTCAAGCATAACGAATATCGGACTTTTTCCTTCTTCAAATAAAGTGGGAACAAGATCTTCTGTGTGTTGATATGTAATGGCTGAAATAAATGCAACGACTCCCTGATGGTTTTTGCGGGTAATCCGGTTGATTCGTTCGACCGGGACACGCTGTACGGGAATGAGAGTGCTTTTCAAAGCAGTGAATAACTCTTTGGAAAGTTCACTTTGTATGTCTCTTTTTACTAAGACTTTATCAATTTCTTTTCCGGCTTCGATGGCTTCTATTACAGCCCGGACTCCGAAAATCATTTCATTTTTTTCTGTTATCATAAATTGTCCTTTTAATGTTTCAGCAATGCTTTTGCATTGTTTATAGCGGCTTCGGTAAGTGTACTTCCACTTAACATGTGGGCTATTTCGTCTACTCTTTCTTCTTCTGTTAACTTACGTATATGACTACTTGTTCCAGTCTCGCTATCTTGTTTGTATACTTTATAATGGGTAGTTCCTAAAGAAGCTATTTGTGGCAAATGTGTAATGCTGATGACTTGACGTCCATTTTGTCCCATTTCTTGCATGATGTGAGCCATTTTCTCAGCTATTTCGCCGGAAACTCCCGTATCAATCTCATCAAAAATGATAGTGGGCAGATTCATGGTCCCGGCTATTAAAGCTTTAATGGAAAGCATTACGCGGGCAACTTCTCCTCCTGAAGCAATGGCTGCAACATTCTGTAAGGTACCGTTTTTATTGGCTGAGAAAAGGAAAGAAATCTTGTCCATTCCGTTTGAATCCGGTTCTTTGCTGGGAGCAAGTTCTACTTTGAACTGCACATTAGGCATACCTAACGGAATAAGTCGGGCTTGCATCTGTTTTTCGATCTCTTTCGCCGCACTTTTACGCTGTTTGGTCAATTCCGTTGCTAATTTGAGTACTTGTTTGTATAACTTGTCTTTTTTTGCAGTTAATTCTGCGATTGAATCGTCCGAAGAGGTGATGGCGTTCAGCCGTATCCGGTATGACTCAGTAATGCCAAGTAGTTCTTTTACTGTTTTTACTCTATGTTTTTGTTGTAATGAATAGATAATGTTTAGTCGTTCGTTTACCCTTTCTAACCGTTCCGGATTGAATTCCATGTTTTCGTTCAGGCGGCTTATTTCCTGCTCTATATCCTTTAATTCTATATAACTGTTTTCCAATCTATCCGATAATTCTGCAGTTATTGGATAGATGGAATTCAGGCAGCGTAAAGTATTCAATGCTTCTTTAAGATTAGATAGGATACTTTGTTCCTCAGATGAAAAAGTACCTTCTACTTTATATAATCCGGCTTTGATTTCTTCCGCATGAGTCAGTAATTCCTCTTCCTGTTCCAGTTCTTCCTGTTCACCGTCATATAGCTTTGCTTCTTCCAGTTGCTCTAACTGGAAGCGGACATAATCTTCGTCGGCTTTGTTTTTTTCTGCAGCTTCGATTGTTTCTTTCAATGTCTGGCAACACTCTTTATAGGAATAAAACCAATGCTTGTAATCTGACAGAGTCTGCTGATTTTGAGCCACTAAATCCACAACATTCAGTTGGAATCCTTCTGTATTCAGCAACAGGTTTTGATGCTGAGAATGTATATCTATTAATTTTTCTCCCAGTTCTTTCATTTGATATAGGGAAGCCGGTGTATCATTGATGAAAGCCCGGCTTTTACCGGAAGAAAGAACTTCTCGACGTATGATACATTCCTCACTGTCATATTCCAAGTCGTTTTCCTCAAAAAATTTTTCCAGATGGTACGCTGAAATTTGAAAACGTGCTTCTACAATACATCGGGATGATCCGTTTTTAATGGCTTTGCTGTCAGCCCTTTGTCCGAGCAACAAACCGATGGCTCCGAGAATGATGGATTTTCCTGCACCGGTTTCACCGGTAATGACGGAGAAGCCGGTATCAAAACGGATATCTAATGTATCTATCAGAGCGTAGTTCTGAATATAAAGTGATTGCAACATACTCTTATAAATCTTCCTGTTGGTTCAATTCTATACAAAGGCGATTGATGATATCTTTCGCTACTTCTGTTTTAGGCTTAAGTGGATAAATATCCTGGTTTTCTTTGTCGATAATTGTAATCTTGTTGGTATCGCACTGGAAACCGGCACCTTTATCATTCAGGGAATTCAACACGATGAAATCGAAATTTTTACATCGTAGCTTTTCCTGAGCATTTTGTTGTTCATTGTGTGTTTCCAAAGCAAAACCAACCAGGACTTGCCCTTTTTTCTTTATTTGTCCCAATGATGCTGCAATGTCTTGTGTGGGTTTTAATTGTATAATCAAGTCTTTTTTTTCTCGCTTGATTTTCTGTTCGGCTGTGTGTGTCGGGGTAAAGTCTGCTACAGCAGCACATAAGATGGCGGCATCGGTCTGTGGATAGTTTTGAATGGCAGCTTTGTACATCTCTTCAGCACTTTCTACCTGAATTGTCTGGATGCCTGGATGTTTCGTCCTGAGTTGTACCGGACCACTGATTAAGATTACCTCTGCTCCCCGAGAAGCGCATTCTTCGGCCAGCGCATATCCCATTTTGCCTGAAGAATAGTTTCCTATGAATCTTACAGGGTCAATTTTTTCATAGGTTGGTCCGGCCGTTATCATTACTTTTTTTTTTGTCAGTTCGCTATTCGAACTGAAATGGTTTTCCAATACCTTGATTATATTCTCTGGTTCTTCCATACGCCCTTTTCCTACTAAATGGCTGGCTAATTCTCCTTCTCCGGGTTCTATAATGTAATTTCCGTATGAGCGGAGAGTTTCCAGATTTCTTTGTGTAGAAAGATGGGCAAACATATCTAAGTCCATGGCCGGTGCTATGAATACAGGAGCTTTCATGGAGAGATAGGTGGTAATCAGCATATTATCAGCTATACCGTTGGCCATCTTACCGATGGTAGAAGCTGTCGCAGGAGCGATAATCATGGCATCAGCCCATAAACCAAGTGCCACGTGACTGTTCCATGTGCCGTCACGTTGGGCGAAAAAATCACTGATAACAGGCTTACTTGTTAGTGCAGACAGTGTAATAGGTGTTATAAATTCTTTTCCGGAAGGCGTAATCACTACTTGTACTTCCGCTCCCCGTTTGATAAGTCCTCGGATAAGATAAGCCGCTTTGTAGACAGCAATGCTTCCGGTAATTCCTAATACAATTTTTTTCCCTTGTAACATATGTACTTTATCAAACGGGAAATTATTTTCCGGCATCTTTTAGTTTTATTTTCGTCAACATCTGTTTGGTATTCAAGGTGAAGTCTCCTTGTAATATCCAGCTATAATATCCAGGGTCTTTACGTAAGACTTCAGCGACTGATATTCCTTTATATTTGCCGAAATTGAAAACCTCTATTCCATTGTCATCATATACCATGCGCCCGGCAAAATCCACATTACGATTAAAGCTCGAATATTCAGACAAGAAAGCCATATCATTCTTGAGCTCTTCCGGGTAGCGATCGAGTTGCGCTTTCAACACTTCATACGTCGCTCTCGTATCAGCTTCTGCCGTATGGGCATCTTCTAAATTTTTATTACAATAAAATTTGTAGGCAGCGGATAAGGTACGTTGTTCCAGTTTGTGATATATGACTTGCACGTCAATAAATTTGCGTTTACTCATATCAATATCCACATCCGCACGTAGAAACTCTTCAGCTAATACAGGGATATCAAAGCGATTGGAATTGAAACCGGCCAAATCGCAACCTTCTATATCGCGGGCTATCAATGCGGCTACTTCCTTGAAGCGAGGGCAGTGTGCCACATCTTCATCGTGGATCCCATGTATGGCGGTAGCGCTTTCCGGTATATGCATTCCCGGGTTGATGCGTATGGTTTTTGTTTCTTCTTTTCCATTCGGGTAAATCTTCAGATAACTGATTTCTACAATTCTATCGGAATTTATATTGGTTCCTGTTGTTTCCAAATCAAAGAAAACAACAGGATTTTTAAGATTTAAATTCATTCTGTTATATTTGGTTATTAATCGTTCAACATCATAGGCATTAACAACATCAATAACTCTTCGTTTTCTTCTTGTTCTGCTGGGACAATAACACCTGCTCGGGACGGATCTGCCAATTCTATGATGATATCTTGTCCTGAGATATTGTTTAAAATGTCAATCAAAAACGGAGCTTTGAAACCTATGCTCATCGGATTTCCAGCGTATTCACAGCTTAGGGTTTCTTCGGCAGAGGTCGAAAAATCGATATCTTGTGTAGAAATAACTATCTGGTTCTTCTGTAAACGCAATTTGATGAGGCTGCTGGCTTGTGAAGAAAATACAGATACACGACGTAGCGCACTGAGCATTACCAAGCGGTCAATAATGATTTTATAAGGATTGTTTTGAGGAATTACGGAATTGTAATTCGGATAGCGCCCTTCAATTAAACGGCATACCATACGGTAGTTTTCTAGTGTAAAGATTGCATTTCTGTCATCAAAATCAATACTTACTTCGTTCACTTCTTTCGGTAAAACGTTTTTAAGCAGGTTGGCCGGTTTTTTGGGTAGGATAAAGGCGGCTTTTTCTGTTCCTTTGCTTGCATAGTTTTTGTTTCGCACCAATTTGTGTCCGTCTGAGGCCACCATAGTGATATTCTCAGAAGTAATATCGAAATATATACCATTCATTACCGGACGGAGCTCATCATCGGCTGTAGCAAAAATGGAACGGTTGATACCACTCAGCAAAATGTTTGGAGCCATGCCTACATGTACGGCATTCTCTCCCAATTGAGCGGGTTGTGGATATTCATCTGCATTTTGGCCGACTACACTATATTGTCCGTTCATGTACTGGACAGTGATCTCTAAAGATTCTAGATTGATATTGAAAGTCAATGGCTGTTCGGGAATTTCTTTCATAGCATCCAATATGGTTTTGGATACGATGGCAAAGCGTCCGTTACTGTCGCTTTCGGATACTTCCAACGAAGTTATCATGGTTGTTTCCGTATCGGAGGCTGTGATAGAGAGTGTCCCATCCTGCATATCAAACAGAAAACATTCCATGATGGGCAATGTGTTTTTTGAATTGATAACACGGCTGATTGCCTGTAAATGACTGAATAAAGCTGTACTTGAAACGATGAACTTCATAGTTATTTGTTTTATATTTATGTTCATTAGATTAGGTTACAAAACTACAAAAATATTGTGTAAGCTTTGCAAAAAAACGGTATAAAATTAGTGTAGTATATAGGAAAATCGTACTTTCGCAACATAATTTAAATAATTAGAAATGGAATTAAGTGGAAAAGTAATTGTAGTTCTTGAACCCAAAAGTGGCGTTTCAAAGACAACAGGAAAAGAGTGGAAAGCGCAGGAGTATGTGATTGAAACGCACGATCAGTATCCGCGTAAAATGTGTTTTGAGGTATTTGGTGCGGATAAAATAGATCAGTTTCATATTCAAGCTGGCGAAGAAATTACTGTTTCTTTTGACATTGATGCCCGTGAATGGAACGGACGTTGGTTCAATAGTATCCGTGCTTGGAAGGTTGAACGTGTAGAGGCTTCTTCTGTTGGTTCTCAGCCTATGGATGCAATGCCTTTCCCGCCGAGTCCGGAAGTTCCGGCTGATTTTAGTGTCACGGACGAGAAAGACGATCTTCCATTTTAAACATTTGAATATAGAAAAGGAAATGACATTTTGTGATGAAAATGTCATTTCCTTTTTTGTATATATCGGGAAATCGACAGTTGGTTATAAATGAACGAACACGGATTATAAGAGATAAAATCTTTATAATCCGTGTTTTTATGGCCAGATAAGGGATATTCTTAATAAAGTCTGTATTGGTTAGGAGTTCATGCTCATTAAGAATTCTTCATTGTCTTTTGTTTTTTCTAAACGATCTTTTACGAAATCCATAGCTTCGATAGGATTCATATCAGACAGATATTTACGGAGTATCCACATTCTGTCGAGAGTTTGTTTGTCGAGCAATAAATCATCCCGGCGGGTGCTGGAGGCTACAATGTTGACGGCAGGGAAGATACGTTTATTTGATAGGTTACGGTCTAATTGTAATTCCATGTTGCCGGTTCCTTTAAACTCTTCAAAAATCACTTCATCCATTTTGGAACCTGTATCGATAAGGGCAGTTGCAATGATTGTCAGTGATCCTCCGTTTTCGATATTGCGGGCTGCTCCGAAGAAACGTTTGGGCTTATGGAGCGCATTGGCGTCTACACCTCCGGATAATACTTTTCCTGATGCAGGAGACACAGTGTTGTATGCGCGTGCCAGACGAGTAATCGAATCGAGGAATATCACTACATCGTGTCCGCATTCTACCATGCGCTTAGCCTTTTCCAATACAATGCCTGCTATTTTTACATGCCGTTCTGCCGGTTCATCGAATGTGGACGCGATGACTTCTGCATTTACACTACGGGCCATGTCCGTTACTTCTTCCGGACGTTCATCGATAAGCAACATAATCATATATACTTCCGGATGGTTGGCGGCAATGGCGTTTGCGATATCTTTCATCAAGATTGTCTTACCTGTTTTGGGTTGGGCTACGATTAAGGCCCGTTGTCCTTTTCCGATAGGAGAGAACATGTCTACCACACGAGCGGAAAGATTATCGTTGAAGCCTTTGCACAGACGGAATTTTTCATCGGGAAAAAGAGGGGTTAAATGATCAAACGGTACTCGGTCGCGTACTACAGAAGGGTCTTTCCCGTTAATTTTTAAGACTTTAACCAATGGAAAATATTTTTCGCCTTCTTTGGGTGGGCGAATAGAACCTTCTACTACATCCCCGGTTTTTAATCCGAATAATTTAATTTGTGATTGAGATACATAAATGTCATCTGGTGAAGAGAGGTAATTGTAGTCTGATGACCGGAGGAAACCATATCCATCCTGCATAATCTCTAGAACACCGGTACCAGTTAAAATTCCTTCGAATTCATACGGCTTTTCTTTTTCAGTCGTTTTACGTTCAGTCTGAGTCGTTGTTATATTGCCTTCATCGGAGTCTTTCTCTTTGTCTTTGAATTGGAGACGTTGTTGGTTATTAAGTTTTGAAGATTTAGGCCGGAGAGTTGGTTTATTGATATTTGCTATTTCCGGATCCATTTTGGTAGTCTCAAATTTGCTGAGAAGTTCAGATGGTATTTCCGTTTTTTCTGCCGGTAAATCTTCGATAGGAATAAAATCGTCCGTATTAATAGGAAACAAAGCCCCTTCAACGATATCTTCTTTTTCTTCTTTTTTATCTGTGATAAGTTGAGTCTTGCCAATTAGAGTTTCTTTGTTTGCATTTTTTTCTTCTTTTTTCTTTTCTTCTTTGGCTAATGTTGTTTTATTTTTGCTTCCTGGTTTACGCCCTCTTTTTTTGGGAGCTTCTTTTGCTGTATCTTCTTTCTTTGTTTCTTTTATTGGGGAGACCGGAGCATTTTCTTCTTGTGTCGTGGTAGCTTTCGGCGCTGGGACCGAAGCGGTTATGATAAATTTTTTAGTGGGCTCTTCTATTTTTTCAGCTTTATCCTGATTGGCTGTGTAAACTCTGTCGGCATTTTCTTTTTTCACATTAATGCGTGAACGTTTGCGGTTTTCCTTTGGATTTTCTGTTGAAACCTTTTTGGATGCTCCGGCAATGGCTTGTTCGTCCAAAATCTTATAAACTAAATCTTCTTTGGTAAGTGTGTTAACTTTAGATATGCCCAATTCTTGAGCAATGCGTTGCAAGTCGGTTAATGACTTGTCATTTAATTGAATGATGTTATACATAGAATGTTATTAATAAGTCTATAAAGTCCCCTTTTTCAAACACAATATTCTTTTGCCTTTTCGATGTTGGTATATGTTTTTAAATGGCTAAACAAAGAAAAAGGGAAATTATGTATATGGTTATTATTTTAATTTTAATTCCCGAAAGAATCCTGTTAACAAATGACGTTGCAAATGTAGTAATTATTTTTAGAACTCCGTTCCTTTTTATCTAGATTTTTTAGTTTAAGTATTCAGAGATTGTTTTGTCCGATGTTAAAGGAACGTAAAAGGCTCTATTTTGTTTAAGCAATATGCTTCTTCTTTTAAACAAAAGCCGTAATTTTACATTTATAAATTTGTTTAATAGTTTAATGATTTGAAACAATGAAAAAAGTAATTGCAACAGCAAAAGCCCCGGCTGCTATAGGACCTTACAGCCAAGCTGTAGAAGTAAACGATATGGTGTTCCTTTCAGGACAAATTCCCATAAATCCGGCTACAGGCGAAGTCGTAAAAGGAGGTATCACGGAGCAAACCACCCAAGTGTTTGAGAACATTAAGAATGTGTTGGCGGAAGCTGGACTGACAACAGCCAATATTGTGAAGACCACTGTATTTATGGCAGATATGGCTATGTTTGCTGATATGAATACTGTGTATGCTAAATATTTTGATGGTGCATTCCCGGCTCGTTCGGCTGTTGCCGTGAAAGCATTGCCGAAAAATGTGCTGGTAGAAGTGGAAAGCATTGCAGTAAGATAAAATGTATGTATTACGGTATAATATCTGGAAATTTACTACCTTAGTATTGGTATTGTGTATGGTAATGGGCGGCATACTTTACGTATGCCGCAATTATCTGTTACTGCAGTCTTTTGAAATTACAGATGAATTGGGAGGCAATATTTTTCCATCGACTATTCTTTCTACGGCAGCGACAGGCGCGGATATTATTGCCCCGGCAGACAGTAATTATGTAGGAAAGCCGTTGTCAGGTATGGCGGTGAAGGTAAAATCCACTTATGCCAATACGCGCGTGCAGATACATATAGCTGCTACGCCTTTCTTCTCGGAATCAGTTTCTGAGTTTATCCTGTCGAAACCTCATACTGAATATTATGTCTATCCTGAATTGATGTGGAATTATGAAGCTTTAAAGAATAATGTCCAATCTGTTCCGGTGACTATTGCTGTAAAAGTTACTTTGAACAAAGAGGAGCTTTCACAGAAAACAAAAACTTATTCCATGCGCAGCGTGAACGAATGTCCTCTTGGTTACATGGATATTCATAATAAGTTTCACGATACAAGTCTCTTTTTTGCAGCTTATGTTAATGAAGAACATCCTATGATAGACCAATTGTTGAGAGAGGCATTGAATGCCCGTATTGTAAATCGTTTTACAGGCTATCAAGGAAAAACGTCGCAAGTGGATAAGCAGGTGTATGCGCTTTGGTATGTATTGCAAAAACGAAATTTCAAATACAGTTCCATTTCGAATACGAGTCTCTCCTCAAACGTTGTCTTTGCCCAGCGTGTCCGTACGGTGGATGATGCATTGGAGGCTGCGCAGATTAATTGTGTGGATGGGAGTGTATTGTTTGCTTCTTTGCTGAAAGCTATTAATATCAATCCTATCTTGGTACGTATTCCGGGACACATGTTTGTGGGATATTATACTGATAAATCTCATAAAGATATTAATTTTCTTGAGACAACTATTATAGGGGATGTGAATTTGGATGATTTTTTTCCGGAAGAGAAGCTGGATTCCACGATGGTGGGTAAGTCACAGCATGAAATGTCCCGTCTGACTTTTGAAAAATCCCGTGAATATGCGACGGCGAAGTATAGAAGCAACGAAGAAGCGATTCATTCGGGACTGGTCAATTATATGTTTTTGGAGATTTCAAAGGAAACACGTGGTAAAGTACAGCCAATAGGAAAATAATGAAATATGAATGACATGAAAATAAAAGCAAGATTTGATCACTTTAATGTGAATGTAACCAATTTAAAGCGTAGTATCGTTTTTTATCAGCAGGCATTGGGACTGCATGAAGATTATCGTAAAGAGGCGGAAGACGGCTCTTTCGTATTAGTATATATGGCCGATGACATGACAGGCTTTAGATTGGAGTTAACTTGGTTGCGTGATCATAAAGAGGCTTATGAGTTAGGCGAGAATGAAAGTCATCTGTGTTTCCGGGTAGAAGGTGGTTATGACGAGATGCACCGTTTCCATAAAGAGATGGGTTGCGTGTGTTTTGAAAATGAAGTAATGGGGCTCTATTTCATCCATGACCCGGATGATTATTGGATTGAGATATTACCGTTAAAGAAGTAGTGAATGGAAATGAGTACAAAAAAATATATATCTCCGGGAGGGTGGTTTTCTTTGCGGTATCCTGAAACATGGAATGAATTTGAGGATGAAGAAGGAAGCTTTCTGTTTTATAATCCGGAAAAGTGGGTTGGAAATTTTCGCATATCGGTATTTAAAGATACTTCTTTGTCTTATGCCAACGAGGTATTGGCTGATGAGAGAAAGTGGAATACCAGTGCGCAGGATGTGAAAGTTGGTAGTTGGGAATGTGTGTATAGTTGTGAGAATTTTACGGAATCGGGAGAAGATTACGTAACACACCTTTGGATGACCGGTAGTTTGGATACGGTGGCGGAATGTTCTTTCTCTACTTTGCCGGGAGCCCCGAAGGAGTTGGCGGAGTCCATCATCGCTTCTTTGGAACTAAGAGATCAGAAAAAGCAATATCCCAAAGAATGTATTCCGATTCGTGTGCTGGAAATCAATGAAGTGAACGAGGCTTTTGAATGGGCGACTTCCCAAATCAAGAAAAATTTGAAGAAAGACTTTAGCTCGGTAGAACAGGATATTGAACGCATTCAACAGATGATTAACAATAATGAATATACTTCGAATCAGAAAGACGTGTGGATGGCATTTGGTATCGCTTTCGGAACTATACTTGTAAATGAAATAGATGGAATGGATTGGGTGACTGTTATGGATGGTCGTCAGGAATATCCGGCTCTTCGTTTCAGGCAAACGAAAGTAGTGGTCGATTTGAGAAATCTCATTTATGAGAGGTTGAGGAGTGGAGGAAGATGTGATTTACGAAAAGAATATATACGAATTAAAGCGGAAGTAGAGGCAGTACTATAAACATAAATATGGCAAATTCTTATTTACAAGTGGATGGTCTGACAAAGTCGTTCGGTGATTTGGTTTTGTTTCGTCAAATTTCTTTCGGGATAGCTGAAGGGCAGCGTGTGGGGTTGATTGCGAAAAACGGAAGCGGTAAGACTACTTTATTGAATATATTGGCTGGTCAAGAGGGCTATGAAGAAGGAACTGTCGTATATCGTTGTGATTTGAAAGTGGGTTATTTGGAACAGAGCCCTTCCTACCCAGAGGAACTGACTGTGCTCGAAGCTTGCTTTTATCATGGAAATTCTACCGTAGACTTAATCAGGGAGTATGAGCATTGCATGGGAACGGAAGGGAATCCCGGGTTAGAGGATTTGCTTGCACGGATGGAGCATGAGAAAGCTTGGGATTATGAACGGAAGGCAAAACAGATTCTTTCGCAGTTAAAGATTCGGGATTTTGACCAGCCGATAAAGCAATTGTCCGGAGGGCAGCTCAAACGGTTGGCTTTAGCCAATGTCCTGATTACTGAACCGGACTTGCTGATATTGGATGAGCCGACCAATCATCTGGATTTGGATATGACAGAATGGTTGGAGGATTACCTTCGGAGAGGTAATCTGAGCTTATTGATGGTGACGCACGATCGTTATTTTCTTGACCGGGTTTGTTCGGAGATTTTAGAAATAGATAATAAACAGATATATCAGTATAAAGGAAATTATAGTTTTTATTTAGAGAAGCGTCAGGAGCGGATGGATGTGACCAATACCGAGATAGCGCGAGCCAATAATTTGTATCGTATAGAATTGGACTGGATGCGGAGAATGCCTCAGGCGCGGGGACATAAAGCCCGGTACAGAGAAGAGGCTTTTTATGAATTGGAGAAAGTAGTCAAGCAACGTTTTCATGACGAACAGGTGAAGCTGGAGGTGAAGGCATCTTATATTGGTTCGAAAATCTTTGAGGCCAATCATCTGTACAAAAGTTTTGGCGGTTTGAAGATTCTGGATGACTTCTCATATATCTTTTCACGTTATGAGAAGATGGGGATTGTAGGGAATAACGGGACTGGCAAGTCTACTTTCATTAAAATACTGATGGGATTGGAGAAAGCAGACAATGGTACGATTGATATAGGTGAAACCGTCCGTTTCGGTTATTATTCACAGGAAGGTCTGCAGTTTGATGAGCAGATGAAAGTGATAGATGTTGTGCAGGACATTGCAGAGGTGATGGAGTTTGCCAATGGTAAACGGCTGACGGCTTCTCAGTTTTTACAACATTTTCTGTTTTCTCCGGATACACAGCATAGTTACGTGTATAAGTTGAGTGGAGGAGAACGCCGTCGTCTGTATCTTTGTACGATATTGATGCGGAACCCTAACTTCCTGGTGCTGGATGAGCCTACTAATGATCTCGATATCGTGACTTTGCAGGTGTTGGAAGAATATCTGCAAAATTTCAAAGGGTGTGTGATAGTGGTTTCCCACGACCGTTTCTTTATGGATAAGGTAGTGGATCATTTGCTGGTGTTTGACGGACAGGGGGATATTCGCAACTTTCCCGGAAATTATTCCGATTATCGGAATTGGAAGGAAATAAAGATGCAAAGCGAGAAAGAAACTTCCAAGCCGGTAGAAGAAAAGACTGTGAAAGTTCGTTTGAACGAAAAGCGTAAACTAAGTTTTAAGGAACGTCGGGAACTGGAACAACTTGAAATGGATATCACCGCTTTGGAACAGGAGAAAAAAGAGATAGAGGAGGCTTTATGTAGCGGTGTGTTGTCAGTGGATGAACTGACTGTGAAATCAAAGCGTCTTCCGTTGTTGAACGACGAATTGGATAAAAAAACAATGAGATGGATGGAACTCAGTGAAATCGAGTCTTGACATGGATTGTGTTACATTGTGGATTTATTTAGGTTTCGCAAGCAGATTCTTTTCATGTTGAGAATGGGATAACATGGTGTGGCAGAATAATCGGTGCGTGTCTGTATAAAATAAGATTACCTTTCAGGGAAATCCAGTTCGAGTTGACGCCATATCCCATGCTCTTCTTCTTTAGGATTCGATACGGAAAGTCCTATCAAGCGTATGGGGTGTTGTGCGTAGTCAACCTCTTTCATTAATCGCTTTGCTACAGACAGAATGGTCTGTAAGCCGTTCAGTTCTTGAGTTTGGGTGATACTCCGGGTAATTTGTTTGAAATCATGGAATTTGACTTTCAAAGTCAGTGTATTGCCATGGAAATCTTTTTCGCGAAGTCTGTTTACGAGTTCTACGGCTACATGGTACAGTTCGATAGTGACAGAGGCATGTTGATATATGTCTTTTTCCAGTGTATGTTCACAACCGATGGATTTGCGGATGCGGGTAGGTTCTACCAGTCGGTTGTCTGTTCCTCTGGCAAAATCGTAGTAAACGGTTCCAGCTTTTCCAAACTGACGTGTCAGCATATCCAGCGAACAGGCTCTGAGTTCCTTTCCTATGTGGATACCTAGCTGATGCATCTTTTGGGCGGTAACAGGTCCCACTCCCCAAAAAGATTCGATAGGGAGGCGATCGATGAACGACTGTGCCCGGTCGGGATGGATGACAAACAACCCGTCCGGTTTATGGAAATCAGACGCTATTTTAGCCAGAAACTTATTGTATGAGACTCCGGCAGAAGCCACCAAATGTAATTTTTCCCGAATACGGAGTTTTATCTCTTTCGCTATTTCTACGGCATAGGGGATGCCCGGCTTGTTTTCCGTCACATCCAGAAATGCTTCGTCTAAGGAAAGTGGTTCGATGAGTTCTGTGTAATCCCTGAAAATTTCATGTATCTGTTCGGATATATCTTTGTACACTTCCATGCGTCCGGGAATGAAAATCAATTGCGGACAGAGACGTTTGGCTTTCTGAGAGGACATGGCAGAATGCACTCCGTAACGCCGCGCTTCGTAACTGGCCGTGGCTACGACTCCTCTTTCTTCGGCATGCCCTACGGCAATGGGTTTTCCGAGTAGTTCCGGATGGTCACGCTGTTCTACCGAGGCGTAAAAGGCATCCATGTCGATATGGATGATTTTTCTTATGTTGCTTTCCGGCATGTTCTTTGTCTTTTCTTATTATCGTCAATCCGCACTTGCCTTTTAGGGACATAGGGACGAATTCCGGTAGGACTATTTCTTTTCCGCTTCGGGACGGTTGGCGGAACTTCCGATTTGCGCTTCTTTCAATCCCCGATAATAGCTTCTTAGCAGTGTCGTGTCTTTTTCTCTGTCTGTAAAGACCTCTAATAATATAGGATGTTCCTTTGTATCGGAGGATATAAATTCTTGTATGGCTCCTTCCAGCTCTTCTTCTTCAGATACGTGCCTGTATATGAATCCGCATTCTTCCGCCCATCCTTTGGCGGTAGTATGGTGTTCAGCCGTAATGAATGAACGCGATTGGCTTGACTTGTCCATACCGGGCAACGTATGATACGTTTCGGCTCCTTCATTGTTCAGTAATAAAATACGTAGGTTGGTACCGAAATGCCCATTCCAAAGTGCGTTCATGCCGGAGAAGAAGCTCAAGTCTCCTGTGATGACAAAGTTCAGCCTGTCTGAAGCCGCCGCATAACCGATGGCTGTAGAGAGTGTACCTTCTATGCCTCCGGTTCCCAGATTACAGCAGATTTCCACTTCGGATGCAATGGGAAACATTTGTGCGTATTTGACTGTAGATCCGTTGGCTAAATGCAGTGCACAGGGTGTGGGTAATGATTGGATGAGTTTACCCGTAACGGCCATTTGCGAATAAGGCAGTTCGGGTACAGGTATCGTTTTGCAATAGTTTTCCCACATCAGTGGATAGTTAGTAGGCTTGGACTCTATCAGAAAAGAGACTTTTTCCAAGAACTCGAACGGGTCCATTTCGATAAGGGTAGTCAGGCAACCGTATGGATCTACTATTTTTCCATCGGTGGCAATGTGCCAATGCTCCTTGGGAGGATGGTTGCGCAAGTACTTTTTCAGTTGTTTGGAGATTATCTGCCCTCCGAATGTAATCAATAAATCGGGAGCCATACTACTTTGCCGGCTGGCTTCCATGGTGTAGATGGCCGTGTCGAAGTTCTTGACGGGAATCCCGGGAATGGTCTGGTTGCTGAGGTGCTCTGTCAGCCAGACGAAATGTTTGTAAAGTGCTTTTTCGTACTTTTTTTCATAAAGATAAATCAGATTCATCTGCCCCACCACAATCATCCGCTTGTTGTACCGGTTGAGCCGTGCAATCAGTTCCTTGTAATCGCGGTCATACACGTTCAGTCCCTGGTAGCGGGTAATAACTCTCACTTCGGGTAAAGTTTTGGCTGTGAACCGGTAAATCGGTTCCGAAATGGGCACATTGATGTGTACTGGCCCTTTGCCGTGGTGAGTGGTTTCCAATATGGCTTCATTAATGAGTCGGTTGCAAAACCATTCATCTTTTTCGTTATTGATTTCAGGAAGATTGATTGACATCTTGACCAGCGAGCCAAATACATGGGGTTGGGGAAGCGTCTGACTGTCAGTCTGTCCAATCCATGCTGCCGGATAATCGGCAGAGATAACTATCAAAGCTATCTGTTGATAGAAGGCTTCGGCTACGGCCGGATAAAGATTCAGCAAAGCCGAACCGGATGTGCAACAGACGGCGGCAGGGCCTCCTCCTTGCAAAGAGAGCCCGATGGCGAAGAAGCCTGCGCTTCGCTCATCCGTTACAGCGTAGCAGGTGAAATCTTCTATGTTGGATAGTGTCTGGACAATGGCTGTGTTGCGACCTCCAGGGCAGAGCACGATTTTCCGTACTCCGTGTGCCTTGAGGAGTGCTGCCAGTTGGAGTATATTCTTCTTATCAGAGAACATGGATGGTATGTATTTAGCGGTTTTGTTTTTCTGTCACAAAAGTAGAATATTTATTTGAAAATACCAATAATTAGGGATATTCAGTTAAAGGCTGCAGATGACGGCTGCAGAATCTTGCGAGACTCCTATAAATGCCAGAA
>CANQSM010000019.1 GCA_947626525.1 uncultured Phocaeicola sp. | reverse complement strand
TTCTTTGTAAAGTTACAAAATATCTATCATATTGGCAAATAATTAGTTGACTAAATTCTGAATATCCCTATGTATATGTTGGCGTACCTGACGAAGACTGGATAAATAGTCTTCCGGAAAACAATGGAGCTAATGACTACCTAGAATTTGTACATCAAGAAGATGGTACAGATAAAATAATCCCATACCTGACGGGAGATTTAAAGAACTTCTTTTGCAACCCTCAAGGACACACTGTCGTTTTCGACCATATAGAGAAAGGTATCTATAATTGGATAGCTGATGAGGAATATGACGCTCCTTATTTCATCACCTCTCAAGTGAATCGTTGTTTCTCAAAGAAAAAAACAGAACTTGGAGATGCATTTATAGGATTGGATAAGATAGATGACAATAATATCATCATTTACTTCCACGATTTTATACCTACTGATTTCTTCAGTTCAACGTACGAAGAGTACGGTTCTTATTTCGATGCGAGTTTCTTTGGTATAACCTATGCATTCACAAGGGTAGTAGAATAAACAAAACAGAAAAAAAGCATCATTAAAAATATAAGCCAATTAATCCATCTTATCATGAATTGATTGGCTTTTATATATTAGGGATATTCAGTAAATATCCCTATATTAAAGACACAGAGAAGATGGTTACATAGTAATAATAAGGAAGCATCTCGCACCGTCCAACAGTCCGCTGGACGGTGAAGTTAGATAGCTGCGAAAGCCGATGCACCTATCTGCATGGACCGTCCAGCGTTCGCTGGACGGTGAACGGAGATACAAGAAACAGACAAAACACGTCCGTAACCATGGCGATTCATATAGGTTGGCAGGTACTGCCATCCCCATGCGGAAAAAAGGGGAGCAACCACAGCTATACCCCCGATTGGTTGACAATAAAGTTGTCGGACAACTTGTGTCCTGAATGTTCCACCTGTACAATATTCATAAGTTCATTTCGCTAATCACTCAATCTACAGACAATTAAAATTCGTCGAACTCACGTTAGATTATATCATTTCCGCAATGCCTTCTCAATCGTAAACAACCGGTAATCATACTCCTCTTGCATTTCTTGGTTAGGTGCTACTGATTTCGCCCTCATAAACTCACTTTTCAAATCCAACAAACAACCATACCAGAATGAAGCCCGTTCAGGAGCAGAAGAATAAGGAATGCTCTCAATAGCCGTCATACCCCGATAAGGACAGACAGTCTGAATAGTCTGTTTAGAAGAAATATTAGCTGTCTCATCTTTCCCTTCTGGCACATTTACATTCGACCAAGAAATGACAGAACTCAGCAATTGTCCTTGTAAGAAACGTTTCCAATCGTCGGGTTCCTTTCCTGCCCTTGTTTCCTTAAAAAGATGATTCTTCAAATCTTCGAAAGCCTGCTGTTGCGTATAAGGGTCATCTGATTTACTTTCGCTAAGCCAAAGGTTATTGAGCTGTATTAATAGCAAATTGGCAAAAAATTTCTGTGAATAGTCAGCAGCACTACCTGTCAGCGCACAATGATTCAACAGTTCCCGATTGTCCAACCAGTTCATCTTACTGATAGCTTCCATCATCCACTGGTACGATTGACGTTGCAACTCTTTGGATACCGGTTGATAAGAAGGGTAACTATCCCCTTGATAACTATCATTCAGATAGATTCCACCAACTTGCTGTAATACATGTTTCACGTATTCATCCGCCTGATTGATAATTTCCCCATATAGTGAGGATCGTTTTTCATAGTTGAAATCTTCCTTGTCCAACCATTGGTTTGCATTCGCCACTACTCTACCTAAATTCTCAAAAGCAATAGTTGCCGCACGAATAGCATCATTTCCCAAATCCATCTCCATCCCACGAGGATCATAATAAGCTTTCTTACTCTGAGGACGTTTAAAAAGTAATAATGGATTCTGATTCCGTTCAGAAACCAGCTCCCGTAAATCCAATAATTCTTCCTGCGGTGTTTTCTTATTCATGGGCTGATAAAGATAACGAATCACCCAATGGTCATATTCTCCCAGCACTTGTTGCGTCAAAGGTGTATCATCACTATAATTATCAACCGAAAGTAAATAGTTCATCGGCAACTTATCCATGACTGACGCAGATAACCCATGTTTTTTTACAAACTCTTTCAATTGAAGCGAATCTACCGGATAAGCAATAGATCCTGCCATATTATCCGTCAACCCCAAACAATGCCCCCAATGCCTCAACAATAACGAAGTCAATGCTTCTTCCACCAAATCTTCATCCGGCATCAACGTACGGGCTTTCTCGTTAAAAGAAGCTGTCTGTAAGAAATAATTCAGCTGAATTTTCGAAGCTAAATTATGAGGGATATAAATATTGGCACTTATTATTTCCCCTGTCAACGGATCACTCCAATAATTATCCGTAATCTGCCCGGAAGGTGAAACGACATACCGGATACAAGACTTAGTAATACTGTTAGCATCAAACCCTATATCTTTAGGATAAGGTTTCACATCTAACGCATTAGAAAAACCTATTTTCTGAAAGCTTTTGTTCCATATCTCAGCGCTACGATACACACACTTCTGCCATTTTTCAGGCAACAGCGAATCCACATAGAAAACAATAGGTTTATCAGCAGTCAGGTTCCAGCGATTCACCCTATGCTGCATGTTGCTACCTTGCTCCCTATCCGAAAAATTCATCTTGCCACTCCATATAGTTCCGACACGAGGATCAGCCAAACGAGGGCAATAATCTCCCTCTTCTGGCAATAACATAAAAGTACGCTTCACAACTGCACTGAAAGGAATATTTTCTGCTATCGGAAAAATACCGAATAATGACATCGCCAATTCATAACTCATATAACATGAAATAGATACATTGTCAGGATAAGAAGCTATTCCGGATATCATTGATTGCTTCTGTTTAAAAGAAGCTTTACGCTTCACCCAACCATCCATTGTATTGTATGCTTTCGGATCAATCGGATTCATATATTTATCATCTTGGAAGACATAAGATGTGACGTCAATCACCAAAGCACTATCTGGAGAATAAGCCTTTATAGAAAATTGATTTAAAATGACATCACTGAAACTTTTTTTTAGCGCATCTCCGATACTGGAACCTTGTTCCGTCACCGGACGATCCGCTATCTGATATAACCTGACCAAAGAATCAGACCGGCAGAATTTCACTTGCACAGGTGTAGCAGGACAAAAGCCAACAAATGACTCCTGCGGGTTACTTAGTTTATCGACCACACCTCCCATCAGCAAACGTTTACCCAACACATCTCTGGGTATTTCCATATATACTTTATTGTCTACCCAATAAAGATTCATCAGTCCTTTAGTTTCGACACTATTCGGTTTATCCTTCAACAGCTTTTCGTATGCGCTTTTGGGTTTAACCTGCTCTATTTTCCCATTTTTCTTTTTTTTGGCAACAGCCTTCAAAGGAGAAAAGACAAATACAGCAAATACGGATAAAAAGAGCAAAAAGATATATTTATTCTTCGTAATCATCTGTTTAATGCATTGTTCATTTGATGAAGCAATAATTGATAATGAAGCCGTGTATCTTTATCAGCATGCTGCTTCCGGCTGTTTAATAAATTGCGTATGCGCAAAAAATAACCATAACATAGACTATCCTGGTTTTTGGGAACAAAATACTCTGCCATTGGTTCATCAAATCCAGCCACTGGATTAAACATATGCCCAAGGTCGGACGCACAGCAACATCCTTTATACCCTACACCTGTTTTATGATAAAAAGGAACTAACTGTCCCCATGCATCTTCTTCACTTTTCAATGATTTAGTATCTTTACTCAATCGAATTCCGGCAGTCGAAGCCAGATGTTTGACAAACAAATTCTGTAGTTTCATTTGAATAGCACTCAATTTACGTCCTTGTATAGTAGGATTCCATATATATGTATAAATATCATTCATACATTCATCAATATCATATCCCTCTTCCTTACTGACTTTTAATGCCGAAAATTCTACCCGGGCAGGAGCTTTCATCAATAATTTCATCATTACATCCCGCAAAGCATCCGACGGTTTCCCTACCATAGGCAGTACCTTCAGCACATTCTCATCATCCAGCCAATCCAAAGTTGCCAATTGCTCCAAAAAGTAATTCATTGCCTCTTTCTGCTTTTCTTTAGGTTCAACCTGCAAGGCTTCCACTTTATCACCAACCAATTTTTCATGCAAATAGATTCCTCCTATATTATGATATACATGCAACATATAAGTCAGATATTGCATAATTATGCCATCGTAAATATCTGACCGATATGTATAATCCACATCTTCTTCTCCTAACCATTGATTCAGATTAGCCAGAATATATTTCAGATTTTTCACTCCATATCGGGTTGCTTTCACTGCATCATCTCCCAAATCTTCCGTTTGAGAACGAGGGTCGAGTATATCCGACTGCTGCTTGCCATACCGATATACAGGATTATCTGACAAATCCGTAATCCATTTCGAAGTGATGGCATATTCCTCTTCCGGAGTTTTAGCTTCCAGCACAGGTGTATAATTCCAGCGAATCAGATAATCGTCATACAAACCAAAATATGGCGGCATCATACGTACTCCCCGTTCCATATCACCAGGTTGTGCCACATAATTAAAACGCGCGTAATCCATAATGGAAGTGGTAGTACCATGCTTCTGCGTAAATGAAGGAGAACGGAGCGAATCTACGGGAATTACGGAAGAAGCACTCATATTATGCATAAATCCCAAACAATGGCCCACTTCATGAGAAACGACATAACGTAAAGCATCGTCCATCACCTCTCTTGGAATTACTTTATGACGTACACGCTTATCGGCTTGAGCAGTTTGAATAAACAGCCAATTATTCAACAATTTTATGACGTTATGGTACAGATATACCGAAGCATTCAATATTTCCCCACTACGAGGGTCAACCCACGATGGTCCCATTGCATTCTCAATCTCTATCGGAGCATAACGAATGCATGAATATTTCAAATTATCCGGATCAAATTCAGGATCGTCTTTCGGAAATTCTTTAGCCTGGATAGCTTGTGTAAAACCGATTTTTTCAAATGGCTCATTCCATTGGTTGACAGCTTCAAATATAGATGCTTTCCAACTTTCAGGGAAACAACTGTCTATGTAGAATACAATCGGTTTAATAGGAGTCACTTTTTTTCCTTCAATATAACCTCTCAAATCTGAAGGTTCCAAACGCCAACGATTTGCATAATAGATAGAACGGGTTGTCTGTTTAGCAACTGAATATTCATTTTTCATTGTAGGAAAAATGCCAATTCTACTATCCATCAATCGAGGACGATAAGGAATCGTATCCAATAATATAATCGAACGGGTTACCTTTGCGGTCAAAGGTTCGTCTTTTATGTCTTTCCCTTTGCCCCCTGTCAACGAATAAGTATAATTCAAGCAACTACGAACTGATATGTTATCTTCAAACGCCTTAAAACTATCAATAAATGATTTGTTACTTTGAAATGAGGTCAAACGTTTACGTCCCCCGGATGTATTCACGCTGTATTTATCGAATGGGGACATTAATTTATTGTCACCTACAAAGAAATCGGTAACATCAAAAACAACTGCTGTACTGTCGTTATTATAAGCCGAAATATCAAATACTTGCAGAATAGCATTTATATTGCTCATCTCAATAGCTGCCTTCAATCGATGGCCACTGTCATCACCCACATTATTGGTCTGCACTGCCGACAAACAGACTTTATTATTCAATTTCTCAAAACGAAAATGAAGAGGTTCAGTAGGTTTCGAACCAATAATAGCGTTCTTATTATCACTAATTTCTGTTACTGTAGAACCTAATAACATATCACGTTGCAACATTGATAAGGGAAGTTCAAAATAAATTTTCTCCTTTACTTTATGTACAGTGATAAAACCTTCTGCTTTTGAATGATTAGATGAAAACAGTTTATCATAAACAGTTTTTTCTTTCTCAACAGACTCCTTCTTTTTTGGCCTTTTGCGTTTAAAAGAAATAGTATTTGCTGATACACTTCCTCCTAGTATAGAAAACACTAAAAGAGCCACCCAAATTCTTTTCATTTTGATAATAGTGTTAATTTATATTCTGTAACGGGATTATCTGTTTTAGGCTTGCATATTTGAAAACTTATGCTCATAAGTCGCATCGTAATCAAAAGCAAAACAAAGATAATGAACTGTTTTGAATTTACAAAGAAATTTCCGGACGAAAACAGTGCCATTGATTTTATCATGTCAGCGAAGTACAAGAACGGTTATGCATGCCCGAAGTGCGGATGCGTACACGAAAGTGTATATCGGAGAATTACGATCACAGGAAGTTGTACTGCAACAACTGCAAGAGCGAGTTCTCCGCATTGAAAAGCACGATTTTCAAGAGAACTCACTTGACTTGCACATGTGGCTTTGCACAATCAACTTTGTTGATTTGTCCTAAATAGCCATTACTGTTATTTAGGACAAATCAAAATAATATATTATTTGGTTCGTACTATATGCTTCATCCCTCGCCGAATCGTACTCCACTTCGGAAATATTGCAAATGGGCGAACATTTCCATAACTGACAATTATCGTCAGCAACGACATCAAAGCCACAATAAGTAGCCAGCCGTAAATTTCCTTCATCGAAACAATCAGAGCTTGCCTCTGCACCATCCCGTAGAGTTGACCGAAAGATATATGAGCTATATCGGGATTAAAATCTACGATATTCGAACTGAGCAACGAGATGTTTTTAGCCATCGTATGTTTTAGGAATTCTCCGATAAGCGCTGGTCCGAAAGTTGCTCCCATTACCGCACCCGTGAACCCGTTGATAGTAAGAGCCTGCGGAAATATCTGAAACGGAAGCCCACTCTGCACAATTGAGGTCAGGAAAACAATGGAGATTATCACAGATGAGGCGCCACGAAACAACAGTGGAATGCAAAACAGCTCTTTCTCAACACCATAGTCGATGAAGAAATAGAAACAGGCAAGATAACCAGCGGCAAGAACAAATGCTATTGCCGCCATGGTCTTATACCTCCATTTACGTAGCGCGAAAGTGAAATATGTAAACACACATCCTGCGATAATTCCAGCAAATACATACCAATTCAGGTCGATTTGATTAGTTTCATCATATTCAAGTATATTTGCTGTATAATTATGTTCAAACACATGCTCAGTGGCAATCAGGGTGAAGAAAATGAGATAGATGCCCGTCGCCCGTATCACGTTATGATTTTTCAACGCCCGGAACGATATGTAAGGATGATGAAGGAATGTGGTCCTCCACAGGTTTATGCCGGAACAGACAAGCCCTATAAATGTTGCACCTCTTATCTCCTTGGCATTCCACCAGTCGTAGAAATTGCCGTAAACGCAAATGAAAGTAAAACAAAGCATAAATCCCGCCCATAAGATTGCGCCTATCCAGTCAATGCCAAGCAAAGGAATGAACATTGGTCCACGCACAGGCCTCACTAATATTATTACCAACAGTATCATCAAAACGAGCAGCCCGATCATAATCCAATGCATATATTCCCATTGCGAGAAGAATGCAGTATAGATGGTAGCGATACCGTTCAATTGTATCACGCCGTCGACTAATACATAAACGTAACAAAAAAATACCGCCATATCACGCATAGGGGTCAACCACAACAGTATTGTGGAGTTACAGGCAAGAGTTGCCTGCATCCTGAACCATCCTGCCACAAAACAGGTACCGACAAGCAACGGTACACAAGTGGTGTGGGCACATACTACATTGGCAGCAATCAAGACTATGCCGGCAGCAATCAACTGGATTCGAGTAGAGAAACGGAACTTAATGCGGAACATAACGGCAAAATTGATAGCCATACCTATCAATGAGGCATAGCCAGCCATGAGGATATCCTCCTGCATCAACGCCTTTGTACCTACCATGTTGGAGGCTGCTGCAAGATAGACTCCGCCCGAGAATTGGATTATCAGTACAAAAAAAATGAACAAGTACGGTTTCAGACACCGTGGAATGAAATTAGGAACATCCGGAATATCGAATGGTCCTTGCGAAACATGCCAGTCTGCCATATCAATACATTACCCTGCATTCCACATTCATGCCAGCATGAAGCCTTTCCATGTCTTCCGGCTTGTTATCCCCCGTAAATTCAATCCTCACAGGTATCCGCTGGCGTACCTTCACAAAGTTCCCTGCCGAATTGTCCTGAGGAATCAGTGAAAGTGAAGCGCCAGTGGCTGTGGAAATTGAACGGACACTCCCGTTGAAAACAACATCCGGAATGGCATCCACCCTTATCTCTACCTTACTCCCGGGAGCTATATGGTAGAGTTGGGTCTCCTTGTAGTTGGCGGCAACCCACACGTCGCCCGAGTCAATCACATCGAGCAGTATCTGACCCGGTTGTACAAGTTGACCGACCTGTATCTCCCTGCGCGAAGCGTGTCCATCACACGGGGAGGTAATTACGGTATAGCTGAGGTTAAGCTCCGCAATTTCAAGGAGAGCCTTGGCAAGCCCAATTCCGGCTTCCGACTGGGAGATACGCTGACGATTGACATCAACGACCGATGATGTGGCAAGACGTTGCCGAACAAGCATTTCGTAACGGGCTTTTTTTACTCCATAGTCCGTTTTGGCACCATCATACTGTTGACGGGTGACAGCTTCCTGCGCCAATAATTTCTCGTATCGTTCCAAATCGGTCGCCGCATTGTCCATCAGCACTTTCGCCTCGGCAATAGACGCCTCGCTGACAGCCACATTGGCCGAGGCTGATGTAACCGTACGGTCGGCAACACCACGTCCGGCAAGGGCATTCTGGTAATCAGCACTTGCGCGTGCTACATTAAGACGCATATCGGCATCGTCAATGATTACAAGCGTATCCCCCTTTCTGACCCTCTCGTATTCATTGAAACGGACCTCCTTGATATAACCTTGAACGCGACTATTGACAGGCACTATCTGCCTGCGTACCTGCGCATTATCGGTGAACTCTATGTTGCCAAGATGAATAAACTTGCTACCGACCCATAATGCCGCAGCTGCGATTATTGTAATAGTGATGATATAAGAAAGTATCTTTTTGTTACGGTGTTTCATATTTTTCCGGTAATGAATAAAAGTTTGTAATAATAATAGATAATGTTTATACGGGCATTAACAAGCTGTTCCTCTGCATCGAGTTTCGCATTGGCCGCGTCAAGCAAATCGGTAATCAATGCCATATCTGCCGAATATCGCGTAGAAACCGTACGGTAGTTCCGTCCGGCAAGCTCCGCGTTTTTTTGTTGTGTCCGAAGTTCCTCATAGGCTTCCAAATAGTGTGCATAGTCAGCCCTCACGGCGAGCGAGATGTTTTCACACGTAATGGCAAGCTCTTCTGTCGCCCTTTGTGTAGCGGCACGGCTCTTTGCCAAAGATTTATTGCTTTTATACAGTGAAGAGATGTTGTAGCTGACTCCGACCCCGACATACCAATAGCTCAGGTTACGGTTGATTGGCGGTACTTCCACAAGGATGGGACCGTCAACGTTCCAACATGCCTGAAGCCCTAACTTGGGCAGACGCTCGGAACGGACGATATCCTCCGCTTTGCGGCTTATGTCAACACCGGAACGCGCAAGGCTTAATGACGGAGAGTTTAAGGCAGCCTCCTGCAACCACCATTGTTCCCCTTCCATCGGTAAAGAACGGGCCAGAATGGTAGAGTCCGGAACAATGACACTCCCCTCGGGCAACCCAGCAGTTGTTACGAGATTGGCATTGAGAATGTCAAGAGTGTTGTTTATCTTGACAAGCTGCAATTCAAAGTTCGAGACCAGAAGCTCATAACGTGTAATGTCATTCTGGAGAGCAGTGCCCTGTTCATAGCGATTCCGCATTTCCTTCAGTACCTTTCTGGCAACGAACATATTGCTTTCTACAACTCGGCGCAGATTCGTATATTTATAGATATCAAAATAGAATCCTGCAAGTTGGAAACGAATATTATCCCGTTGAAAATCAGTAGCGTAACGTGTGGCCGTTGATTTCAGCCCTGCAAGTTCTATGGTATTTGTCACGGCACCGCCCGTATAAACTGGTTGGGTGACATGCAACGACAGTCCACTTCCTAAATGAGGTATAGAAGCTTTTTGATAGTCACTAAAATCACGTCTTGTTGTAAAGCCGTCGCCTATATAACTGAATGACAGGGACGCATTGATATCCGGCAGACGACTTGCACGTGCAATGTTTATAGCATGCTCGGCTTCGGTTTGCGCAGCAAACGAAGGGCGGAGCCGCGCGCTGCCCACCTCGGCAATCTCGAAAATTTTTTCCAAAGTAATTGCCGACTGACCATAAGAATGCAATCTACCGCTCGACAAGGCCACAAAAAACAACCCTACGAGCAATTGATAATTGTTCATATAAGAATTAAATTTTAATAATGAAAAGAGTATTTTGCCAGTCAAGATACACGACTGGACTTCACTTGAAATTTACAAGCCATGAATCGAAGCTGTACTTTTCCAGTTCTCTAAATATCCCCAATTTCTTACAGGAATACCAATAATTGTAATACGTTTATTCTTAATAGTCATAAAAATACAACTCTTTATGAATTGCGAGGCAAAATTACAAAAAACTAATTATTGCACATCATCTCTCAAGCAATTATTTTATCTATGTAACAGTAACATTGCAAAAACAAGAAGTGAATTTTCCAGAGATTTCGCGTAAGTCTATTCCTCAAATATGATGGAACAAAAAGATATTTTTCTCTTAAAAAGGAACTTATTTCACCTTTCCTTTCACATTTCCGCCTTCATGTTAAAGCATATAACTCTCTTTTTTATTACTTTTGCACGCAATTATTCGCAAAATCAATAAAATACATATCATATAACTCATGGAATTAGCAAGTAAATACAACCCTGCAGAGGTGGAAGGAAAATGGTACCAATACTGGTTGGATCACAAATTATTCAGTTCTAAACCCGATGGAAGAGAACCTTATACCATCGTCATCCCCCCTCCTAATGTCACGGGAGTGCTCCATATGGGACACATGCTAAACAATACCATTCAAGATATTCTGGTACGCCGCGCACGTATGAAAGGCAAAAATGCCTGCTGGGTACCTGGAACTGATCATGCTTCCATTGCCACTGAAGCAAAAGTGGTGAATAAACTGGCACAACAAGGAATAAAAAAGACAGATCTTACACGAGAAGAGTTTCTAAAACATGCTTGGGATTGGACAGAAGAACATGGAGGGATTATCCTGAAACAACTTCGCCAGTTAGGCGCGTCATGCGACTGGGATCGTACGGCTTTCACCATGGATGAAGAGCGCAGCGAAAGTGTCTTGAAAGTATTCGTCGACTTGTATAATAAAGGACTGATATACCGCGGTGTACGTATGGTGAACTGGGACCCGAAAGCCCTTACAGCCTTAAGCGACGAAGAGGTAGTTTACAAAGAGGAACATAGCAAACTTTATTACCTGAAATATTATGTAGCCGAAGAGAATGGCACGGAAGAAACAGGTGCGGAAGGCGAAGTGGTTCACCGCGACGCAGAAGGACGCTACTATGCTGTAGTCGCTACGACCCGTCCGGAAACCATCATGGGCGACACGGCCGTGTGCATCAACCCGAACGATCCGAAAAACCGGTGGTTAAGTGGTAAGAAGGTAATCGTCCCGTTAGTGAATCGCACCATCCCGGTGATAGAAGACGAGTATGTGGACATCGAATTCGGTACGGGATGTTTGAAAGTCACTCCAGCTCATGACGTGAACGACTATATGCTCGGCGAAAAGTACAATTTGCCCAGTATCGACATCTTCAACGACAACGGAACACTCAGCGAAGCCGCCGGACTTTATATCGGCATGGACCGTTTCGAAGTACGTAAACAAATTGAAACAGACTTGGCTTCAGCCAATTTATTGGAAAAGACAGAGGCGTATACCAATAAAGTAGGATTCTCCGAACGAACCAATGTAGCCATCGAACCCAAACTCTCCATGCAATGGTTCCTGAAAATGGAAGAATTGGCAAAACCTGCTTTGGAAGCCGTGATGAAAGATGACATCAAGTTCTATCCAGCCAAATACAAAAACACTTATAAACATTGGATGGAGAATATCAAAGACTGGTGCATCAGCCGTCAACTTTGGTGGGGACACCGCATCCCGGCATACTTCCTTCCGGGAGGTGACTATGTAGTGGCCGAGACACCGGAAAAGGCATTGAAACTGGCGAAAGAGAAGAGCGGGAATCAGACCTTGACACGGGACGACTTGCGTCAGGATGGTGATTGTCTGGACACTTGGTTTTCCTCATGGCTATGGCCTATCTCATTATTCAACGGTATCAACTATCCGGGCAACGAAGAAATCAACTATTACTACCCTACCAGCGATTTGGTCACCGGACCGGACATCATTTTCTTCTGGGTAGCACGCATGATTATGGCCGGCTACGAATATGAAGGAAAAATGCCGTTCCGCAATGTGTACTTCACCGGTATTGTCCGTGACAAACTGGGACGTAAAATGAGTAAATCGTTAGGTAACTCACCCGACCCATTGGAGCTCATCGACCGCTTCGGAGCAGACGGTGTTCGCATGGGTATGATGTTGTCCGCCCCTGCGGGAAATGATATCCTATTTGATGAAACACTCTGCGAACAAGGCCGTAACTTCAATAACAAGATATGGAATGCTTTCCGCTTGGTTAAAGGTTGGAAAGTAGCCGACATAGAGCAACCAAAATACGCAAAGCTAGCCGTCGAGTGGTTTGCCGACATGCTGGACAAGGTCTCCCTCGAAATAGAGAATCTTTTCGACAAATACCGCCTGAGCGAGGCATTGATGGCTATATACAAACTTTTCTGGGATGAGTTCTCAAGCTGGTATCTGGAAATGATCAAACCAGTTTACGGCCAACCTATCGACCGGGTTACTTACCTTCAGACACTTGACTGCTTCGAAATATTATTAAAGCAGCTCCATCCATTCATGCCATTCATCACCGAAGAATTGTGGCAACACATCGATGAACGCCAAGAGAATGAAAGTATCATGACCACTCGATTGCTTCCTGTCAATCCGGCCACTTACGAAACGAGTTGCGCCAAAGTGAAACGGTTCGAAGAGGTAAAAGAAATCATCACAAACATACGCAATGTCCGTGCTCAAAAAAACATTGCCCAGAAAGAACTATTGGAGTTAAGGGTAATGGATGACAACCGGAACCTATACATCTATGAGGATGTAGTGAAAAAACTCGGTAATATCTCTTCTGTAGAAACAGTAACGGATAAACCCGAAGGAGCCGCCTCATTCATGGTAGGAACTACCGAATATTTCATTCCATTAGAAAGTATGATTAATGTGGAGGAGGAATTGGCAAAACTGGAAGCAGACCTGACATATCAGGAAGGATTCCTGCAAAGCGTGTTGAAGAAATTAAGCAACGAGAAATTTGTCAGCAAAGCACCGGCCAACGTTATCGAGATGGAACACAAAAAACAAGCTGATGCCGAAAGCAAAATCGCTTCGCTGAAAGAGAACATCGCGGCGTTAAAGAAACTATCCTAAGTTGCTATTTGGTTTCACTGTAATTTCGCTCCTTTGCAACTTCAATTTGCACACGACTTATATGTATGAACGGCACATCGTCTTTCTGGATGATGCGCCGTTTACTATTCCCAGCATTGCCAATCCCCATACCGCATATAACAGATACAAAAGGGTTTCTACCCAATACATTACGCAGGTCTTACCAATGGAATTACTTCAGAGGAGGTAACATAACGTGAGTTCGATATAATCAGCTACCCGCCTCTGACAAAACACAGGTCAATGGCAGGCTTCTTTCCGAAGAAGCAGTATGCTACTATGGCAGAAAGCGAGTTGGCAATAAAATTATTAAAGGAACGAAGTCTGGAATGTTCAATCTAGGCGATATTCTTCAATTCATCATGGACCGTTTCTATCAAAGTGCGTTTTCTCAAACAGGGTTTGTCCGATATCCCCCTTTCCGCACGGAGCTTGCCCTTTATGTTCTTCAGGAACTTGTCCGATTTTAACGGTTCACGGCTATCCACATTACCAGGCGTAAACATAAAATGGAGAATTTCCCTTTTGTCATTGATGATCAAGTGCAGTTTGAAGCCGAAGAACCATCCCATGGAACATTTTCCATGTTCTACAAGTCCCTTAAAAGTTTTATGAATCAATATGCGTTGGTTTCGGCATACGCACAGCGGAGTGGAATCCAAGAAACTAATTCCGGTACAACTACTCAATAAAACCTCCATGATAAAAGCGGTCAATTGTAACAACATTTCCTTTTCCAGTTCTACAAAACGGTTATAGGACATACGCCTAGGAAAGAGATACGTCAAATGTTTACAGACATATTCCTTGTAAGAATGCTTGAAACATCTGAATCATCCCGAATGGAACAGGATCAGGATGACCATAATTCCCGCATCGCTCCAGCGGTTGGGCTTGTACGATACCTGTTCTTCTTATCTTCAATCATATACTTTTCTTATTGCAACGCAAATTTCTTGCAAAAATCATCTCCCATACAATAAATTTCTATAATTTTAGACTCTGAGAACATAGTGGTAATCGTCTAAATGTTATAATTGAACACTATGAATTTAATGCTTTTATCGCTATGTTCCTAATTTTCAAATGAATAATCTTTCATTCCCTATATCGAACTCACGTTAAAGATGATCATGGCAAATAGAAACAAAATATTTTTAATAGCGACCTTGTTAACCTTTACGGTTAAGAGTTTAGCCGTGACAGTAGAAACAACTGCCAATCTCAAAGTGTACTATCCTGAATACACAAAAATTGATTTGGAATGTGGCCAAATGCCAAAGACTACACAAAAAAATGTTGAGTTTTGCTGTGAGGCTGCTTTTACCGGCGAATTACTGAAGGAATTTAAACATACAAACATTGCTGATAACCACATCTGCCATGGTGAGATGAAAAAAGGCTATCGCTGTAGAGCAAACACAGGAGGATTCGTCTGGGGTAAAGGGAAATGGAAATTTATGAGGAAAACGGATTTTCCGACTTCTGCTAACGGATGGGACATGGGATTTTGCCAGTTACTGATAATCAAGGATGGAACAGCAAAACCTATTGGCACCAAAATGGCGAGCAACAAAAACATCTACAGAGCATTATGTGAGAAAAACGGAAAACTGTGCATTGTTGAATCGAAAAAAATAATGAAATACTCTTTCTTTGTAGAATGTCTGAAAGCATATAAAGTGACTAATGCCCTGTACCTTGATATGGGTAGCGGATGGAACCATGCTTGGTATAGAGATAATGGTAAAATAGTTGAGCTGCATCCTAAGACCCATAATTATTGTACAAACTGGATTACGTTCTATAAATAAGGGAAATTCTTATGAAAAAAAATCGCCTTTTAGATATATAGACGATGTTTTGAACACAGAACGTTGGTACATCTAATATTGTTGTGTCATCTTCATGGGAATACTTTGGTTTTTAACACATCTTGTTCTGACAAATCCAATCATAGGCATCAGTGAAAAGGATGTAACAAAAGCTATCTCAATATTAAATGAATAGGAAAAACAGGGCTGTAACACCTTCCTCAATTATCTACACTCTTTTTTCTCATATAGGTATAAGCCTATCAATCCAAGTGCAACAATAACATCAGTGACATTCCACATCGCCCTACCAAAAGCAACCTTGATAAAGGCTGAAAAAATAGTGCCATTCATTACAAAAATCAAACTATAATAATTAGAGAATTTATTATTCTGTCAAGCGGCCGTTATCATTCCATTCTCCGTACATAATGCCTTTCTTTGTGTTCTCGAGTAACTTTAGCAGCCTCTTTTGATACAATTCCGGATGCCGCCTTTCTCTCTGGATGGTGTCTATTCGTATGCGCCGATACAAGGAGGGGAACTTTTGAAAATTTTCCCATATTGCGGGTTCTCGTTGCAGAGCCTGCAATATATTTTTGTCGATAATAAATCCGTTGGGAGACATATTCGGTAACACTTTCCTTCCAGCGTCCGTCATGCGTCCGAGACGTTCCATTCTACGACAACGCTCTTTGTTTAATTCAGACCACTGACTTCCTTTTCTTCTTGGAGTGAGTCTTTGAGCTGTGATACCATTATCAAGTGTTTTGGTAGTACTGTCAATCCAACCAAAACATAGAGCTTCCTCTACTGCATCAATATACCAAAAGGTGTTTTCATCTTTGGATATTCTCCCTCGTTTCACTATGACCCAGCACTCTTTTTCAGTGTCATGGTTCTGAATGAGCCAAGTACGTAATTCATCCCGATTTTTCGCATGTAACAGATTGGTCGCTTCCATTAATATCTTATGAATTCTCGCATCATAGTTCCGTATCTCATATTAAAATTTTGAATCAGAGAATGAGGCTATTCTTCCAAAAGTTTTTTCAAGAAATCATCCAGTTCTTTATCCAATCCTTGCAGCAACTCCTCGCTCAACACCATCGTATCATCATCTACCAGCAAAAGCTCTGCTATGGTTTCTTTTTCATCATCCACCAACACAAACGAATAGGGCTTCATGATAGACAGATCTCCCAATGCACCCGCCTCCTGCCATTTACTCAATAGTTCACGAAACAAAGTCTCCGTTTCCTTATAAAACTTCTCATCCGTGCATTCATTTTCCGCCCATTCTTCCACTACGGCACGAGCCAGTTCATTGTCATCATCGTCATAAATAATCAACTCACCCGAATCAAACCTCGGTTGGATATGTATATCCGTTACAGCAAGTCTTTCCGCTCCTGCGGGAAATGCCTCCAATACAGTTTTTAGTGTCTGTTCGATAAGCGAATAAGATTGTGAGCTAAGTTTCATATAGAGTCTTTATTTTATATCTTTGCTAATGCACTTCAAAAGTACAAAAAATTTAGCACCTGCAACATACAATAACGATTATTTCTCATGAAAGCGTTCCATTTGCAGATTCAGTTTCTGTATTTTCAAAGACTTGTCACTTAATTGTCCGGAATAAGAAGTAATGAAGTTCTTATCCGTACTCCAAGGTTTAGCAATGTCCATGGCTTCTTTGGCATATTTAAGCGCTTCAGAAATATTGCTCTGCATCTCGTAATAAAGGGCAAGATTCAATGCCGCTCTCATCCGTTTCTTCGATTTGACCTTTGAGGAATCATAGACTCGTTTCCACAACTGGAAGGCCTCGTCCCAATTATTTTCCTGTACGTAAACTGCCGCATCACGCATATCCACATTCCCTCCCGAATAGTAAAAACGCTCTTCCGCTTTCCACTGAGGAACCAGATATTTCATAGATAACAAAGCCGCATGCAAGGAAGCTTCTTCCACCAGTTTCCTCTCTGTCAGGCGGCTATCACCCAAATCCCAATACAACGTATCTTGGGCACCAAGAGCCAGACGCATCGGCTCCTTTCGGGAAGGTACATAGAGACTTATTACCGATGAAATCTCCCCAGCCACAACTTCTACTGGATCCGGAGCGCCCCAATATATCTGTAAGTCAAGCCATGTCTTGACGCACACACCATCTACCGTAATCAGCATATCTACATTCAAATCGGAAGTTAAAGCTTGTACCTCTTCTTGTGGTAATTTCGGTTCCACATTTACAGGACCGCTGGAACGCAAGGAGGTATCGCATAGAATCACCTCATCAAAATAATCTCCGTCAGCTATATGGTTAGCTAACTGTCTGGCCATTATTTTTCCATTTCCTTCCAATGTCCCTATCGTAATACCTGTAGCCAGCAATGTATCATGGTTCACCGTATTGTCCACCACTCCTACCGTCCTCACATCTGAAGAAAAACTCAGCTCTGCCGGGTATAGAGAATCCATTGATATATAACCGATGGAAGAACAAGAAAACAGACCGAAACATGCAATCAATGCCACATACTTTCTCATAACCATATAGTTTTTATATTGGGAAGACAAAAATAACCTGATTCTCGACATAAAACGAAAGAATATACGCAGATTAACTACGTTTAACTCTGAACCTCCCGAACTGAAAAATGGGGAGTTCTTTTCACCGAACTCCCCATTTTATCATTGATAAATTAAAGCATAGTACAAAACTATTTAAAATCCCTTGCCATGGCAATTTTTATATTTCTTGCCACTTCCACATGGACATGGGTCATTACGCCCCACCGTCTTTCCCGAACGAATCGGTTCACGTTTCACTTCACGGGTATCCCGATCAGCTGCAGCCTGTTGGTTCGGATCGCTCAAATCCTGCTTTGTTTCACGATATTGCTGGCGGCGAGCCGGCCTCTCCGGAGCAGCTTCCCTCACTTGTTCCGGTTCCTGTACCGGAATCTGTCCACGCATCAACACTGAAATAGTCTCATTATTAATTTTATCCACCATGTTATCAAACAAGTTGACAGATTCCAATTTAAAAATCAACAACGGATCTTTCTGCTCATAACTTGCATTCTGTACGGAATGTTTCAATTCATCCAATTCACGCAGATTTTCCTTCCAGGCCTCGTCTATCGTATGCAACAATATGGCCTTTTCGAAAGCTTTGATGATTTCCTTACAATCACTTTCGTAAGCAGCTTTCAAATTACATGGAATATTATACATACGTTTGCCATCCGTAATAGGAATCAAAATGTTCTCATACATCTGGCCTTGTTTTTCATATACTTCCTTAATGACAGGCTGAGCTACCTGAGCCATACGTTCCATCTTACGCTTAAAGTTGGCCATGGCTCCATCAAAAGTTTTTTCTACCAAAGTTTCTGGTTTTTCCTTGCGGAATTCATCCTCAGTAAACGGTGCTTCCATTGCCAAGGTTTTCAGAATATCCATCTGCGCCCCTTCATAGTCATTGTTCACCACTGCATTACTACAACGTTCCCATATCATATTGGTGATATCCATGCCAATACGCTCACCCATCAAAGCATGGCGACGTTTAGTATATACTACCGCACGCTGTTTATTCATCACGTCATCGTATTCCAACAACCGCTTACGGATACCGAAGTTATTCTCTTCCACCTTTTTCTGCGCCCGCTCAATAGAGCTTGAAATCATGTTGGCTTCAATCATTTCTCCTTCCTTAAAGCCCAGCTTATCCATCACATGCGCAATACGATCGGAAGCAAACAGACGCATTAAATCATCTTCCAAAGATACAAAGAATACAGAAGAACCCGGGTCTCCTTGGCGACCGGAACGTCCACGTAACTGACGGTCTACACGACGGGATTCGTGCCGTTCCGTACCGATAATAGCCAAACCTCCGGCAGCTTTCACTTCCGGACTCAACTTAATATCAGTACCACGACCGGCCATATTGGTAGCAATCGTCACAGTGCCTGTCAAACCGGCTTTTGCAACGATATCAGCCTCTTTCTGGTGCAACTTTGCGTTCAACACATTATGCTCAATCTTACGCATTTTAAGCGTCTTGCTCAACATTTCAGAGATTTCAACAGAAGTAGTACCTACCAACACTGGGCGGCCTTCATCTACCAGTCTTTCAATTTCCTCAATCACCGCCTTATACTTCTCACGCTTGGTCTTATAGACACGGTCATTCATATCTTTTCGTGCAATCGGACGATTAGTTGGAATCACCACCACATCCAACTTATAGATATCCCAAAATTCTCCGGCTTCCGTTTCTGCCGTACCAGTCATACCTGACAATTTGTGATACATACGGAAATAATTCTGTAATGTAATCGTAGCAAAAGTCTGTGTGGCAGCCTCCACTTTCACACGCTCCTTGGCCTCAATAGCCTGATGTAATCCATCGGAGTAACGGCGGCCTTCCATAATACGACCGGTCTGCTCGTCCACAATCTTCACCTGCCCGTCCATCACTACATATTCATCATCTTTCTCGAACATGGTATATGCCTTCAGCAACTGATTAATGGTATGTACCCGTTCCGATTTAATGGCATAATTAGTCAACAGCTCGTCTTTCTTGACCAGTTTGTCTTCGTTACTCAATTCTTTTTCATTTTCCAGTTCCGAAAGCTGTGCAGCGATATCCGGTAACACAAAAAACGTAGGATCGGAAGAATTTCCAGTAATCAAGTCTACGCCTTTGTCGGTCATATCCACACTGTTCAACTTCTCATCAATCACAAAGAACAAAGGTTCTACCGCTTCCGGCATACGCTTGTTGTTCTGTTCCATATAGATTTCTTCAGTTTTCAGCATTCCGGCCTTTATACCTGGCTCACTCAAGAACTTAATCAATGCCTTGTTTTTCGGTAAAGCTTTATGGCTTCGGAATAAAGCGAGGAATCCCTCTTCTTGGGATTTTTTATCATCAGAAGCCAACAACTTTTTCGCATCAGCCAAATATTGGGTGGCCAGTTTTTTCTGTGCTTCCACCAGACGCTCCACCAACGGACGAAGTTCTTCAAACAACTGGTCGTCCCCTTTAGGTACCGGACCGGAAATAATCAACGGAGTACGCGCATCATCAATCAACACAGAATCCACTTCATCGACGATGGCATAATTGTGCTGACGTTGTACCAAGTCTCTCGGGCTTCCTGCCATATTGTCACGCAGATAATCGAAACCGAATTCATTGTTCGTACCGAAAGTAATGTCTGCCAGATAAGCCTTCCGGCGAGCATCGGAATTGGGCTGATGTTTATCAATACAGTCCACGCTCAATCCGTGGAACTCATATAAAGGCCCCATCCATTCTGAGTCACGCTTGGACAAGTAATCATTCACCGTCACCACATGTACACCATTTCCAGTCAGTGCATTCAGGAAAACCGGTAAGGTCGCTACCAACGTTTTACCTTCACCCGTTGCCATCTCGGCAATTTTACCTTTATGCAATACGACACCTCCAAACAACTGTACATCATAATGTATCATATTCCATTTCGTATCATTTCCTCCGGCTATCCAATGATTCTGGTAAACAGCCTTATCACCTTCAATCCGTACAAAATCTTTCGTAGCAGCCAGCTGACGATCGAAATCAGTAGCCGTCACAACGATTTCCTCATTTTCAGTAAAACGACGGGCTGTATCTTTTACAATAGAAAAAACCACAGGCAACACTTCGTCCAATGCTTTCTCATATTTATCCAGCACTTCTTTCTCCAATTTGTCAATTTGGACAAAAAGTTCTTCACGGTCTTCCATCTCCGTGCTTTCCACGGAAGCCTTCAGTTCTTCTATTTTTTCCTTTTCCTCGGTAGCTGATTGTTGTATATACTGCTTTAGCTCCAACGTCTTGGCACGAAGCTCATCATTACTCAATTTTTCTATATCCGGATAAGCCGCCTTAATCTTTTCCACCCAAGGCTGTATCTCTTTCATGTCCCTAGTAGACTTGTTACCGAAAAGTTTACTCAATAACTCATTAAATCCCATTATATTCTGTTTTTATTGTTATCTATAAAATGATTTACGGGCTGCAAAGTTAAATAAAATGCTGATTCATTTAACTTTTCACCTTAATTATTTTAGAAAGACTATTCTTAAGTTTATCCCCATTGACCGAAAAGAAAATCGCTTTCCGCCACACTTTCCCAGTTCATCTGTGATGAACAAAAATCTCTTCCAGCACGAAATCTTATTTGTTCAAATCTGTCAAAGGAGGTACCGAACAGGCATTGGGAGCCCGTATCCTCATAAAATGGGCTAAAGTGGGCACGATACAGTCCACGGATGTGGGAGTATGAATAAGTTCCGGTTTCGTACCGATTCCCCAGAAAATCAAAGGAAATTCCAAATAAGAATCACGTACAATCTTATAGGAATAATCTTTTGTTACATCTTCATTCATCAACTTCCAGCCCGGAGCAATGTCTAAAATAATATCGCCGGAACATTTTCCATTGTAGCTGTTACGCATGCGCATGGCCTCTGCCGTATAGGTATTCAACCGTAAACTCTGAGATGTATATACCGACTTCACACCACTAAACTGAGCCAAAAACTCGGCAGCTTTATTCATCACCTGCACAAAGTCCAGCTGTTTCTTCTCTATCAGCTTCTGATCCAAATAAATATGCAGTCCGTTATATGCCTCCACATATTGTCCCTGCCCATAGGTAGCCATCAGAAACATATTCAGCAATGCCGTACAACGATCCATGTAAAACTCACCGGTAGGGATCCGGTATTCCGACAAATAATCGCTAACCTCCGCATCCGCATAACCGGTAGAAGTTATGAATACCAGCAGATTCTGTATTCCCACTTTCTTTTCCGCTGCCTCCAATAATTCTTCAATATGGCGGTCAAGCCGGGCATACGTATCTTGAATCTCAATAGGATATTCCAACGCCGACCTATGCTCAAAATTACCGGCGTAATAAGTTACCGCTAAAAAATCGGTCACATTGTCAGTTCCTATAGCCGTATTTCTCAGACAAGTAGTAGCCAAACGATTCACTTCTTCATTCACCAGTCCGCTTGTCTTGAAGTCCCTATACTTCCGGTAAGTATCCGTAAAACGGTGTCTAAATCCTTCCGCATTCAATGCAGAAAAATAGGTATAAGCTCCGGAAACATGATAAGGTTCCCATACCAAATCCTGAATGCGGGTATCCAGTCCGTTTCGGTCATTATAAGCCATGACCCATGTAGGAAACGTTCCGTAAAAAGTAGAACCGGCCCACTTTCCCGTGTCATCATTCAGCCAAAAAGCCCCATCGGCCGCATGTCCGGCAGAAAAAACAGCCGCATCCCGAAACGGAGCGATCGCATAGACCAATGCCTTTCCCAATGTCGCCACTTTCAACTCATCCGAAATAGTGGATACTAACAAATTCTTTGGAGAAGTGTTTTCGGCAGTATAAACGCCCATAAATGCCTTGTCATCCACACACTGAACCATTTGCAATGTATTTCGGTCCATCCACTGTTCCCTAATAATACCATGATTATAAGGAATTGTTCCAGTATAAATGGAAGCAATGGCCGATGCCCTGTCCGGCTGTGCAAAATTATAATTGGCACTACAATAGACCCGTCCTTCCTTCAGCAAACGTCTGAATCCCTTTTCACCATATAGAGCCGAAAAAGCCTCCATATAGTCCGATCGCAACTGGTCGATAGTAATACCTACCACCAATTTGGGAGCAGCAGGAATCGTTTGCGCCTGAAGACTTGCAAGGGTTAAAGCCGTAAGAAGCGAAGTGAATAATCTTCCTTTCATTTATGTCGTTTTCTATATATGATTATATGAGTCAGAGATCTTATTAACAAACTCAGGACCAAAGGTAATACTACCAAATTGAATTCTTGGGGTATAACGCCCCAAAACGCTATAAAAAGTGTTAAAGCAGTAGTATTTATCCAATGATACAAATCTTTCTTCCCTTTTATCGTCTTATAAATCATCATCGGGAGATAAATGAGTGGCAAGGGATTAAAAAGAATCAACAGATAATTGGAACCTACTGTCGGATGTAGGGAGAAGAAAAATAAAAAAGCAATCACACATCCGGCTATGCCTTGTGCACCGAACAGAAGAATATCCACTCCCCAAAAATATTTCTTATAATGCATTTCCGCCCATCCCATCACTATAGTGAACACCAGCAAAATAAGGGCGGCCTGCATCGGCGAAACGGGAAATTCCTTTTCCGGCACCTTTACCGAAAGATGGACGATTTTCTGCTTATCCAAAACCAACGGACGTTCCGCCCCATCCGCTTGCCTGATGACTGCCTCATCGGCCGCATGAAGCATATAAAAAGGCGCAAACATCTGTAAACGTTCACCTATAGGAAGATCAGCCTCACTGCCTAAACAGAAGTCTATACCCAGTTCCGACCATTCGTGTCCGGCTGTATATTGATGAACAATGTCACGGAAAGAGCGTTTTTTTCCATCTTCAGAATAAACAACCTGTCCCTCTACACTCTCCTCTATTTTATCACGCGCACGCGTGGTACAATTATCATAAAAATAATTATAACGGTAAGTCCGGTTTTCCGGACGATAATTTTCCTCCAACAGTTGGAATAGTCTTACTTTCTCCTCGAAGGTCAAATTCAGCACTTGCTGCTCCACATACGAACCTCGTTCAATATATTCTTCCTCAAAATAAGTATATGGAATCACTCCCAACTGATAGTCCGTTGCTCCTTTTATAAAACGCATAACAAAATTAGGAGTCCGAAAACTGAACATCCCGTAATTAAACACCCAATCGGCCCCTTTGGCTTTATTCTCATAGCGGATAGCCGTATGTCCGAACAAAGCATAAATCTCCGTTCCCGGAGAACAGGTAAGCAGACTGACACGTATGGAATCTTCTGCTGCCGACAATGGCAGTAACTTTCCAAATCCTATACTTATTGCCAATAATAATATCAGGTATCGTTTCATGAGATTATTTTTCCAATCGATGGAGCAAAGGTAGGGGTTTCGATGCAGATAACGCAGATTTTCACAGATTATTTTATCGCTCTCTACCGAAAAACTAATCAAAATCATCAAGTCGGAATCGGCGTAATATGCGGTGTTCTATTTTTGCAAACGCAAAACGATTGGATAATAAGCCCATCCCAAACGAATACAAACAGCAAGATTCTTACATTTTTTGCACTATTTTGAACAATTCTTATACCTATCATTGGCAAAATTATGGTAATATTGCAACATCTTAATTTTATATATCACTTAAATCTATATACACATGAGAAAAATTTTATCTACCTACCTAGTCACTCTTCTTTCGTGCGGTGCTTTGGCTCAGACTACTTCTGAAACACTACCGCCTTACCAGAATACGCAACTATCGCCCGATCAACGGGCGGAAGACTTGCTGGAACGTCTTACATTAGAAGAAAAAGCATTATTAATGCAAAACGATTCGAAAGCAATTCCCCGACTTGGAATCAAACCGTATGAGTGGTGGAACGAAGCACTCCACGGAGTGGCGCGTGCTGGATTGGCGACGGTTTTCCCGCAATCCATCGGCATGGCTGCCTCTTTCAACGACAGTCTCCTGTTCAAGGTATTTACGGCCGTCTCCGATGAAGCACGTGCAAAAAACCGTGATTTCAATGAAAAGGGGCAGTACAAACGTTATCAAGGGCTGACCATGTGGACACCAAACATCAACATCTTCCGCGACCCACGCTGGGGACGTGGACAAGAGACCTACGGGGAAGACCCTTACTTGGCAGGACGCATGGGAAGCGCTGTGGTAAAAGGCCTTCAAGGACCAGCCAATAGCAAATACAACAAGCTCCATGCCTGCGCCAAACACTTTGCCGTACATTCCGGACCAGAATGGAACCGCCACAGCTTTAATGCCGAAAACATCGATCTGCGTGATTTGTGGGAAACATATCTCCCGGCGTTCAAGGAACTGGTACAGAAAGCCAAGGTAAAAGAAGTCATGTGTGCCTACAACCGTTACGAAGGAGACCCTTGTTGCGGTAGTAACCGACTGCTCACCCAGATTCTGCGCAACGAATGGGGATTCAACGGTATTGTCGTATCCGACTGTAGCGCCATTTCCGACTTTTACGGAGAAAAAAAACATAATACCCACCCTGATGCCACGCACGCTTCGGCCAGTGCCGTACTGAGTGGAACGGATATAGAATGCGGATCCAATTACGGGAAATTGCCTGACGCTGTGCGAAAAGGATTGATTTCACAAGAACGCATCGATATTTCTGTACGCCGTTTGTTGAAAGCCCGTTTCGAATTAGGTGAAATGGACAGCATTCATCCGTGGAGCCATATCCCCTATTCAGTGGTAGCTTCCGCCGAGCACAATGATTTGGCTTTAAAGATGGCACAAGAGAGCATGGTACTTCTGCAAAACAAACGCAACCTGCTTCCTCTGAACAAAAAGATGACTGTTGCCGTCATAGGTCCGAACGCTAACGATTCGGTCATGCAATGGGGTAACTACAATGGTACTCCGTCACACACGGTGACGTTATTGAAAGGCATACAAAAGAAACTCCCTGAATCACAAATCATATACGAACAAGTATGCGAACATACCAACGCACATATCTGGGGTAGCCTTTTTGACCAATGTCACTCTCCAAAAGGAAATGGTTTCGAAGCAATTTATTGGAACAACACAACCTATCAAGGGACTCCTTCCGCACAAGCCGTACAGGCCACACCTTTTGCCTTTCAAGCCGCCGGTGCCACCGTATTTGCCCCGGGAGTGAACACGCGGGAATTTTCGGCCTCTTACCGTTCCACTTTCCGCCCCACTCATTCCGGTACGGCTTATTTCCGCATCGCGACCAACGGAAAAGCTGGCGTATGGGTAAACGGAAAAGAAACCGGACAGGAAATTGTCAATAAGAAACAGCCGGCCAACTACTATCCCTTTACGTTCGAACAAGGAAAGGAATACGAGATTGAATTGAAAACCATCCAAACAAGGGAAGACGCTTTCCTGAAATTCGATTTGGTGGAAGCGCAACCAACTGATATGCAGGATTTACTGAAACGATTGAAAAAAGCGGATGTCATTGTGTTTGCCGGCGGAATCTCGCCACTGCTCGAAGGAGAGCAGATGAGCGTTGACGCACCGGGATTCCATGGAGGAGACCGTGACCACATCGAACTACCCGATGCACAGCGACAAGTACTGCAAGCCTTGAAAAAGGCCGGCAAAAAAGTGGTGTATGTCAACTATTCCGGTTCCGCCATTGCTTTGGCTCCCGAAGCCGAAAACTGCGATGCCATCCTACAAGCATGGTATCCGGGACAGGAAGGGGGCACGGCGGTAACCAGCATACTCTTCGGTGATTACAATCCAGCCGGACGCCTTCCGGTCACATTTTACCAAAGCACGGAACAACTGCCCGATTTTCAAGATTATTCCATGAAAGGACGTACTTACCGCTATTTCAACGGAACCCCTCTGTTCCCCTTCGGCTACGGACTGAGCTATACACAGTATGCTTATCAGCCGGCACGCTTGGACAAAACCAGATTGAAGTACGGTGAATCTGCCATGTTGACGATTCCCGTACAGAACATCGGCAAACGCGACGGGGAAGAAGTGGTGCAAGTCTATCTGCGCCGTCCGGACGACACGGAGGGTCCTATCAAGACGCTCAGAGAGTTCCGCCGTATCAGCCTGCCGAAAGGAAGTAGTCAAGAAGTAGAAATACCGCTTCCCTACTCCGCCTTCGAATGGTTTGATACAAAAACCAACTCCATGCATCCTATCACCGGAAGCTACGAGATTCTCTATGGAGGAAGCTCCAGAGAAGAAGACTTGCAATGCATAGAAATAAAGATAGAATAGCCAATGTGTTCTCATTCCTAACCCAAATTACTCAGATTATCTATAACCAGCTTCACACTGATTCTTTTCATGCCAGTGCTTCCATTCAATCCGGGTATCTTGTGTTAGGAATGAGAACCGCCATGCATGGCGATCCTGTGGCAACTTGCACTGTCCAAGTGGGTGCACCTTGTCGGCTCCGAAAGCTTTGGAAAAAACATTCTTTCTCACGGAGATTATCTATTTCCGCAACAAACGATATGTCACCATCGAAGGAGAGAGCCGGGATTTACATATTAAGATAAACAGATAATTAAATTCATATACACAGCAAAACCGAACGCCAAACTTAAATAAAAATCACAAAAACGTAGAAGAAAGGACTATAAGTATGACATATTTTACGTTACTTTGCAGATCCAATTAAAAGAGAACCGTGAATTTAATTATTGATATAGGAAATTCTGCAGCCAAGCTTGCCCTTTTTCATCAGAACGAATTGATTGATATCTTTTACGATTCCAACCAATCATTGAACTTATTACCGGTAATCTGCCGACAATATCCCATAGAAAAAGGGATTCTATCAACAGTCATTTATTTGAGTGATATGATAGAAACACAGCTGAAAACACTAGATTTCAAGATATTACGAGTAAGCAACCGAACCGCTCTTCCCATAAAAATATTATATGAAACGCCTGAAACGTTAGGCAGCGACCGCATTGCCGCAGTGGTAGGAGCCCAATTACTCCAACCTGGAAAAGATCTTTTGGTCATCGATGCAGGCACCTGCCTTACATACGAATTTATTGATGCACAAGGGAACTACCATGGCGGCAACATCGCACCGGGAAAATTAATGCGATTCAAAGCGCTTCATTCTTATACAGCCAAACTACCACTTATTGAGGCAGAAGGTAACATACCCGAATTGGGCTACAATACGGAAACAGCTATCCGATCAGGGGTAATTAAAGGCATGGAGTTTGAAATAAGCGGCTACATCACCCATTTACAAAAGAAATATCCCGAACTTTTGGTTTTTTTAACGGGGGGAGATGAATTTTCTTTTGATACAAACCTAAAAAATATCATCTTTGCAGATAAATTTTTAGTGCTGAAAGGCTTAAACAGAATTTTAGAATACAATGATAAAATATAACAAGACCCTTTGCATGCTATTGTTTACGATGATAGGAGGAATAATGGTGGCCCAAAACGGCGTGAACTCCCCTTATTCCCGATATGGATTCGGACTTCTTTCTGATCAGAGTACAAGCGCAAACAAAGGTATGGGCGGTCTATCTTTCGGACTTAGAAACAAGTACCAGATAAACGTGGGTAACCCTGCTTCTTATTCAGCAATCGACTCTTTGACATTCTTATTTGATGCCGGTGTAACATTGCAAAATGCGAACTTTGACAACGGAACTGTAAAAATGAATGCCAAGAATTCAAGCCTCGATTATCTGGCTCTTCAATTCCGGATATTTAAAAATATCGGTATGACCGCTGGATTTCTGCCTTATTCTAAAATCAACTATAGCTTTTCTTCCAGTAAAACCATAAGAGAGGATGAAGAAGGAAAGATTGTTTCTTATGAAACATTCGCAGGGGACGGAGGTTTGAGCCAAGCCTTTTTAGGAGTCGGTGGAGAAATATTTAAAGGACTCTCCGTCGGAGCAAATGTTTCATATTTATGGGGAGACCTGAACCACTCCATTACCAATAGCTACAATACTGAAAATATCTACGCCAACATACGTTCCTACTCTTCCCAGATAAAAACATACAAAGCGGATTTCGGCATACAATACACAAAAGAATTCGGTCCGAAAAACAAAGTGACGGTAGGTGCGACCTACTCACTTGGGCATAATGTCAACGCAGACGCACACAAAATACAACGGACAACGGAAAGCTCCAGTTCTTCCACACCACTGAATTCAAGGGTTGATACAATCAGTAATGCATATCAGATACCACACTGTTTCGGTATAGGCTTCACTTATGTTTATGACAACCGCCTGACAGTGGGAATCGACTATACATTACAAAAATGGGCCAATGTAAAATATCCGCATTTCACTACCTCTTCTATTGGAGGCGGCCAAACAGTTTTGCCTCCAAAGCTTATTGAGCACACCACAAATTCAAGTACAGACTATGAGAATTGGAAATTCAACAACGCCTATAAAATAGCTATCGGTGCGGAATATGTCCCAAGTTACACAGCCAGAAGCCTATTCAAAAGAATGAGATATCGTTTAGGAGCATACTATGCTGATCCGTATATAAAAGTAAAAGAAGCTGATACACGAGAATACGGTGTAGGAGGAGCTATAGTCGTTCCCATATTCAACACACATAGCAGCAAGACATCATTCCTTACACTTTCTGCCGAATATGTGAACGTGGACCCAAAAGTCAACAACCTTATCAAGGAAAACTACCTTAAGCTAAGTGTAGGATTGACTTTCAACGAATTATGGTTCTTCAAATGGAAAGTTCAATAATATAATGAAAAGCAGAAAATTACACGAATAATAATATTAATAATAACAACTAAAATTCTATACGATGAAAATGAAGATGATTACCGCAACCCTACTTGTTTTTGCACTCGGGACAACAAGCACATTTGCACAGAAGGGAATAGATGACGGTTCGAGATTCGGACATGGAGAAGACAGTTTAAGATGCTTACAAAATTTGAGCATTTATGCTGAGTATGTAAAAACGGGAAACTTCAAAGATGCTTATCTACCGTGGAAAGCAGCTTACACTGAATGCCCAAAAGCCCAAGTTTCAACCTATATAAATGGGGCTAAAATTCTGCAATGGCTCATCAATAATGAGAAAGATGCAACCAAACGTGCTGAATACGTAAGTGAGCTAATGGATGTATATGACCAACGTCTGAAATATTTGGACGATTTGAATTCATTGGTACGTACTCCGGTATCCAAAGGTAAAGTGTTAGGTATGAAAGCGCACGATTATATTGTATTTGGAGGACAAATTGATATAAACAAAGCTTATGACATGTTATCGGAAGTGCTGAGCCTTGAGCAAGAAAAAGCTGATTACTATATCTTGCAAGACTTTATCAATATCTCAGAAAAGAAATACAAAACAGATGCGAATCACAAAGAGAAATTTATAGCTGATTATCAATTGGCCGCAGAGTATGCCAATGCAGTAAACGAACGTACTCAAAACAATCCCAAAGCAAATGAGGCTTTAAAAAAGGCGACTAAGCTGACTAAAGATTATGTAGACGGAATTTTCATCAACAGCGGTGCAGCGAGTTGCGAGAATCTGCAAGCCATGTATGCACCGAAGATTGAAGAAAACAAGGATAACTTAGATTACTTAAAAAATGTAGTCGCATTGATGAGAATGTTCCAATGCACAGAACAAGAAGTCTATTTCAAAGCTTCAGAATATGCCCATGCTGTATCTCCTACAGCAGAAACCGCTATAGGATGTGCATACATGTATTATAAAAAAGAAAATTTGGATAAATCACTCCAATTCTTTGACCAGGCAATTGAACTGGAAGAGGATCCGATTAAGAAATCAGAAGATGCTTATAATGCGGCAGTAGTTCTCTTCTCAAAAAAACAGTTAAGCAAAGCAAAATCATATGCAAACAAAGCAATTTCATTCAATGACAAAAATGGGAAAGCCTACATACTTATTGCCAATATGTACGCTTCAAGCCCAAATTGGAGCGAAGAAAGCGCATTGAACAGATGTACTTATTATCTGGCAATTGACAAACTGCAACGTGCAAAAAGTGTTGATCCCAGTGTTACTGAAGAGGCGAACAAGCTAATCGGAACTTATGCCGCACATACCCCGAAACCGGAAGACTTGTTCTTCCTGAATCTTAAAAAAGGAGATTCAGTCACCATTGGCGGATGGATAGGGGAAAGCACTGTCATCAGATAATATGACCACCATATATAAAAACTACAAAAACCTTATTTATATAAGCATAACAGTTGCTCTTTGGGCAACTGTTATGCTTGTTTTATTCCCCTCATGTAGTGGAAAAAAGAAAAATTCGGCTGTTTCTACTATTTGCAGGGACTCTCTCCCTTCCATGACGACAATAGGTGTGTCATCACTCATTTCCGACTCAGGAGTCATACGATATAAAATCATATCAGAAGAATGGATGGTATTTGACAAAACCAATCCCCCTAAATGGGCTTTCGAGAAAGGTATCTTTCTTGAAAAATTCGACAACGAGATGCGTGTAGACGCCAAAATCAAGGCTGATACGGCTTACTACTACGACAAACAAAAGTTGTGGGATCTAAGAGGCCATGTATCTATCAGAAATCAAAAAGGAGAAAAGTTCGACACAGAGCAACTCTACTGGAATCAAAGTACGGAAAAAGTCTATTCCGACAAATTCATACACATCGAACAAGAAGAAAAAATCATAACAGGCTACGGTTTTAATTCAAACCAGCAATTTACAGATTATGTCATACGCAATACGGCTGGAATTTTCCCAGTTGAAGAGCAACCCCAAGATTCTATCCGCCGTGATTCTATAAACTAAAAACATGGGCAGCACTTTCATTTATATCCTTATTTCAATGGCTTTTTCCGCACTATTCTCAGGGATGGAGATAGCATTTGTTTCATCCAACAAGCTACGCTTCGAAATGGACAAAAGCAATCAAAGTATCACAACAAAAATACTTTCCATCTTCTATCGGAACCCCAATAATTTTATTTCTACCCTATTAGTTGGAAACAATATAGCATTGGTCATCTATGGCATTCTAATGGCCCAAGTTATTGAACAATATTTTCTGCAAGGCATTATTGAGAATCACTTTCTTCTGGTTTTAATAGAAACCGTTGCCTCCACACTCATCATCCTGGTAACCGGAGAATTCCTTCCTAAGACGCTGTTTAAAATAAATCCGAATTCCACCCTGGAGTTTTTTGCAATCCCTATATTCATCTGCTACATTATTTTATATCCAATATCCAAATTCACTTCAAGTATTTCGGAAGGTCTGCTGAAACTGTTCGGTATACATATAAATAAAGAAGCTGCCAATAAAGCCTTCACTAAAACAGACTTGGATTATTTTATCCAATCAAGTATCGCCGAAAACGAAAACGACATTGACACTGAAGTAAAAATATTCCAAAATGCATTGGATTTTTCCAACATAAAAATCAGAGACTGTATCGTCCCGCGAACAGAAATAGAAGCGGTGGACATCACGGCCAGTATAGATGAGCTGAAATCTCACTTTATAGAATCAGGAAATTCCAAACTTATCGTCTATAAAGACAATATTGACAACATTGTTGGGTATATCCACTCCTCTGAAATGTTCCGTCACGCCGACGATTGGGTGCACTACATCCAGCAAGTGCCTATTGTGCCGGAAACAATGAGTGCCCAAAAACTGATGAAGCTGTTTATGCAACAGAAAAAATCTTTGGCGGTAGTCGTTGATGAATTCGGAGGAACGTCAGGTATCGTATCGCTCGAGGATTTGGTAGAAGAAATTTTCGGAGAGATAGAAGATGAACACGATACCACCTCTTATATCGCAAAAGAAATAGAAGAAAACGAATACATCCTTTCTGCCCGGTTAGAAATAGAGCGAGTAAATGAAATGTTCAACTTGAACTTGCCTGAGTCTGATGAATACTTGACTATCGGAGGGCTGATTCTACACCAATACCAAAGCTTTCCTAAATTACACGAAATTATAACCATCGATAATTATCAATTTAAAATAATTAAAGTAGCGACAACAAAAATTGAACTAGTAAGACTTAAAGTCGTTGATTAGTGCATTTTTTCCATCTAATTAATAGAGAAATATAATCATTTTTTGTATCTTCGTGCGCTAAATATAAAACAAGGAATAATAAACAATAAAACAATCGAATAGTTAAATGGCAACATTACAGAAAATCAGAAACAAAGGGCCTTTATTGGTCATTGTTATCGGTCTAGCACTTTTTGCTTTCATTGCAAGTGACGCATGGAAAGCTTTTCAACCTCACCAAACCAAACAAGATGTTGGTGAAATCAACGGTAAAGTTATTTCCGCACAAGAGTATCAGTCTATGGTGGACGAATATACGAAAGTTCAGGAAAAATTATATGGACGCAACACAAATGATGATGAACTTACTCAGGCCAAAGATTTCATTTGGGAATCCTATGTCCAATATACCCTGATTGAAAATGAAGCAAAAAAATTAGGTTTAACCGTTACTGATGCGGAAATCAAAGCACTAATTAAAGAAGGAACTAGCCCGATACTAAATCAAACTCCTTTTATCAATCCGCAAACACGCCGGTTTGATAAAGAAATTATGGATTATTTTGTACACCAAGGCAATCCGGAAGATGTATCATTGATTATGAATTATACAGAAAATCAATTGAAAAGAGCTTTATTGGTCAATAAGTTCCAGAATCTATTAATGAAGTCTGTTATATCCAATCCTATTGAAGCAGAATATTCATTTAACGCACGCACCAATCAATCCGATCTTTTATTAGCGGCTCTGCCCTACTCTTCCGTAGCTGACTCTACCATAACCATATCTTCTTCAGAAATCAAAGATTTATATAAGAAGAAAAAAGAGCAATTCAAGAATACAGTAGAAACCCGTGACATCAAATACATAGATGTCCAGATTACTCCTAGTGAAGCGGACCGGAATGCCGTCTTCAACGATGTTACGGAATATAGCAATGAACTGGCTAAAACGGAAAATGAATTTGCTTCATTCATCCGTTCTACAGGTTCTACTGTACCTTTCCTCGACTTACCTGTTACGAAGGCCGCACTTCCGACAGACATCGCCAATCGTTTGGATTCTGTAGCTGTGGGAGAAATATACGGTCCGTTCTATAACCAGGCAGACGATTCTTATAATGCATTCAAAGTACTCTCGAAACAACTGGCTCCGGATTCCATTCAATTCCGTCAGATTCAAGTCATAGCCGCGACTCCAGAAGCAACCAGAACTTTAGCAGACAGTATTAACAATGCGATAAAAGACGGTGCTGATTTTGTAGAAGTGGCAAAAAAATACGGTCAAACAGGTGAAAGCAATTGGACAGCATCACGCAACTACGAAACGGCTCAGATGGATGCCAACTACTTGAAAATATTCAATGCACTGAATACACTCGCCCCTAAAGGCATAGCCAACATTGAGTTTGGACAAGGAAATCTGATTGTACAGGTAGTAGACAGAAAAGCGATGACGAACAAGTATAGAGTAGCCGTGGTAAAACGTCCGGTAGAATTCAGCAAGGAAACCTATACGAAAGCATACAATGACTTCAGTCAGTTCGTCGCTTCTAACGGGACATTGGATAAACTTGTAAAAAATGCGGAAGAAAACGGTTATCGTTTACTAGAACGCAATGAATTTATGAGTAACGAACATACCGTATGCGGAATTCGTGGGACACATGACGCATTGAGATGGATATTCGATGCGAAGAAAAACGAAGTCTCTCCTTTATATGATTGTGGCAACAATGACCACTTGTTGGTTGTTGCAGTTTCAGATATTAACGAAGAAGGATATCGTCCTGTTGAAAAAGTAGCCGAAATGTTAAGAGCAGAAATACTTCGTGATAAGAAGGCTGAAATACTGACTAACCAGATTAAAGAAGCAAAGGACTTTAACGAAGCAAAGTCTATTGCAAATGTAATAACCGACAGCGTAAAACACGTTACATTCTCTGCTCCTACTTATGTTTCCATGACTCACTCCAGCGAACCAGTATTAGGTGGAGAAGTGATGAATGCAGAACTGAACCAGTTAAGTGCACCAGTCAAAGGAAACGGAGGCGTATTCGTATTCCAAATATATAACAGAGAAAAAACAAACGATACATTCGATCCTAAGACAGAAGAAGCGAACCTGTCAAATATGAATATGCGTTTTATGAGTCGTTTCGTTAATGATCTGTACCTGAAGAGCAAAGTAAAAGACACCCGTTATCTTTTCTTCTAAAAAGGATTTGAAATCAAAGTGAAAGGAAATAAAAATATCCCCAAAAAGCTACAATTTGCTTTTTGGGGATATTTTATTTACGGTTTAGTTTATAAAGCCTATTAAAAAAAGAGAAATTTCAGTCTGGAAATTCCTCTTTCTACTTGTGACCCCGGTGCGATTCAAACGCACGACCTTCAGAACCGGAATCTGACGCTCTATTCACTAAGCTACGGAGCCTTATGGAGTACAAAAGTACAAAATATTATGATTACATCCTATACTTGAGACATTATTTTTTTCAACAAAGTCACCTTATGCCATTCAACAAATAATAAAATGCACGTCATATTTATAATTTTCTTTCTTTATACCACTTATTTATCTTATTTTAGTTTCATTATTCAATCTAATTAGTATATTTGCAAACCATTAGAGAATCAATTAAACAAATTAACTAACTAAAATAAGCATTCGAAAAATATGAGTTATTTTATAAAGCCCCTGCACTATACGCCTTTGCTCGATTTGAAACAAACGGAGTTAGGTATCAAAAAGGTAAAAGAATACTTCCAGCAGAATCTTTCCGCAGAATTACGTTTACGCAGAGTAACGGCTCCACTTTTTGTATTGAAAGGAATGGGTATCAATGATGACTTAAGCGGAACGGAACGCCCCGTATCATTTCCCATCAAAGATTTAGGCGATGTACAAGCCGAAGTAGTACATTCTCTTGCCAAATGGAAACGTTTAACGCTAGCTGACTATCATATCGAGCCCGGATATGGTATTTATACAGACATGAATGCCATTCGGGCCGATGAACGTTTGGGCAATTTACATTCACTTTATGTAGACCAATGGGATTGGGAAAGAGTGATTACCAAAGAAGACAGAAACATTGACTTTTTGAAGACAATAGTCAATCGCATCTATGCGGCTATGCTCCGCACTGAATTCATGGTATGTGAAGCTTATCCGCAAATCAAACCATTTCTGGCCGAAAAGGTCTACTTCATTCATTCGGAACAGTTACGCCAGCTTTATCCCGACAAGACCCCCAAAGAACGGGAAGATCTGATTGCCAGAAAATACGGTACCGTATTTATCATCGGCATTGGTGCCAAACTGGCTGACGGAAAAGAACACGACCTGCGGGCACCTGATTACGATGACTATACAAGTATTGGTCTTGACGGGCTCCCGGGACTGAACGGAGATTTGCTTATATGGGATAGTATCCTCGACCGCTCCGTTGAACTGTCATCAATGGGTATAAGGGTAGACCGGGAAGCTCTGATACGCCAGCTCCAACTAGCCGGCCAAGAACAGCGTATGGAACTTTATTTCCATAAACGGTTGCTGGAAGGCAGCCTGCCTCTAAGCATAGGAGGAGGCATCGGTCAATCACGGCTCTGCATGATTTACCTGCGTAAAGCGCACATCGGAGAAATCCAGGCAAGCATCTGGCCGGATGAGATGCGGAAAGAATGCATGGAAGCAAGCATTCCGCTTATATAAGGCTATTATAATGTAGAAGTCAGACATATTGAAAACAGAGAACCGGGTTGTGTACCGCTCTCTGTTTTCAATTTTTATTTTGCAGACTCTTCTTTTTCATTAAATAACCGTATATTTGTACGGATATCTAAAAATAAATTACCATGAACGTACAAATAGAAGAAAGCTGGAAGAAACATCTCACCACTGAATTTGACAAACCCTATTTCATCGCTCTGACAGATTTTGTGAGAAACGAATACAAATCAGGTACAATCTATCCACCGGGGAAACTTATTTTCAACGCGTTCAATCTTTGCCCATTCGATAAAGTCAAAGTTGTCATCATCGGACAAGACCCTTACCATGGCCCCGGGCAAGCACACGGACTTTGCTTCTCCGTAAACGACGGTGTGCCTTTCCCTCCTTCCTTGGTAAATATATTCAAAGAAATACAAGATGATTTAGGAACTCCGGTACCCCCTACCGGAAACCTGACCCGGTGGGCCAGCCAAGGGGTGCTGTTGCTCAATGCCACTCTGACGGTGAGAGCACATCAGGCAGGTTCGCACCAACGAAGAGGCTGGGAAGAATTTACCGACGCTGCCATACGCTGTTTGGCGGAAGAAAGAGAGAACCTGGTATTTATCTTATGGGGAAGTTATGCCCAAAAAAAAGGAGCGTTTATCGACCGTAACAAACATCTTGTACTGACTTCCGCCCACCCATCTCCTCTTTCCGCCTACAATGGTTTTTTTGGAAATAAACATTTCAGCCGGACCAATGATTATCTGGCAGCGCACGGCAAAGAGCCCATCCAATGGTAAGGCATTTCCGGCTGTCCCTATCTAGTACCATTCAATGTTGCTGCTGATACTGCTTCGTTTATCATACTTCAAAGCGTCTTTCAACATACTGGCATTAGCGCTGATAGTAAAGTTATATGAAGTAAACGGACCAAATACCATACCTGCCGTCATCTGGAAGCAATGCAAATCACGGGAAATGTTCACCGTAGACATGGAGATTTTTTTCGCTTCGAAATCATAACCGCTCGAAAAGGAAATATTCCATTTATCAGTCAATTTCACATTACCGGAGAAATTCATGTTTTGCGTAAATTTGTATGGATAACGCATGGTCTTAATATTAATCTTTGCGCTGCGGTCTTCACTCATGGTAATACCATACGAAACCGTAAAAGACCATGGCATTTTGAAACGCAGATAGCCATCTTCATCCACATCCGCCTTCACTTCTGTCTTTTTCTTGGGTTCCTCTTCTATCGGATTCCCGAATTCGTCATATTGCGTGTTGTCCGCCTCCGTATCTGAGGTATCATTATTCGAAGCCGTTTCTTTATCCTTATCCTTGCCGAACCACTTTTTCCACGTATCATTATTAAAAGTATAAGAGAAGTTTTGGCTCATCCCCTGGAAACGTCCGAACCGTCCGTAAGACCATTCCGTACGGTTACCTTCCACTACCTGCCCGTTCTCATTAAACGTGTAGGCATACGTGGCAAACCGGGCGCTCAGATTGAAAGTATATTTTTTAGTTAATTTCAAACGCAACCGCATATTCAGGTCACTCCAAGGTTTTTCCTTCGCGGCGGTATTGTAGGATATGCCCGCATACAATTCGTCAATTAAGCTAATCTTTTTTACACCGGTAGAATCCCTATCCGACTTAACCTTCATTTCCAAATTGTTAGACACATCAAAACTGATACTTCCGGATTTACCTCTGCCAGGATACCCGAACAGGGCATCGGCATACGGAGTATATTCTACCTGACGTACCTCACCGTTCTCATCTGTATAAACATAACTATCCCAGAAACCATACTTGCGCGCCCCGAAGTCGGGAGTCATACTATAGCTGATAGAAGGCTTGAACACGTGACGAATCATTTCAATCTTGTCACCGAAGATCCTCTTCGAAGGCTTATAAAATCCATATAAAGTAGTATTAGCGGACAGACTCAGACTGTAGTCATAAACCCGGTTGAAACCATAAATCGTATCACGTACTTCTTCCCTGTTCACTTCATCCCAACCGCGCTTTATCTTATGAGTATACCAACGCTCAGTATATCGGAACGAAGGCACGACATTGATATATTTGAATAAAGTAAAAGTGGCGCTGATAGGTATTTCATGACGCATACCGTTACGCCAGTCCTTCATCAAATCAGATTTCAAGAGCAAATCCTCCTTGGTCGTAATGCTGTTACTTAACTGTCCGGTATACTGAAGGGAGATCTTTTCATACCAACGCTCTTTCCCTACCACCTTTTTACGTTTGAAAGGATAGATACGCCCTAAAGAGATATTCAGGTCGGGCATAGTCATGGAGACGACAGAGTCTCGTGTATTCTGTGAAATATTGAATGTACTGGAAATAGTCAGATTCTGATTCGGGAAAGTACGGGAATAACTGACACTCGATGTACGTGTACTTTGCGAATAAAGTTGGGGGTCATACCAGCTACCCAAATTCGACTTTTCATAACTAGTTGACGCATAGTTGACACTAGCCGAAAAAATGGTATTGGGATTGGCTTTCGGATCCTGTCTGTGTGTCCACATTATTTTAAAGCTCGTCGTTTCCGAATAGTCAGGCATATTCTTGTCACCCGTCTTAGTATCCAAGTAACTCAAATTGAAACTTCCCGAAAACTTATAACGCTTATTATAATTCGACACAGCCCCTAATCCCCATGAGCCCTTTGTGAAGATTTCACCGGTCAGCTTCAAGTCCATCTGATCACTGATGGCAAAATAATAACCGCCGTCACGCAAATAAAATCCTCTGGTTGTCTCGTCCCCATAGCTCGGGGGGATGAACCCTGATGAATATTTGCTGCTAAAAGGGAAAAAACCGAAAGGAATGGCCAAAGGCAACGGAACATCCTCCACAACCAGCCAAGCCGGACCAAACACTACGTTTTTCTTAGGACGGACTTTCGCGCGGCTCAATGCCAGATAAAAATGCGGATGTTCATGATCATCACAAGTGGTATAACGCCCATGCTCCATATAATACTCATCATTCGCTCCCTTTTTGGCATTCTGACTGGTTATATACCCTTCGCCCTGTTCTGTGGTGATGTTATTGATAAATCCCTTCTTCGATTTAAAATTATAGCTCATGGTTTCCGACTCATAAGGAGTCTCACCGTCCTTGAAAATCGGCTTTCCCTTGATTACTCCCGACGAATCCTTGATACCGTTGGCATACACCGTGCTGCTGTCCATATTCATGGAAATTACTTCAGCCGTCAATTCTATCTTCTGATAATTCACCTTTCCCGATCCATACAACGTGGCGTTCCTGCCCGAAAAGATAGTAGAATCGTTCGATTCATAGATAACCGGCGCGTCCAAGGCTTCCTTTTTAGGTTTGGCAGCTACAGTATCCACAGCCAACGAATCCGACACGGCACGCTCCACCCTGACAGAATCCGCCGGAGTATCTTGTCTTTTCCGACGTTGCGCGTCGGCGCTTCGAGGCCATAGCCATAGCACAAACACCAATAATATAGATATGTTTATATAGATTCTTAATGATGACATTAGTCAGGCTTTACACATCGGATGGCAAAATTACACAATATCAGTCAATAAAAAAGAAGAATGCAAAGTATTTTAATTTATTTTTTAGAGTTACAGAAAGAGCCCACACCATGTTCTAAAACGCATAACACCCTCCTCCCCATATCTGGAGATGCTTTTCAATGCCGCCTCTACACTCTTCTCCCGCTCCAGATGAGTTTTCGAATAAAACTTGTCTGCAAAACAAACAACCTGTTCTTCCATGCTGACCGGAATCATATCCCGATGTGGAATAGGCAAGTGCCGCTCTATAATCTGCTTTAATGAAATGCCGGCACCGGTATGTCGTTCACAAACCAAAGCATGCCGGGGAAAACCCTCTTTCCGCAACAGTTCCGCACCCAAGTAACCGTGACAGATGTAAGGTTCCGTGCCATAACAAGCAATACCGGATGCATCCGTTAAAAATATGCCTACATCATGAAGCATAGCCGCCTCTTCCAGAAAGACAGTATCCAATCGCAGCTCGGGATGAGCTTCCGCAATATGCAGAGCCTTGTCAGCCACCGCACGGCTATGTATCAACAAAATGTCTCTGAGTCTGTCATTCTCTTTATAATAAGAATCAATTATGGAAAGTACATTCATTTCTTTCTATTTTTTATGGACACGAACAATGTTTCTGTATTTTTGTGCAATATTACAAATAAATCAGTCTCGCCGCTAAAAGACAACGAGTCTTTTCCAATTTACATGTTTTTTTTGAGGCATAAACTCCTATTTTGTCGACAGAGTTTCCTCATTCGTAGATAATAAAAAATACAGAGTAAACGTTTTCCGGCAAATAGAGTCATAAGTATGTTACATGAAACCAATTAAATTACAAAAGTTATGAAGAAAAAAATTTTCAGTTTAGCCGTTGCGATACTCATCAGCTCGGCTGCATGCATGGCACAAGACAAGAAAAGGGAAAGACCGGACCGCTCGCAAAGAATCGAGAAAATAGTCACTGAATTAGGACTGGATGAGAAACAAGCCAAACAGTTCAAAGAAGCCATGGAAGAAATGAGACCTTCCAAAAATGATTCAGGCCAAAGGCCCTCACGCGAGGAAATGGAAGCTAAAAGGAAGCAAACGGATGAGAAAATAAAGAGTATTTTGACTGAAGAACAATACAAAAAATACCAAAGCATGCGCATGCGTCCGCAAGGCCGCCACAAAAGAGCGAGATAACTGTACCGGGAAAGCTCGACCAATCAAAAAGCCGGGCCCTCCACTCTAAAAATGACGGATCGGGTTCCTTTCATGACTGAATAAGATCATACTTTTCATGAAAGGTTCCCTTTCCGTCAAATTTATTCAAGCACTTCATTTCATCATTTTACAACTATTGCCTAAGCCTGTTCTTTCGCTTTTTCCACAACTGATAACTGTTGATAATGTTCTGCCACAATACATACGAACCAGGTCCAACCGATGACAACGGGTTCAAGAATGTATAAGCCATCCAGATAGCCAGCACGGTGTTTTTCTGTCCCAAAGCCTGTCCGGCACTGATGCGGTCGTTGTAACGGCTGCCGATGGTTTTGCCCAAAAGGAATTGCAGGCAACAAATCACCAAACAGGCCAAAGCTATCCATAGTTCCACATTAGGGTCGGCATGGCTGGTCATAAGCGACCTTACGGTCTCTCCGGTGACAATGGCCAACGATATGGCCCACAGGTAAAAAGCCAGGTCGCGCAGAGAGGTAATGCGGGCGTTCAGCTTCGGAAAGACGTACTGCATGACACACGCGGCCAGGAAAGGGCATATCAGCAAGGGAAATATCTTGGCCAGTATCAGCAGGAAAGAGATAAAGAAACCGATGCCGGCATGAGGCTCCACCATCGGGAAGATGACAGGCACGATAATGGTGGTCAACAGATTGGACAACAGAGTGTAAGAGGTAAGACTTGCCGAGCTGCCTCCCAACTTGCCGGTAATCACCGCCGCGGCCGTGGCAGTGGGGCAGATGACACACACCATGGCTGCCTGCGCCACGATCTTGTCGAACGGAGCAAGCAAATAGTACACCACCACACAGGCTATAACCTGAAATACGGACAACCACACATGCCAGCGCCGCAAACGCAACTCATGCGGCGAGACCTTACAAAAAGTAACAAACAGCATGACAAATATCAGCGTAGGCGTCAGGTAATCGATGACCGAACGGACAAAAGGCTTGAGCGGCTCCAACAAAGGAATCCAGACAAACAAGAAATAAACCAACGTACCCGCCAGCATGGCCACAGGCAAGGTCCAATCTTTAAGCAGCTTCCACATAAACGGCAAAAATGAAGATTATTTTTCAGCGCGCAAAGATAGATATAAATCCCGAATGACCTATCTTTGCCATGCGATTTTGCAAAACTAAAACCAATTATTTATGTACAAACAAAGACAAAACCAACAGATGACTGTACGGTTTCACCAGCTGCACCGCAAACCGTATTCCGTGTTCTGTAGTTTGAAAAAAGAAGTACGCATAGGCGTGCTGGCTTTTGCCACCTTGGCATTTGCCAATACGGAGAGCGTCTCGGCCCAGACCGTGCACCATGTTTCAGACTCATCATCGGATACGGATGTGGAGATGCGGGAGGTGGAAGTGACCGCATCACGCGTGCCGCTCCCTTTGAGCCAGGCGGCGAGAATGGTGACAGTACTGGATCGCGAGGCCATTGCCGCCGCGCCGGCGCAAAGTGTAAACGACTTACTGAAGTATGTCATGGGCGTAGATGTCCGCCAACGGGGTGATCTCGGAATTCAAACAGACATCAGCATACGTGGAGGCACGTTCGATCAAATTACTCTCCTTTTAAATGGCGTGAACATCTGTGACCCGCAAACAGGACACAACGCCGCGGATTTTCCGGTTGACTTAAATGACATTGAACGCATCGAGATTCTTGAAGGGCCCGCAGGACGCGTCTACGGTACATCCTCCTTGTCGGGCGCCATCAATATCGTGACCCAAACAGACTCGAAAAGCCATGTCGCCGCATATATGGGAGGCGGTTCATACGGCCTGGCTGGCGGAGGAGCCCGTTTCAACTATACCACGGGAAAAGTCAGCAACCAGCTGTCCGGAAGCCTGAACCGAAGTGACGGCGCCACGGCGAACAGTGATTTCAAGACCCGGAAAGCCTTTTACCAAGGAATGTTTACCCACCCGCAGGCGGATGTAAAATGGCAAGCCGGTTATTCCGACAAAGATTATGGCGCCAACACGTTCTACAGCGCCAAATATCCCAATCAGTTTGAGCATACCCGCAAATATTTTGTATCCGTACAGGCCGAAACGAAAGGCTTCCTCCATCTGCTGTTAGTACTCAATTTAGGGCATACCCTTGATTTAAGGCACTTTATCCGTGCCTTAAACTAGAAATGTTAAAAAATT
>CANQSM010000018.1 GCA_947626525.1 uncultured Phocaeicola sp. | reverse complement strand
GTTTTCTGGCATTTATAGGAGTCTCGCAAGATTCTGCAGCCGTCATCTGCAGCCTTTAACTGAATATCCCTATATTATATTCCAAATAGGTCGAAGCATTTAAATTGCGGGACTCACTATAATTTTTATCCATCAATTCAATCAACGGATTCTTGGTATAGAAGTCTATGGTGTTGATTCCTCCATCTTCATTATAGGCCGGATAGTCCGGACGCATGCCAATGATTCGACCAATCATGTTGTCCTTGTTATTTGCTTGACGTGAAGAAATATTCATGTTCAACCCAAACTTCACCACTTCACTTACTTGTGACTCAAAGTTAAAACGAGCGCCGGCGTACCGAGAGTTGCTGCCTTTTACCACCCCGTCCTGATTCTTGTAATTTACTGAGGCAAAATATGAATTTGACTTACTTCCGCCTCGTAATGAGACACTATAATCCTGAGCCAACGCATTCTGTGTCAGCATATCCCAGTAATTATCCGTCCCGTTATAGTAAGCATTAGGAAGCCACATGTCATCGATATCACTCATATCCCATTGGCTGGTATGAAGCTGATTAAATTTACTCGTATCCATGTACTTCCTATTAAAATAAGTTATGCCACCCTGACGATAAGCCTCCAATAGATTGGCTTGCTTAGAAAAGGCTACATATTGCTCGGCATTCATTGTCTTAAAATCATTTGAATTTAATACTTGCCATCCCCAACGCAAACTGAACTCTATGGTTGGCTTCATCCCTTCCGCACCACTTTTTGTTGTGACAAGCACAACCCCACTGGCCGCACGCGAACCATAGATAGCCGTTGCCGACGCATCTTTCAAAATATCAATACTTGATACATCATTCAGATTCAAATTATATAAGGTATTGGAAACATCACCGGAAATACCACTCGAATATTGAGGCACTCCGTCAATGACCCACAAGGGCTGCCCGTCACCCGATAAGGAAGACTGACCACGAATTACCACTGATACCGGAGAGGTAGGGGAAGCACTCGAGATCATTACATTGACTCCGGATGCCCGTCCCTGAAGCATTCCGGAAATGCTGGAAGTCATTGGCGCCATCTCAATGTCTTTCTCGCTCAAACGAGATACCGATCCTGTCAAATCTTTAGCCTTGGCCGTGCCATAACCTATCACGACAACTTCATCCAAATCGTTCAACACAGGGAACAAAGCTATTTTCAACTCCTTACGACCGGCAATATCGACCGTACGGGTTGCCATACCAATGAAGCTTACCACCAATTGGGGTTTCGCCACATCTGAAGAATACGTTAAAGTGAATTTTCCGTCCAAATCGGTGACGGTTCCGTTTTGGGTGCCTTTCAATAGGACGGATGCACCGGGCAAAGGCTTACCTCTCTCATCCAATACCACACCTTGAATAGTTTCTTTACTCTGATTTAGGGTAGCCATTCCCACCCCAATCTTTACTCTCTCTCCCTCAATCGCACTAGCATGCGTAATCTGAGGCCATTGGGAAAACACGCAAATTCCAACTGCTAATGTTTTGCAGAGGTTAATTTTACCTCCTCCCATGCCACTAAAATTTGTAAACTTAATCATAACATTATTAAATAAAATGTGATTAAGGTTTCAAAAAGGCATATTTTATGCCTGCGATACAGGCAAAATATGCTTCTCTCTCTTACCTTCTGCTGCAAACATATAAAATATATTTCTAATGCGCAACATTTTTTTTCATTCATTTATATTATTCCTGTAAAATAAGGCCGTAGACACAGTTTCCGTGTTTTCTTAACGGCTCCCTGCAGGTGCGACAAAGTGATGACAACATCACGGGAGAAGGACGATGAACCTTCCTGCAAAATTAAAAAGCGGCAAGTACTTCACATCTGCAACAAAAACATTACTTTTGCAAAAAATAAAAGTTTGATCATGATACAATCAATGACTGGATACGGTAAAGCTACCACCGAATTCGAAGGCAAAAAAATCAACGTTGAGATAAAATCACTGAATAGTAAAGCAATGGATTTATCCACACGTATCGCTCCCATCTACCGGGAAAAGGAAATGGAAATCCGTAACCTGATAACTAAGACACTGGAACGAGGAAAAATAGATTTCTGCATCTGGATAGAAAAAGAAGCTGCGGAAACGGCAGCTCCTATCAATACCGCCATATTGGAAAACTACTACAAGCAAATCAAAACCATTTCGGAAACAACGGGAATTCCGTTGCCGGAAGACTGGTTCACCATTCTTCTGCGCATGCCGGATGTCATGACAAAAGTAGATATACAGGAACTTTCCGAAGAAGAATGGAACGCGGTTTATACGGCCATTCAGGAAGCATTGGAACATTTGGTCACTTTCCGTAAGCAGGAAGGCATAGCTTTGGAAAAGAAATTCACGGAAAAGATTGACAACATTGCCGCTTTATTAAAATCTATAGAACCCTACGAACAGGAACGCGTAGGAAAAATACGCGACCGCATCATCGACGCGCTGGAAAAAACAATCAGCATAGATTACGATAAAAACCGTCTGGAACAGGAGTTAATCTATTATATTGAGAAATTGGACATTAATGAAGAAAAGCAGCGACTGACCAATCATCTGAATTATTTCCGTGAAACCATGCGCGAAGGACATGGACAAGGCAAAAAACTCGGCTTTATCGCTCAGGAAATGGGACGGGAAATCAATACGACCGGCAGTAAATCCAACCAGGCGGAAATGCAAAACATTGTCGTCAAAATGAAAGACGAACTGGAACAAATCAAAGAGCAGGTATTAAACGTCATGTGACGGCCATGCTGTCAACCAAGCATTTAAAACTATGGCAGGAAAACTTATTATTTTCTCAGCACCATCCGGGTCGGGCAAGTCTACCATCATTAATTATTTGCTTACCCAGAACCTGAATCTGGCATTTTCCATCTCTGCTACCAGCCGTCCTCCAAGAGGAACAGAACAAAACGGAGTGGAATATTTCTTTCTCTCACCCGAAGAGTTCCGTACAAAAATCGCCAACCATGAATTTCTGGAATATGAGGAGGTTTATGAAAACCGCTTTTACGGGACACTGAAAGCACAGGTCGAAAAACAACTGGAAACCGGCCAGAACGTGATATTCGATGTGGACGTAGTAGGAGGGTGCAACATCAAGCGATTTTATGGAGAGAAAGCACTTTCTGTCTTCATACAGCCTCCGTCCATCGAAGAACTAAAAAAACGTCTGACAGGAAGAGGTACCGATGAACCGGAAATGATAGAAAACCGGGTGGCCAAAGCTGAATACGAGCTGAGCTTCGCTTCTAAATTCGATGTGGTGATTGTGAATGACGAATTGGAAACAGCAAAGGCCAAGACTCTGCAAATAATCAGAGAATTCATTCAAAAATAAAAGAACAGGAACAATATATGTCATTACACCGGCCATGGCTCTTTTAACCATTTGGCAAGTATGGAACTTAAGCAATGGAGGAAAAGATTATAAAGACCGGATTGTTCGGAGGTTCGTTCAATCCGATTCACATAGGACACTTGGCTTTGGCCAATTATTTGTGCGAATTCTACGGGTTGGACGAATTATGGTTTTTAGTCAGCCCGCATAACCCGCTGAAAGAACATACGGACTTGCTGGATGATATGCAACGGCTGGAACTGGCCCGACTGGCTACCGAAGGGTATCCCCGCTTTAAAGTATCAGATTTCGAGTTTCGGTTGCCACGTCCTTCTTATATGGTTCATACACTGGAAAAACTGAAAGCGGCATATCCCGACCACTCGTTTTACATCATCATCGGCAGTGACAACTGGAAAGTTTTCAACCAATGGCACGAGTACGAACGTTTGTTGAAAGAAAACCACATCCTCATCTATCCCCGACCGGGATTCCCCATCGAAACAGAGCCGTTGCCAAAAAATGTACAAATAGCCGACGCGCCGCTCTTGGACGTCAGCTCCACATTCATACGAAAAAGTATCCGAGAGAAAAAAGACATACGTTTCTTTCTTCCTCCTGCGGTATACCGAACGATTATAGATAAGCAATTATATCGATAAACTGATGAACTGATGGAAACAATATTTCTATGCTCCCTACTTTCTTTTCTTGGAAATTCTTTCCTCCAAAGCACAAGATAAACTGTATAAATAACGTAGTTTGACGAATTCCAACTGTCTGCAGATTGGAGGATTAGTGAAAATCATTGTATCTTTATATTAAAGACATAAAGAAGATGGCTGCATAGTAATAACAAGTAAGCACCGTTCACCGTCCAACAGTACGCTGGACGGTGAAGTCAGATAGCTGCGAAAGCCGATGCACCTATCTGCATGGACCGTCCAGCGACCGCTGGACGGTGAACGGAGATACAAGAAACAAACAATACACATCCATAACAAAGGCGATTCATATAGGTTGGCAGGTACTGCCATCCCCATGCGGAAAAAAAGGGAGCAACCACAGTTATACTCCCGATTGGTTGACAATGAAGTTGTCGGACGACTGTGTCTTGAATAGCAAGATCATTTTCTTCGCAGCACAATCAGCACGATTTCACTCGGAGCGCAAAAACGGATATTCTTCCTGGAGGTACCCAAACCATTGGTAGTAATGACCGGAATTCCCTTGCTATTACAAGCTTTACCGGAAAGGAAACGTTTACCATACTTCGATCCGGTTTCCGGAACAATCAGACGCAAAAAAGTCACCTGCCCTCCATGCGTGTGACCAGCCAATGCCAAATCGGTGTTGGAGACATCCACGTCTTCCACATAATCTGGGGTATGTGTCAGCAATACCACAAAATCATCCGGTGATAAAGACAGAGTAGGCGACACACCATTATGTACCAAATCAAACGGATTACGTACCCCACTGATGATAATCTGTTGACATTCCTTATGAATGGTATCATGTTGGTGCTCAAGCATCTTCATACCATATAACCGCGCGACTCGGATAATTTCATCTCGGCAACGTTCGTAATCGTTATTGCCGAGTACACCTATCTTTCCATAAGGAGCCTTTACCCGTGACAATTCGGCAAAAAGCTCCCGCACCACCTCACAACTTTCCTGATAATCGCCACCCATCAGCAACAAATCGGGCGACACGGCATTCATGGCACGCACCGCATTACGTAATTGCCTTTCCTTAAACTTGCTCTTATAATGAAAATCAGAAGCAAACACAATACGAAAGCCATCGAACGCCGATGGGATCCGCTCACTATGGAACTCGTATTTCTTAATACGTCCCACACCCGGAAATTTTGATAAAGAAGCACAAGAGGAAAGACTCAGTACGGCCAGAAACAGACAGATTTTCCACAAATTTGTTTTTTCCATAAGTGAAGTGTGTTTTTTACCCATCATTTTATTATATTACCAGAATAATAATGGACAAGCCTTTTACCGTCAGCAAGCATTTCCGATGTGTTCCAAAAGTCCTTTCCAATAGCATTTACGCCCTACGCCTAATTTCTTCAATCGCTCATCATTAAGCGTAAAGCTTTTGACTATAACAAGAACAATGTCTTCCATTTAATCCGAATTTATTGCGTTGAACGCAAAGATACGAATTATAGGATAATTCCTTTGTATCAGACACCAACAAAAGTTTTCTAAATTACATATAAATATGAGTATATGTCCATCGAATAAAGAAATTTGTGTACATTTGCCATAAGAAATCCGAACGATATGAAAGAAGTCAAAACAAACTCGCTCAAAGCTTGGTTCCTGGCCGCACGGCCTAAAACCTTATCCGCAGCGGCCGTGCCAGTATTGATTGGCTCGGCATTGGCTTACAATGATGCAGGCATCTATTTCCAATGGTTACCTTGTCTTCTCTGTCTGCTGTTCGCTTTCATTATGCAAATCGACGCGAATTTCATCAATGACTTGTTCGACTTTGCCAAAGGCAGCGATCGTAAAGACCGACTTGGCCCCAAACGTGCCTGCGCACAAGGTTGGATTACCATAGAAGCCATGAAACGAGGCATCGCCTTTACCACCATGCTGGCCTGCGGAGTGGGCTTACCGCTTATTTATTACGGAGGAATGGAACTAATTGGAGTGGGTATTCTCTGTATTTTATTCGCGTTCCTCTATACTATGAAACTGTCTTATCTAGGTTGGGGGGATATATTGGTACTGCTGTTCTTCGGAATCGTTCCGGTAGGATTCACCTATTATGTACAAATACATAACTGGACATGGGATGTCACCATAGCAGCCATCGCCTGTGGACTGGTCATCGACACCTTACTAATGGTAAACAATTACCGCGACAGAGAACAAGATGCAGTAAGCGGAAAACGGACAATCGTTGTTCGCCTAGGTGCCCGTTCCGGACGGCGAAGTTATCTGTTATTGGGTGTGACAGCCTGTCTGTTGTGCATTGGCTATGCTTTTGCCGACCATTATTGGGCAGCCATTCTTCCACAAATTTACCTCATCCCCCATTTCCTGGCGTGGAACAAACTCATCCGAATCAACAAAGGGAAAGGACTGAACTCGGTACTGGCCAATACGGCACGCAACATCTTCCTATTCGGAGTATTACTAACCGTAGGGTTGATGCTATCCGTTTAAGACCGGCACCATTTTCAACATCTTTTTTCTGCGACACCCTTTACTCAACCACTTATCAAGACAGTGGCATAAGCCGAGATTCCCTCCTCGCGCCCGGTAAAGCCTAATTTCTCTGTGGTAGTGGCTTTAATAGATACATCGTCCATATCGATACCCATCACTTTCGCCAGCACCTCCTGCATTTCCGAGATACGAGCTTTCAGTTTTGGCCGCTCCGCACATATCGTCGCATCAACGTTTCCTACCGTATAGCCTTTTTGCGCGATGAGCCTGACCGTGCGCTCCAACAAAATCTTACTGTCAATGTTCTTGAACTCTCCGGCATTATCCGGAAAATGAAAACCTATATCGCGCATGTTGGCAGCTCCCAGCAAGGCATCACAAATAGCATGAATCAAGACATCCGCGTCCGAATGCCCTAATAGCCCTTTTTCATGTTCCAGTTTAATACCTCCCAACCAGAGTGCTCTCCCCTCAACCAAAGCATGCACATCAAAACCAAACCCCACACGTATCTTCATAAGACATATATAAATAGTGATAACAGGCGAACAAATATCGCCAAGACTCAACGGACATAAAAATCAAGCAGCTTCTCGCCTTCCAAATATCCTTGCAAATGTTCACCGATATGCACCGGTCCCACTCCGACCGGAGTCCCCGTATAAAGCAAGTCGCCAGTCTTCAGGGTATAAAAACGACTTACATAGGCAATCACCTCATCCACCGTAAATACCATATCCGCCGTATGCCCCGACTGCACGGTTCGCCCGTCTATATCCAAACGAAAAGCCAACTGCTGTATACCCGGTAACTTGTCGACTGGAACAAATTCACCAATAACGGCCGAATTGTCAAATCCCTTACTCAAATCCCATGGGTTTCCCACAGAACGTGCCTTCCGCTGCAAATCACGAGCAGTAAAGTCAATCCCCACCGTAACGGCATCATAATAACGATGCGCAAAACGTTCCGCAATATTCTTACCAAGCCTGCAAATACGTACCACCAACTCCGCTTCGTAGTGCACCTCTTGTGAAAAGTCCGGAATGAAAAAGGGCTTTCCGTCTTTCAATATGGCTGAGTCAGGCTTCAAAAAGATAACCGGTTCAGTAGGACGTACAAAACTACCGTCCAATTCCTTTACATGGTCGGCATAATTCATGCCGACTGCCATAATTTTCATTATTTGATCTGATTAAAATTCAATCGGTTAAACATCACAGCCAAATGGGCATACAATGATGTGTTCTGCACCACGATATTTTCCGGAACGCGAATACGAAACGGAGTAAAGTTCCAAACAGCTTTTATACCTCCCGCCACCATATCATCCGTCACCTTTTGGGCAATATTGATGGGAACCGTCAGAATACCGATATGTACTCCATATTCTTTCATTTTTTCCTCAAACGAACGGATATGATAAATAGGAATATGATTAATCTCCCGACCTATCAAATCCGGATTTACATCAAAGGCTGCCACAATCTTCAAGCCGAAATGAGTCAAACCGGAATCACCCAACAACGCCTGCCCCAAGCTTCCGGCCCCGAACAGAAAAGCTTTGTGCACATCCGTAAAGCCAAGAAAGTTCTCCAACACATCAATCAACTCATCCACATCATACCCCACTCTCGTACGGCCGGAGATGTTCACGTATGACAAATCTTTGGCTATCTGTGAAGAATCGATATTTATTTCTTTAGAAATTTGGGTAGACGAAACGAAATGCTCCCCCTTCTCTTTCCTCAACTTGATGTTGGAAAGATACCACGGAAGCCTTCTTAACGTAGGCTCCGGCACTTTGTCCGTATCTTTTTGCAAACGGTTATTCATGCTTACACTTTATGATAGTTGCAAAATTACTGTTTTTTTTGAAAAAGGCAACTTTGTGAAGGATAAAGAATTTAAGTCTAACATACAAACAGACGTTTTCAGGCGTATTGTATCGTAAAAACAAATACTATACATATAAAACACCACAGAAGCCGCATGGTATAAATACGGGAAGAGAACTTTCTTTTATTTATATAATTTAACGCATTTACGTCTACAAGCAATTATCCAGCGATAGTAAAAACGCACTGTTTTTTTCTCCTTTATTCGTTCATCCAAAAGATTTATCTTAAGTTTGCCCAATGAAACAAAACCGAAGCAAATGAAACAAAACGATTGGAAAGAGCGTCTGAATGTAGTTTATTCCACCAACCCTGACTTCCATTACGAAACAGAAAGGAACGAAGAAACCGAGACGCTTCCGAAAGAGCAACAAAACCTGCGAGTAAGCATCGAAAAGAAGAACCGTGGCGGAAAAGTAGTGACAGTAGTCAAAGGCTTCACAGGTAGCGAAGAAGAGTTAAAAGAGCTAGGCAAATTGCTGAAAACAAAATGTGGTGTAGGCGGTGCGGTCAAAGAAGGTGAAATACTGATACAGGGTGACCTGAAAGCCAAAGTCACCGAACTATTGAAAAAAGAAGGCTACACACGTACCAAATAATGATTCATCCGTAAAGCCTTCTGTTTAGTGTCCCTTCATAGTCTCCAAGACCACCACTTTGGTATGTATTCCCTAATCTGTTAGGTACGATCCAAATAACTGTCTCCCCATACAAACACGACAAACAGTCGCCTTCAGGAAATCCCATACAGATAAAGCAAAAGGGACTCTCCACCATCGGAAAGCCCCTTTGTGCTTACTTCATGTATACATATTACTCAGCTCTCAAAGTAAAACGATGGAAAGCGACCACAGTCAAGTTTTTGTTCACTGATTTCAAGTAGCTAGCTACCGTCATCTTAGCATCCTGAATATATTCCTGCTTCAGCAAACAAACCTCTTTGTAAAATTTAGTCATACGTCCGTTTGCAATGTTCTGAATCATCTGCTCCGATAAGCTTGCGGCTTTTTGCTCAGCTACAGAAGCTTTCAACCGACGAATCTCTTCAGCCTGCGCTTCCGTAATCATACGTTTCCTGACACCTTCGTTCAGATGTTCTTCGCTTTCTGCAACATAAAGGTTAAAACCGGCCTTCCTCAAAGCAATGTCCACCGCTCTCTTCACCTGTTCTTCTTTAGTCTTCTCGATGGCAATTTTCAGTTCATTATCTTTCATTTCCTGCGGAACACTTGCCTCATCCAAAGCAACCGGATTCATAGCGGCCACCTGCATAGCCATTTCATGGGCTTGTTCCTGAGCCGGAAGATTCGTTTGAACCATTGTACAAAGGATGTGACGGTTCATGTGATCATAAACGGCAATATTGTCGCCTTCAATAAATTTATAACCATCCAGTTCCATCTTTTCGCCCGTGATACCGCTACGGTCAATCACAGCCTGAGCCACAGTAGCATCACCCATAGGAAGTGTGTTTACTTCATCTAAAGATTTGCATTTATTTGCTATTGCAGCATCCAAGATAGCCTGAGCCAGCTTTATAAAGTCCTCGTTTTTAGCGACGAAGTCCGTTTCACACTTTAATGCGATGATTGCGCCAAAACCAGGCTCAGCTTTAGCCAATACACAACCTTCAGAAGCTTCGCGGTCAGAACGCTTTGCAGCGACTGCCTGTCCTTTCTCACGAATAATCTTCATTGCTTTGTCAAAATCGCCTTCGGCATCAGTCAATGCATTTTTGCAATCCATCATACCAGCTCCGGTCATTTTACGAAGCTTGGTTATATCTGCCATACTTACAGCCATAATCGTATTTATTTATTAGTGATTAATAATCGTATTAAAAAATTAAGAGTTGAGAGTTGGAAATGAGAATTAAGTTTATCGCCGAACTCTCCACTTTCAATTCTCAACTCTCAATTATATAATTAAGCTTCTTCGTCTTCTTTCAAGAAAGCGGCAGCCTTAGAAGCATTGATTGCATCTTCCGCAGATTTATCAAGCCGTGCTTTCGCAACACCTTTTCTCTTTGACTTGGCAGGAGCAGCCTCACCAGCAGCTTCCATATCTACTTTTTCAGCTTTTCTTTCTTCCAATCCTTCAGCAATAGCCGCACAACATGCGTCAAGAATCACCTCCACAGATTTAGTAGCGTCATCATTTGAAGGAATAACGAAATCAACGTTAGAAGGATCCGAATTAGTATCCACAATAGCAAACACAGGAATACCCAAACGATTTGCTTCGCGTACTGCAATGCTTTCTTTCATCACATCTACCACGAACAAAGCAGACGGTAAACGAGTTAAATCAGCAATAGAACCCAAGTTCTTATCCAATTTCGCGCGTTGACGAGAAATTTGAAGAATTTCTCTCTTAGAAAGATTCGAATATGTACCATCGTTTGTCAACTTATCGATAGTAGCCATTTTTTTCACAGCCTTACGGATAGTCGGGAAATTGGTTAACATACCACCCGGCCAACGCTCGATTACATAAGGCATATTTACAGAAGCGGCCTTATCAGCCACCACTTGTTTAGCTTGTTTCTTAGTAGCAACAAACAGGATTTTTTTTCCTGACTTTGCGATTTGTTTCAGTGCATCAGCAGCTTCATCTATTTTAGCAACTGTTTTATGGAGATCAATGATATGAATACCATTACGTTCCATGAAAATATAAGGAGCCATGGCAGGATTCCATTTTCTCTTAAGGTGTCCGAAATGGCAACCTGCCTCCAATAATGTATCAAATGTTGTTCTTGACATTGTTTTATTCTTTAAATCGTTTACATTCTTTTTTGTTTTCACCAACCATCGGGTAGTCTATAGGAAGAATCCCGACAGTTTAGATACTAAACGCCTTATCAGTTGAGTCCAACTCTTAACGTTTACTGAACTGAAATCTTCTACGCGCTTTCGGACGTCCCGGTTTCTTACGCTCTACTGAACGTGCATCACGAGTCATAAATCCTTCACCACGAAGAACAACCTTATCTTCCGGATTAATTTTAACCAACGCACGGGCGATTGCCAAACGCAAAGCCTGAGACTGTCCAGTAAAACCACCACCGTAAAGATTTACTTTTATATCATATTTTTCAGCGACTTCCAGTTTGTTCAACGGTTGCTTTACTACATACTGAAGAATAGTTGATGGAAAGTACTCTGCAAGGTCTCTCTTGTTAATAGTAATCTTTCCCGTACCTTCGCTTACGAATACGCGAGCAATCGCGCGTTTACGTCTGCCTAATGCATTTACTACTTCCATTTTTATTATTTAAGTAAGTTTATATCAATTGATTTCGGGCTTTGGGCTTCATGTTTGTGTTTGCTGCCAGCGTAAACATAAAGATTCCCAAGTTGCTTAGCTCCCAAACGGTTTTTGGGAAGCATACCCTTTACGACTCTCTTCAATAATTTTTCTTCACCGTTAGGCTTAGCCATCAAAGCAGCAGGAGAAATTTCTTTCTGACCACCAGGATAACCCGTATAACTCAAATAGACCCTGTCGTTCCATTTGTTTCCGGTCAATTTAACTTTGTCGGCATTGATAATGATTACATTATCGCCACAATCAACATGAGGGGTAAAGTTTGGTTTATACTTTCCTCTCAACAGTTTCGCAACTTTAGCACCGAGGCGGCCTAATACCTGATCGGTAGCATCGACAACAACCCATTCTTTGGTTGCTGTTACATTGTTTGCAGAAATGGTCTTGTAACTTAAAGTATCCACTCTTAAATTCTTTTTAAATTGTTAACTACTAAAAACATTTGTTTAGCGTTCCTAACCGTCCCGGACTATGGACTATTAACACGCTAAAAGCTAAACTCTTATCACTTTTTAATAATAATCGGCTCGCAAAGGTACGGGTTTTCTTTTAATTAGCAAACAATTTCTACAAATTTTTAGTGAAGAAAAAGCGGTTCCGAAAGCTGTTCATATATTCCATAACGGATATATTCAATGCGCTTCACAAAGATTATAGAATTTTTCGAATATTCCTATCTTTCATATTCTTTTACCAAAGGTTTGATGCAGACACTCATAACTCGATGTATTCTCCGTCTTCGGGAATGATTAGACGGTTCATGTCTGCACCGTGATGTAAGGCTTCGTTACGCAAAATGGTACGGGTAGTCTGACCATGGTCGGTGGAATCCATGTGAACGGCTATCAGCTTGATGTGTGTCGGAAGTTCATCCAACATTGCCATGACTTCGTGTTCGTCAGGAATAATGGAACCCTCCGTTTTAGAAAATTCCGGAAAAACAGCACCTCCACAATTCACCACGATATAGTCGGGACGGTATTTTTCTACGGTCTGTCGGATGCAGTCTTCCCATTTGCAGTCACCCATAATATAAACGGTAGGACAACCGATTGCTGTCAACACGTAACCCGAAACGGGGCCCATCATTTGTCCTATCTGTCCGAAGCCATGATGTCCCAGGGTACGAATAATGGTCAAGTCGTCCACAGTCTTGCTTTCCTCGATTGCCTCTACCTGCATAAAACCGTCTTGCATAACAGCATCCCTATCCTGCGGCTGTGTATGAAAAAGTATATCTTTCGGCAAATGAAACTTTACGGTCGGGTCGTAATGATCAATATGATTGTGTGTCAGAAGCACCATGTCAAGTCCTTCGGTAATTTCATTCATCGGCATGGTGAGATGTACGCGCGGGGTTTTATATACGCCAAGAGCTGTTTGCAGCATTCCCTTTTCGGCAAGCATCGGATCTACGAGGATGTTCTTTCCCGCATACTGAAATCTTAAAGTGGCATTACGTATCAGCCTGATAATAGTTTTCTTTTCCATGATAATATTCCTTAATTTGCTAATCATAAGTGAGTTCGAAATAAGAATTATTTATTCGGTTGATTATTAGAAATATAGCAAAAAACATTAAATTTATAATGATGAATTATAACCTTCAAACGATTGCCGCTATGTTTTCAGAGTCCAAAATTACAGAAATTTATTGTATGCCCATGATTTTTTGCAAGGAACTTGCGTTGCAACAAGCCCAATCGCATGAACGATACCGGGATTAGAGGTGTTCTTGCCCTCTTTCACTCCAGTAGTTTCCACAAAAGAAAGGAAAAGAAAGCGTAAGGAAAAACTCTTAAGAAACTCCGCCGAAACTCCCAGAGTTTTCGGAAAGATTCTTAAGAAAGTTTTGGAAAACTCCGACAGTTTTTCCGCTCCTTCCTATATCCGTAAAGAGTGCATTGGCTATCGCGGCATATTGTTTCCTTGAAAAGAAACCCGCCATTGAGATGAACTTTATCAATGACGGGCTACTTACTATTTTCTGATTTTATTTCAGACTCACGTTATATAGCAACTTTTATCAAAGTTTATTTTCGTATTTTTTCACTTCGTCGAGCAATTTCTGAGCGCCGCGCGAGCCCACCATTTTGTATACTACGGAGCCATCGGGTTCAAGCACGAACATCGTGGGGAATCCCTCCACCTGGTATTTTTCGAGCAACATTTTACCTTCGCCCTTTTCCATGTCCATTTTCAACGAAATGAAATGTTCATTAAAGTAATCGCCCACGATTTTCTGGGGGAATACCTGCATATTCATCACCCGGCATGGACCGCACCACGTTGTGTAGCAGTCCATGAACACGCGTTTGCCTTCTTCGCCGGCTTTTTTCAACGCTTCCTCGAACGACAGGTCACTGAATTGTATCCCCTCTTTGTTTTCGAGGTTACGGATAGCCTGATTATAATAGTCGATAGCCGGACGCTGTGCCGCCTGTGCGCGTTCTTGCAGGTAAGCGATGAGCACATCGCGCTCGTCGTTGGGCAAACCTTTGATGTCACCGAGCGTCAGATCTATGTTCATCGCCCACTGGTCGTAGTTGTCTTTGAGTATCGTGCGCATGGCGTCGGTCAGTTCGGCATAACGTTTTTCGCCACGCAGTTTCGTGATTTTATAGATGCCGAATATGGCGCTGGTATCGGGCAAGCACTGAAACATTTCCAAATAGATGTCCGCCATCTTTTTCGAATCGTAGGCGGTTGAGGAGCAGGCATACGGGAAGAGTTCGGCAAAATAGACGTTCGATATGAATTGTTCCACTTTTTCTCTGCCCACATTTTTGGCAAATTCCTCTTTTCTGAAAATCAGTTTTTTGAACAGTTCCGACTCCCGATCGGTTGCTCTGCGCGAAACGTATTTCCAGTTTTCTTTTTTGACCAAATCTTTGTCCTTGAGGGTTGCAATGAATTCATCGGACACCGAGTCGCGTTTGTCGCTTTGCCCTGATGCATCGAGTACATCGATGTAGGTGCGGAAGAATTTTTGGTTGCGTTCGCCCTTTTCATAACGGGCATCCACACCCTGTATGGTAGTTTTTGGATCAAGCGACAGCGCCAGCAATTCTTGAAATTCGGGCAGTTGCTTGCCTCCGATGATGCGGAATATCACGTTGCCGTTTTTATCGAGCACCGAATATTGCGCCATAGTATGTACATCGTATTTTTCAGCCCACGCCTTGCCGTCAGTCGATTTGGCGTTTATCCACAAGTTCACGAAATGTGTGTCCATGTAGTCGGCAAATTTTTGGTCGCTGAACACATATTTGTTCATGGCGTGGCAGGGAACAGCCCAATCCTCAAACCAGTTTACGAAGATAGGCTTGTTTTCTTCACGGGCTTTTTTTAACGCCTCCTCAAACGAGTAAACGTATTTCATTTTCACGTCGAACTTCACTTCGTCACCGTAAACGCTTTCTTCTATTTGCGCGCCGAGCGGCATTCCTCCCAGTAACAAAGTCAGCAATAAAACAAATTTTTTCATAATCTCCTTTTTTAGTGTTTATAATTTAGGTTTAATGTTTTTCATTGATGAAGACAATGGACTATTCCCGTTTTATGACAAGGCGTTTTTCCTGTCCCGAACGGTCGATGACCACGATCTCAGCTTCATCGCCCGACAGTCCCGCCAAGCCCGTACTCATTGCCTCCCACATATCCACTTTGTCGAAGCGGCGACCGTTTATTTCTACCACTTTTTCGCCGCCATCAAGGCTGTTCCACATACTTTCCCACACGAAACCTGCCTTCAACTCGTTGTCCATGACAGTAACTACCACGTTCCATTCTTTCGTATACAAGTCGAGCGGTTTACCGGTATAGGAGGCGTAGTAGAGGCGATGGTTGGGGTAGTCGAGCGTTACGATGCCCGTACGCAGGAAAACGACGCCGAGCCGTGATTCGGTACCCGAAGTCGTTTGAGCAGTTACGCGGGCGAAGTTGTTTTCGCCCACCGAGAGCGAGGGTATGCACACGCGGTATTTAAGCGTATTCGATTCGAGCCCCGTCGCCGAAAGCGACAGTATGCCACGTCCGCGACTCAGCAGTTGCCATACGCCGCTGTCATGCAACCGTGCATAGGTTTTTTCGGAGAGGTCGTAGAAGTTAGGTGCACCGGTATCGAGCATCACGGTATCAACGGCTGTCGTACCGAGTCCTATCTCAAATGCCGGTACGGGAGTTCCCTCCAGCATGACCACGCAACTCATCGTATCCGTGCCGAATCGGGCGGCATCACTAGCTATGGCGATGTGCTGCCGCCGGCTGTCTATCTGCACCGTTTTGTCACCGAAGAGCGTGTAGCCAATGATGCCGTCCACGCCAAAGCGCTCCACCATATTTCCCTTTTCCATGACAATCGCCTGCACGCTGCGAAAGTTTACCCCTCCTGTGTACAGGTTTCCGATTTCCACGACACCGTTTTCAGCCACTTGACCGTTGGCATCGATTGTCCGCACGCTACCGATTTCCGGCATATCCATGCCTTCGGCAAAAGAATGAGTGAGGGTACACGGTGCTCCCGTGTCGAAAATGAAGCGTCCTGTTTTGCCGTTTACAGATGCTGTTACCATCAGTTTTCCGCCCGATTCCGTATAGGAAATATCAGCGCAATACTGGGCAGGGAGAGATACTCCCCCTGCCGTGAAAAACAGTATTATAGCAAAACAACGCAGTGTCATTCGAGATTATTTTCCCTCTGTTTATTTTTTGTTGTCCGGAATTGAAGGCACCTCCTCTTTGCCGGCAGAGGCGTTCTCATCTTTGATGAGGCGCACACTGCATGCCGCTTCCGTCAGGTGCGATGTACCGCGCCAAATTCCCTCTTGCAGCGACGACACTTTACGTATGATGACGAGGGTCGTCGAATCGTTTTGACCGAGAGTCGTATCGGTCAGGTAGTAAGCATTGATATTCTTGTTCTGATAGCGTTTCAGATTTCCATAGGTACCTGTGGTGCCATAGATGCGGCTGCCGCTATACACGATATTCATGCCTACTTCGTCCGATTTGAGCAGATAACCGGCTTCGCTGTCGCGCCACCTTTCGAGACCCTCGAGATCACCTGCGCCCATACCTAATGCGACTTCGAGTTTTTGCCAGTCTTTGTCGGTAGGCAGACGCCAACCTTCGGGTATAGCTTTGCGTGCGGCATCGAGTGTGTAGAGCAAACCGTAGCTTTCGGAGTAATGTCCGTTCCTCGCTTCCATTTCGGTGAAATGAGCGTCCATTGCCTCTTTTACGGCGGCAGCTATGGCAGCGGCTTTCTCCTCAGCGGAGGGAGCCCATGGTTTGGCTTCCTCTATGGCGGCTGCCGCTATATCCTCCAATATAGGTACCAATGATTCATTCAAAGACACATATAACTCAGTCCAGTTATCCAAGCCACCTCTCTTGGAGTGAAAAAAATCTTCGATGCTTTGAGGGTTGGACTGCAAAACAAATTGTACCACCAGAGCGGGTGAGTAGTATCCGTCAAGATCATCCGAAATCTCCGATGAAATGGTGCCATCGGCAATGGCGGCTTCTATGCCCTCTTTGAAGAGTTCATAAGGATCCTTCTTCGGTGTACAACTCGAAATGATATCGTTCAACACGGGCACCAATGTCTCCTGTAAAGATGCGATACTTCCAACCATCATATTTACAAATTCCATATATTGCTCTATGGTTTGGGGATTGTACATCCATATCTGCTGGGCAATAGAGTTGGGAGACATCCTATCGTATGGTGGGGGCAGGGGCTCCGATGAAATGGTACCGTCGGCTATGGCAGCGTTCAACTTTCCTTTGAAGAGAGTGAATTCATCGGTTCTCATCGCTTCCAACTGAGGAACCAACAACTCTTCCAAAGAGGGATAATATTCTGTCCAATAGCCCAAACCTCCCCTCTCGGAATAAAAATCTTCGTAGCTTGATGGATTGTACATCAAAATCATTTGTACAACCAGAGCGGGCGAATACATTCCGTCAAGCTCATCCGAAATTTCCGATGAAATGGTGCCGTTGTCTATGGCGGCATTTACCAATTTTAAAAAATCCTCGAATGGGACTTCCAGTTTGGGAGTCGGGTCGGGTATCGCCGCGATGATTGCCGCCGTGTCCAACGGAGAGGGAGCTTCTTCGTCCCATGTGAAACAGCCTGCCCAACTGCCGCTGTCAAGGCGGAAAGCGAGGTTTTCGGTCATCCAAGTCTGGTCGCCGATGGTTACGGTATGATATTCATGTCCGTCGCGCGGGTCGATGAATACATCACCGACAACGGTCTTGGGCGCGGACGTTTTCACGTCATCGTCACTGCACCCCCAGTAGCCGAGCATGAGGACGGCAAGCGCATATAAACTGATTTTCTTCATAATACACATTTTTTAGAGTTCAAGACCCAGTTCTTCGGTAAGAATCCGATAAACAATTTCATATTTTTCCATTACCAGCGGATACGAGCCCCATTCGTCGCGGAAGTCGGCATCGGAAGTCTCGAGCATTACTTTAACGTAACCCCGCAGGTCATCATCACTATCAATGGGAGTTTGACCGCTGCCCGAATAATCGCCCGAATTGTACGAAACGAAACCGAGCGATCCTGCAATGTAGTGTGCGGCCTCGGAAAGAGCTTTCCATTGCTCTTCGGTATATCTTTCGGGGTGAGGAGCGAAAGCAGCATTCATGAGAGTACCTATACCGACAGGCCCGTTGAACAGTTCCATCAAGTTGATGTCGTTAACGGCGTAAATAAAATAGCCGCCACCATAAGTATAATCCCATTTATGCCCGTTATCATCGATAATGTTTTCTATTTTGTCGGTCAAGTTCCAATATTCGTCATACCAGCTCGGTTGAGAAATAGCGCCGAACCGGGCGACTTCGGTAGCGAAGAACGCTATTTTATTTACCACATACGACCGTTTCATTTCGTCCATGACTTCTGCGGGATCGTCCCAATACCAATCCCAGTTTCCGTTCAGCAGGGTAATGGTACGGAAGTTATCGAGCCTGTATTTTTCCTCCCACTCCGTCAGTCTGAGCGTCCGCCTGTCAATGGTGCGGGCGCTATCGACTACGAAGAAAGCAAAGGGCCACAACGGTTTGGCAGCATTTTCGAGATATAGCTCGATGGCATCGAGCATGGCTTCCTGCTGCTCAGGGTCGGTGAGGTAGACGTATTCATAGGTAAAATTCTGGTCGTAGGAATCGAAATTCCATGCGAGGTCCAGTGTTTCGTAACGGTAAAAGGGCTGTCCATTGACGTCAGTTTTCACCAGAACCTTACCTATCGTATCGTTGAAATAGACAGGAATGCCGTATTTTTCGTAGATCTCGTACACATGATGCTTTACAGCATCGGTGGTATCATCGACAATCGTATAAATATTTTCAAATTGCATTTGCGGCTCCAAAGCACCTTCGTCATCGTTGCAGGCGTATATTGTCGAGCCCAAAAGCAGGATATACAGTAGCTTTTTCATAGGTTATTCATCTTCATCAGAGTTAGTGGGATTGGAAATAGCAATCGGTTCCCGTGCGGGGCGTACATTGTCGGGCATTCCTCTATCGAAATTCAATACCGACTTCGGAATGGCGAAGGTGTAAGCCTTGTCGTGCTCTTCCAGACGGTACATTTCGTTGTGCAACATCTCGTTGCCGCCATCATTGAAGACGGCATACATACGCTCGATCGTCCGGTTGTAGGGAAACTCTTTGTTCACGGCATAGCGACGAAGGTCGAACCAGCGCTGCCCTTCGAGACAGAACTCCTTGCGGCGCTCGGTACGTATCTCATCGATGAGTGTAGAGCGGTCGTAAGTCTCATCCTGATAGTTCGCAATGCGGTAATGGCGGAAGCGGTTGAGCCATTTCAATGCTTCGCCGGTATAAGCATCGCCCTCCATGGCGCACGCCTCGGCCATATTGAGATAGGCTTCGCTGCTGCGCAACAGGTAAAGGTCGGATACATACGACTGAATGGTGCTGCCCCGTTCGTACTTGCTTCCAAGCGCTATGCTGTCGGTATTCTCATTGAGTACGAAATACTTGGTCTTACGGTAATCGGTGTCATCATACAGAGAATAAAGATCTTGCGAAATGCAGAACTCTCCTATTTTCGCCCGCATGAAGTTCTGGACGTTGAGCGAACCTTCCGAGAAAAGAATCTCGGGATTGTTGCGCGAAATCAGGGCTTCGCCTTCATTCAGATCGCCGGCATAGCTCCACAGTGAAACGCCTTCGGTGAGCAGTTTATCTGCCATAAGACGGGCTTCGTCCCATTTCTGCATATAAAGGTAAACGCGACTCAGCAGCAACATGGCGGCTTTTCCCGATGTCCGGTAGAAAGAGTGCGTTTGCGGACTTTGATCGAAATAGGAGATGGACGTTTCGAGGTCTTCCACGATTTGGGCATACACTTCGCTGAGCGAAGCACGCTCGAATTGCGTCTCCTTATCCTTGTCGTGCTCGATGTAATCGGTAAGTTTCACCGGTATGCCCAACGTCGATTCCGCCTTGTCGGGGTCGTAGGCATCGGCATAAATGTTTGCCAGCAGGAAATAGTAATATGCCCGCATGAAACGAGCTTCACCGCGTATGCGCAACGCCGCAGCCCTATCATCATCGGAGGTGATTTCCAATTCTTCGATTTCGGAAAGAATGATGTTGCAGATATTGATGCGGTGGTAAAAATCGTTCCACAAACCATCGTCGCTGTTCAATTGCTTGCCGTCGTAGCTGCGACCCACCTCCATTTGCCAAGTCGTATACCCGAAATAATTATAATTCAACGGATTGGAATAGGAATCATCTACGAAATCAGCATTGCTGGAAGAGTTGTCATATGCGACGGTATTGATATCGTCGTCAAGTATCTGCAACCACCAGCCCACATCGCCATAGGCAAGCTGTTTCACGCCGTTTTTGCTGGACATATAAACATCGCCCAACAATACTTCATCGAGGTCGGAAACCGTTTTTACGACGACCAGACTTTGGGAGTAATCATCGAGATAGTTGCACCCCCCGAGCGTCACCAAAAATATAATTGATATAAATATTGTTTTTTTCATACTCATAGTCTTTTAGAAAGTAAGATTCACTTGTGTCGTATAAGATGGACGAACAGAAAGGTTCGGCATGGCGAAGCCTGCTTGCGAGGGATCTTGTCCTTTCAATTCTTTTGCCGATATGGTGAAAAGATTCATACCGCTGATACTCAACTGTATGTTGGAGAATGGCGTCTTCTGGAGCCATTTCGGTTCCAGTGAATACCGAAGAGAAATAGACGAACATTTAAGGTAGCTTCCGCTTACCACTCGGATATCGGACTTGTCGTACATATCCCACACATTTGTCGCGAATTGCGGTATGGATCTGCTCGTCTCGGTAAGCGTGGGCTGATTCGAGAAATGCCAGCTATATGTATTGTAGTCGGGGTCGGAAGGACTCATGATGGCGGGAATGTCGGTGTAGCGTTCATCGCCCGGTGCCATCCAGCGGTTGAGAAACTCTTTCCGCACATTGGTCTCCGCACTTACGCCGTTGCCGGTTACAATAGGCGAACAGAGCGCGAACAGACGCACTTTCGAGCCGAGATTGTAGTTGAAATTCATCGAAAGCGAAAGCCGTTTCCAAGAAACCGTCGTAGCGAAACTGCCCGAAAAGAGCGGGTCGCGCTGTCCGCTGTCGGTCATGGTCATCAGTACGACTTGTTCCAGAGATTTTCCTTCGAGCAGATGTTTGTGATCGGCGTAATCGTCAAACACAGGAACACCGTTGTTCGGATTCAATCCCAGATAATGGTAGGAGTAGAAAGTGCCGATAGCTTTGCCATTGACGATGGCAGTACCGTTGAGGTAGTCTTCTATCTTATATACATCGGCGGGATTGGAACGCACGTGGTTGAGGTTGCCCGAGAAGTAAGTGTACAGGCTCCAGCGCCAGTCTTTGGTTCTCACGGGCGTGCCTGAAATACCTATCGAATAACCTTTGTTCTCCAAATCACCATTGTTAATGACCGCCTGTGTAAAACCGTTCACCGAAGATACATCGATAGGTATCAGACAGTTGTTGGTCTTTTTGTAATAGAAGTCACCGCTTATGCCAAATCGGCTGTCGAACAGATAAAGGTCCAACGATATATTGAACTGGTGAGTCAGCTCCCATTTGAGGTTGGGATTGGGAGGATAGCTCACGTTCGAAGTATATTCGTTGTACATCGTATTGAGAGTGTTCTGCCTGATTACCAGATTGGGAACGGCGCCTGCCTCTGCCGAAGGCTGCGTACCCTGCGTACCATAAGAGGCGCGCAAGCGCAGGTCGGAAAGCACCGACTCGTGGCGAATGAACGTTTCTTTCAGATTCCACATACCCGAAACCGACCATATAGGCAGGAAACGACGGTTGCTGTTACTTCCGAATTTGTTGGAGGCATCGAAACGACCGTTAGCATTAAGGGTGAAGTAATCTTTCAGACTGTACGAAAACGTGAGGTAGCCCGAGAGCGAATGGTCGATGTTGTGTCCGATCGTGGCAGCGTTTTCATTGAGCCACTGTTTGTAAATGGGATATTTCTCCAAATCAACATTCGTAACGAATTGCATGCCTCGTTCGCGCAGGTAGCCGCGCCGCTCGTCGGAAATACGGTGCGACGTGTTGCCGTTCATCTCGTAACCGCCCATCGCCGTAATCAGATGCTGCATATCGTGCCCGAAAAGTTTGCGATATTCGGCTTGGAAACGGAACGTATAAGAATCTTGTTCAGAATTGGTCGTGTTGAGAATGCCACCGTAAGGCAATCGACTGTAACCGGTTTCACCGACGGGCGGAATATCGCCGTATTCCGCATTACGCAGATTGGCGGCGTGGAAACTTCTTTCACCCCACCACTGCTCCTGCATGGTGGCGCTATGGTTGTAATTACCTGCCACCGACAATTCGAGACCGTTGATGACATTGTAGCGTACCGTCAGGTTCGCTCCGATGGTGTTGCCCCGCAACTCATTGGAACTGTTTTCGATTTCGTTCAGAATATTATAGTTGAACATGTTTCCCTTATCACCGGATACACCATAATAATAATAGGTGCCGTCGGCATTGTAGGCGGGAATGGTGCGCGAAGTGTTGTAGGCATAGTTCATCGCATTGATACCATCGTTGAGGTTGTCGCGTTTTTGCACGTTACCGTTCAGCGAGAAACTTGCCCGCACTTTTTCGGAAAAAGCGATATCGAGATTGGCGAGTGCTGTGTAACGGCGGGAAGAGGTGTTCCGGGTAACACCTTCCTCGAAGTCCGCTCCGAGAGAAATATAGTAGCGCACATTGTCGGTGCCGCCCGAAAGCCCGAAAGTGTGATCGTGCGAGTAGGCGTCTTGAGTCAGTAACTTGAACCAGTCGGTATTGACAGACTCGTAAAGGGCTACTTCCGACTGAAATTCTTCCCACGTACTCTGTCCCGTATAATATTTATAATATGCGCCTTCGTAACCGACCATCGGCATCTTGGTGGGAAATTTGTAATGCAGGTCGGTAAGCTCCTTGCCGAATTGTACGCGCTCCACCGAATTCATCAGATTGATGGAACGGTCGCTGTATCGCGGACGTACAGAGAACTTGGATGAGTGGTTGTACGAAAAACGCGGCTTGCCTACGGAACCTTTCTTTGTCGTAACCACAATGACACCGTTGGCAGCCTGCGTACCATAAAGGGCGGTGGCGGAAGCATCCTTCAACACGTCAATACGTTCGATGTCCTGCGGATTGATGCCGGCGATAGCGTTACCCACAATGTTGATGTAGTCGGGATCGTTGAGATCGTCAGGACTGACATCGACAGGGTCGGTCATGACAAATCCGTCCAATACCCAAAGTGGTTCTCGGTTACCGACAATAGTGGTGGTACCGCGCACACGGATTCGCGGTGTGGCACCCACCTCGCCGGAGTTGGTCGTGAGCACCAGCTCGGGAATACGGCCTTCGAGAGCCTGATCGATGCTCGTCATACCGGGTATCAATACATCTTCGGCTTTCACAGTGGAAATAGCACTGGTGGAACGACGTTTGTCCACTCGCTGATAACCGGTAACCACGACTTCATCTATCTGGCGAGCATCCTCTTCCATCACAATGCTGAGAGCACGACCTCTCCACGTGAGTTCCTGACGCTTCATGCCGACAAATGAAAAAGAAAGCTTCACCTCGGACCGGTTGTCGGAAGGGAGTTCGAAATGTCCGTCCATATCGGTGGTCGTTCCGCAAGCGGTGCCCTTCACCTGCACGGCGACACCGGGAATAGGCTGTCCGGACACATCCATTACCTTACCGGTAATGTTTCTTTTTGCCTCCCCCTTACGCTTAATAATGATGGTATCCTTCACCATCCCGAAGGTCAGGTCGGAACCCGCCAACGCTACATTCATAACTTGCTCCAACGTGGCATTCCGCAAATCGTAATCCTTGACGGGAAGATCCTTCACGTCTTCGTTGCTGTACATAATGTTTACTTTCACCAGCTTCTTGATTTCGGAAAAGACTTCACGGATGGAAGCATTCTTTAATAAGATGTTCACACGGGTGTCCTGCCAAACTACAGCACTACCCCCCCCCTGGGACGTCTGACTGGGCGGAAATTCCTCCTGGCGGAAGGCTGACCGCAAAGACGAGCAATAAAAGCCTTGTTAGTACTCTCATAATTTTTTTATTCATTATACATAGGATTTATATATTCACCGGTAAATACTTCAATTCAGGAAACATCCGGACATAATATCGCTGAAAATCATCGACATCTAAAAAATTTATATAACTTCCTCCCTTCATGTACTAGTTATGGTACAAAATTAGAACTTTCTTATAAAAAACATGGCATACTTTCCTAAAAATATAAAAAAAACTATATATTTTTTCCATTTATACAATTATCCTACCCATAGAAGAATAACTGTGAGGTTTGCAACTAAAGTTACAGAAATTTATTGTATGGCCGATGATTTTTGCAGAACTTGAACTTTAATGGTACCCAATTCCTAAAACTCAACATTACGGGGCGTACGCGGGAACGGTATGACATCGCGGATATTTGTCATGCCCGTAACAAACAGCAATAAACGCTCAAACCCCAAGCCAAATCCCGAATGGGGACAAGTACCAAATTTGCGTGTATCCAAATACCACCACATGTCTTTCATTGGAATATCCAGCTCTTTAATACGATTCATCAATTTATCATAATCGGCCTCACGTTCCGACCCACCGATAATTTCCCCTATTTTCGGGAACAACACATCCATGGCACGCACCGTTTTTCCATCTTCATTCTGTTTCATATAGAAAGCTTTGATTTCTTTCGGATAATCCGTCAGAATCACCGGACGCTTAAAATGCTCTTCCACCAAATAGCGTTCATGTTCCGAAGCCAAGTCTACTCCCCAATATACCGGGAATTCAAATTTATGCCCTCCCGCCACGGCTTCTTCCAGAATCCGAACACCTTCCGTATAGGACAAACGTACAAAATCCTCTTTCAAAACTCCCTGAAGACGTTCTATCAGTCCTTTATCGAACATATCATTCAAGAATTTAACATCGTCATAGCAATTATCCAGCGCCCATTGTACGCAATACTTAATAAATGCTTCCGCCAAATCCATGTTATCAATGATATCATTGAAAGCCACCTCCGGCTCTATCATCCAAAATTCAGCCAAATGACGAGGAGTATTCGAGTTTTCCGCACGGAAAGTAGGACCAAAAGTGTAAATAGCACCTAATGCCGTAGCAGCCAGCTCTCCTTCCAATTGCCCTGAAACAGTCAGACTGGCCTGTTTTCCAAAAAAGTCATCATCATAAATAATTGATCCTTTTTCATCTTTCTTCAAATCATACAAATTCAGCGTAGTAACCTGAAACATTTGTCCTGCCCCCTCACAATCCGACGCGGTAATCAACGGAGTATGAAAATAGAAGAATCCTCTTTCATGAAAGAATTTGTGAATGGCAATCGCCATGTTATGACGAATACGGAAGACAGCGCCAAAAGTATTGGTACGCGGCCGCAGATGAGCGATTTCACGCAAGAATTCCATAGAGTGCCCTTTTTTCTGTAAGGGATACGTATTATCGCATGCGCCCAGCACCTCTATTTCTTTCGCATGAATTTCAGCTTTCTGTCCAGCACCTACCGATTCAGTCAGCACACCGTTTATATTCAGACAAGCACCGGTGGTAATCAGCTTCAGCAGTTCCTCGTCAAAGTCCGCCACATCCACAACAACCTGTACATTATTTATTGTAGAACCATCATTTAAAGCGATAAAATTCACTTGTTTGCTACCACGACGAGTGCGGACCCATCCCTTAACATTAACCATGGCACCGAAATCGGTACATTTCAAAAGGTCAACAATCTTTGTTCTACGAATTTTTTCCATAAATGTTTGTGTAAATTATTATTCAAAAGCTCCCATGCGAAGCATGTTCACTTCTTTTTCCGTTAAATATCTCCACTGGCCACGACGCAAATTCTTCTTGGTCAGCCCCGCGAAAAACACACGGTCCAACTTAACGACCCTATATCCTAACGACTCGAAAATACGACGTACGATACGGTTCTTTCCTGAATGAATTTCAATACCCACCTCAGACTTGTCCTCGGATACATAACTGATTTCATCCGCATGAATTTCCCCGTCATCCAACGTAATACCCGCTACGATTTGTTCCATATCCGCCTTCGTCACATTTTTATCGCAATGCACATGATAGATCTTCTTTTTCAGGAACTTCGGATGCGTCAATTTTGATGCCAAATCTCCATCGTTGGTAAGAAGCAACACTCCTGTCGTATTACGGTCCAAACGTCCTACCGGATAGATACGCTCCTTACACGCTCCTTTCACGAAATCCATCACAGTCTTACGATCTTGCGGATCTTCCGACGTCGTAACACAGTCTTTCGGCTTATTCAACAATACATACACCTTACGCTCAATACTAACAGGCTCATTATGGAACATCACCATATCACTGCGTTTCACTTTCGTTCCCAATTCGGTAACCACTTCTCCATTCACGGAAACCACTCCGGCCGTAATAAACTCGTCAGCCTCCCGACGGGAGCAGATTCCGGCATTGGCCAAATATTTATTCAAACGAATCGGCTCGTTCGGATCGGCCAAAAGTTCCTTATATTCAATTTGTTTTTTCTTGCTGTATTTAGCATTGGGATCATACCCTTCCGTACGGCGCGGACGAAAACCTCCCCCCTGCGGACGATGATTATCGTATGAATTAAAACGAGGGCGTTCACCTCCTTCTCCCCGATTATAGCCATTGCCATATTCTCCTGCGTTGGTACGACGGATACGGGGACGCTCTTCACTATTATAAGAATTATAGCTACGTTGCGGACGTTCGCCCCCTTCTCTGTTAAAAGACGGGCGATAAGAACGCCGTTCTCCCCCTTCCCGATTATACGAAGAACGATAAGGACGATTCTCACTCCCTTCTCTGAATGAGGAACGGTTATCCCGATTATAGGCGACCCGTTCACTGCCTGCTATCGGACGGTTAAAGCGAGGCCGCTGTGGACGTTCGCCCCTGCTGTACACATTCCGCTCTCCATTATTCCGGTTAAAAGACGGACGATAAGGACGATCCTCATTTCCCTCCCGATCATAATCCGAGACACGATTAGATCCGTTTTCTCTACTATACGAACGATTTTCTTCACGGTCAGAACTCTGATTCTCATCAGCACTATCCTGCCAATTTTCATGGTCTGTACTCATATTTCTACCTTTAAAAATTTAATACTTGGCCCTCTCGGGCTTAATTATTACATGCCTGTATAAGTATGCGGAGTAATCACCCGCAATTCTTTTTTTATTTCTTCGCTAACGTCTAACTGTTCTATAAAATCTTTAATGGAAGACTCCGTTATAGCTTGATTTGTCCTGGTCAAAGCCTTCAAAGCCTCGTAGGGATGCGGATAAGCCTCACGGCGTAAAATAGTCTGGATAGCTTCAGCCACGACACTCCAGCAATTGTCCAAATCCCGATAGATAGCCGACTCGTTCAACAATAACTTACGCAATCCTTTCAATGAACTCTGAACCGCAATCACAATATGTCCAAAAGGCACACCCACATTGCGCAAAACGGTCGAATCAGTCAGATCTCTTTGCAAACGCGACACGGGTAACTTTGTAGAGAGATGTTCCAACAAGGCATTCGCAACTCCCAGATTCCCTTCCGCATTTTCAAAGTCTATCGGATTTACCTTATGAGGCATGGCACTAGAGCCCACTTCCCCCGCCTTGATCTTCTGCTTGAAATATTCCATGGAAATGTATTGCCAGAAATCACGGTTCATATCGATAAGGATAGTGTTGATACGCTTCATAGCATCCAAAATAGCGCCCAGATTATCATAATTGGAAATCTGAGTAGTATATTCCTCCCGTTCCAATCCCAATTTGTCCGTCACAAACTTATCTCCGAAAGCTTTCCAGTCATATTCAGGATAAGCCACATGATGCGCATTGTAATTACCGGTAGCACCGCCAAACTTAGCCGTAACGGGACATGATCTTAAGGCATTCAGCTGGCGTTCCAGACGATACACAAACACCATGATTTCTTTTCCTAACCGGGTCGGCGATGCAGGCTGTCCATGCGTCTTAGCCAACATCGGGATATCTTTCCATTCTTCAGCATACATACGTAACTGCCCGACCAGTTCCTGCATTTGAGGATAATAGACCTTGTTCAAGGCATCCTTTATAGACAAAGGAACGGAGGTGTTGTTAATATCCTGTGAGGTCAGCCCAAAATGAACAAATTCCTTGTAAGCCTCCAGCCCCCCCAACTTGTCAAACCGTTCTTTGATAAAATATTCAACAGCCTTTACATCATGATTCGTTACACTCTCTATTTCTTTCACACGGGAAGCATCCTCCTCTGTAAATTTACGATAAATATCTCTCAGAGATTCAAAAACAGTTTGATTGATACCTCTCAGCTGCGGCAAAGGCAATTCACATAAAGTAATAAAGTATTCGATTTCCACCTGCACCCTGTATTTAATCAGTGCAAACTCCGAAAAATAAGAAGCCAATACTTCTGTTTTGCCTCTATAACGGCCGTCAATAGGCGATATAGCCGTGAGTAAATCAAGCCCCATACTATAAATCAAATTAAATCCGCTGCAAAATTAGCTCTTTTTGTGGAAGTAAACAGCTTTAAAGACCAAAAAGTTTAATCAAAAGCAATTACCACCGTGGATGAAAAAAAAGTCCCTTTTTCCGACCCTCATCGAATCAAAAAAGGAACTTTCCTGTGGGCGTTGACGGATTCGAACCGCCGACCCTCTGCTTGTAAGGCAGATGCTCTGAACCAGCTGAGCTAAACGCCCTTGCTTCTTGAAAGCGGTTGCAAAGATATGTATTATGACAATACGCTCCAAATAAATCAAAGAAAAAAATATCATTTCCTCCTTTTTGGGCTTATTGGACGAAAAGCCATCAAAACAACGCGCCACTCCGGCCTCATCCGTTTATACATGTCTGATTTCATAAGCATCGTCGGCTTCGCCAAGCGATGTCTTTCCATTTGCCATATTTACGGAAAGCGGAACGCCATACCCGCGGTTACCAAAGCGGCAAGTTTGCGGTACTCTAAGTGACAGGTCTACGGCTGTCCGAGCCACAAGCCTACGGCTACCCCAAGTGCTACGCTTACGGGACAGCAAGCGACAGGCGTGTCACTTGACACCGCACAGGTTCGGCCCATCCTCATAGCGACATGCCCCCATAAACAAATGGGTATAACAAAAAAAGGTATCCTTTTGGGGATACCTTTTTCCTGTGGGCGTTGACGGATTCGAACCGCCGACCCTCTGCTTGTAAGGCAGATGCTCTGAACCAGCTGAGCTAAACGCCCTTGCTTTGGAAAAGCGATGCAAAGATAGGGCCTTTTCTACAACCTTGCAAACTTTTCCACAATTTTTTCAAAGTTTTTTTCACATCCCCACCTGTATGGGAAATGAAGCATCTTTATCCTTCCTGATAAGACATCGAGAAGTATCGAAGGAGCATCACCCTTACAGCGCCCGCATCATTAAGCCGCGCCCACGCTCTTCCGATACTTAAACCCCTATCAAAGGACAGGATGGCATGACTCTATCCCTGATATTTACGCGCTTGTTCAGCAATCAAATCAGCATCTTCGAAATAGTCAATACGCATAGCCTTTCGTACATCAGCCAAAGTTTCCGCAGCCACAGCCCTCGCTTTTTCACTTCCTTCCTTCAACATTTGGAAAACAGCGGGAATGTCCTGCTCAAACTCTTTACGACGCTTGCGGATAGGCTCCAGTTCTTCTTCCAAGATGGCATTCAGGAAACGCTTTACCTTTACATCCCCCAATCCACCGCGCGTATAATGTTCCTTCAACTCCTGCAGATTAGCATAATCGGGCAGGTAAAGTCCAAAATGTTCCGGTCTACAGAAGGCATCCAGGTAGGTAAACACCGTATTTCCTTCCAGTCTCCCAGGGTCACTGACCTTGATATGAGTGGGGTCAGTATACATACTCATCACTTTCTTTTTTACCTCATCGGCCGGGTCGGACAAATAAATACAATTACCCAACGACTTGCTCATTTTAGCCTTTCCATCCGTTCCCGGAAGACGAAGGCAAGCGGCATTATCCGGAAGCAAGATAGCAGGCTCCACCAACACGTCTCCGTAAATGCCGTTAAAACGGCGAACGATTTCACGAGTTTGCTCAATCATTGGTTCCTGGTCTTCTCCGGTCGGGACTGTAGTGGCACGGAAAGCTGTAATGTCGGCCGCCTGGCTGATAGGATAACAGAAGAAACCTGCCGGAATCGTATTTTCGAATTTGCGCATCTGGATTTCCGTTTTCACCGTAGGATTACGTTGCAAACGTGAAACGGTAACGAGATTCATATAATAAAACGAGAGCTCGCATAGTTCGGGTATCTGCGACTGGACAAAAATGATTGATTTGGAAGGGTCAATGCCGCATGACAAATAATCCAAAGCCACTTCAATGATACTCTGACGGATTTTCTCCGGATTGTCCGCATTATCGGTCAACGCCTGCGCATCCGCAATGAAGATATAGACTTTCTCATATTCACCGGAATTTTGCAATTCCACTCTACGACGCAACGAACCCACATAATGTCCCAAATGGAGTTTACCGGTAGGACGGTCACCTGTCAATATAATTTTTCCCATATTACCTAACATACATTTTCTATTTATCATTGAGTCGCAAAGGTAAAGAAAATAAATGGAATCACACTTCACTTCCTCTGAATTCTTTCCAAACACCAGACACCCCTCTCCATCACATTTTCTAACAAGCGGCAGATATCGGGAATCGTGATGACGCATTTGCATAATAAGAAGACAACGGACTTGTCAACACCACGCACACAGCGCTATAACATACCGTAACCCACGTCGCAAGGCTGGCTATGCAACGTGAACTATATGAATAGGGAAAAGCCGCTTCCCCCATTCGCATAACTTTAGAGAAGCGGCTTTTCCCTGTATATTTTTCCCGGCGATTGCTCTGTTCCTTATTCAGGACGGCTGTAATTGGGGGCCTCGCTTGTAATGGAAACATCATGCGGATGACTTTCCAGGACACCGGCATTGGTAATACGAGTAAACTTGGCATCATGAAGCTTTTCGATGCTGGCGGCTCCACAATATCCCATTCCCGAGCGCAAACCACCTACCAACTGGTAAATCACTTCATACAGCGTCCCTTTATATGGCACTCTGGCAGCAATTCCTTCCGGTACCAACTTCTTCACATCGGTCGTGCCACTTTGAAAATAGCGGTCTTTCGATCCATTTTCCATAGCTTCCAATGACCCCATGCCACGATATGATTTGAACTTACGCCCATTAAAAATGATGGTATCACCCGGCGATTCTTCCGTTCCCGCAACCAAAGACCCAATCATTACTGAATACCCGCCAGCCGCTAATGCTTTCACTACATCGCCCGAATACCGCAGACCACCATCAGCAATCAAAGGCACCCCTGTACCTTCCAAAGCTTTTGCGACATCATAAACAGCTGACAATTGGGGAACTCCTACCCCAGCCACTACACGAGTGGTACAAATAGATCCCGGACCAATACCGACTTTCACCGCGTCCGCTCCGGCCGCTACCAAAGCCTTAGCCGCTTCTCCTGTCGCGATATTCCCCACAACAATATCAATATCCGGAAACTCTCTTTTAGCCTCTTTCAGTTTTTCAATCACAAACTTAGAATGCCCGTGTGCCGTATCAATTACAATGGCATCTGCTCCGGCAGCGACCAGCGCACGCATACGCTCAAGCGTATCATTCGTTACGCCAACTCCAGCTGCCACACGCAAACGTCCTTTAGAATCCTTGCAGGCCATAGGCTTGTCCTTTGCCTTCGTGATGTCTTTGTAAGTAATCAAACCTACAAGTTTTCCATCTTTATCCACAACCGGCAACTTTTCAATTTTATTCTTCTGGAGAATCTGTGAAGCCGCTTCCATGTCTGTCTGCTGATTGGTCGTTACAATATTCTCCTTTGTCATTACATGTTCTATGTCCTTATCCATGTCTTTTTCAAAACGAAGATCACGATTCGTAACAATACCAACCAAATATTTCTCATCATCTACCACAGGAATTCCCCCGATATGATACTCGGCCATAATAGCCAATGCATCACGCACCTTAGACCCTTTCTTAATTGTCACGGGATCATAAATCATGCCATTCTCCGCACGCTTCACAATGGCCACCTGGCGAGCCTGCTCCTCAATAGGCATATTTTTATGAATCACGCCAATACCCCCTTCCCGAGCTATGGCGATAGCCATCTTCGCTTCGGTAACCGTATCCATAGCGGCTGTAACAAATGGGATTTTCAACTCAATGTTTCGTGAAAACTTAGTCGTCAATTCGACTGTACGAGGCAAGACTTCAGAATAGGCCGGAATCAAGAGAACGTCATCATACGTCAATCCGTCCATTACAATTTTATCTGCAATAAATGACATAGGGCTTTTACGCGTTTGAAATTATTGCGTGCAAATATACAGTTTTTATTCAAAACCTATTATAAAGGAAGAAAAGTTTTTAAAAAGAGTAAACGCAGATTAACGGGGATTAACGCTGTAATATCAGATAATAAACAAAAAAAGAGCCTTGCCGTTTTCTTCCCAACAGAAGAGTTTGACAAGACTCCTTCAATGTCTATCTACTACAATCCAAACTTTTCTGAATGAATACTTCTTTTTTAATTAGCCATCTCGGAAATAAACTTAATCCGTACCAAACGAATCTCATCTTCCGTATACTCATCGCCAAGCTCTTCGATTGCGTCATCTATTTTATCTGTCGTCGACTCCTTAAAATAATCATATATATCCTGCATATGATCTTCATCCATGATTTCATCAAGGAAATAGTCTATATTCAATTTCGTTCCGGAATAAACTATAGCTTCCACTTCATCCAACAATTCACTGAATTCAATGCCTTTAGTCAAAGCGATATCATCCAAGGCAACTTTTCTGTCAATACTCTGGATAATAGAAACCTTCAATTTCGATTTGTTGGCAACGGTCCGTACCCTTAAATCCTCCGGACGCTCTATCTCATTCTCCTCACAATGTTTCTTAATCAGCTGACAAAACTCTTCTCCATAACGCTTGGCTTTACCAGCCCCTACACCGGGAATGTTCAGCAATTCATCCAACGTAACAGGATATATCGTTGCCATAGCTTCCAACGAGGGATCCTGAAAAATCACGTAAGGAGGAACTTCCAGTTTTTTGGAAAGCTTCTTCCGAAGGTCTTTCAACATAGAATACAATACCGGATCGACAGCACAAGAGGCCCCTCCCCTGACAGGAGTTTCATCCTCTTCTTCTTCAAAATCGTTATCTTCCGTAATTTTGAAAGACTGAGGCTTTTTATAAAACCTATGTCCTTCTGGAGTTACTTTCAGCAAACCATAATTTTCGACATCTTTGCTCAGATAGCCGGCAATCAAAGCCTGACGAATCACAGCGTTCCACACTTTATCCTCTTCTCTCATTCCAGAACCAAAAACTTCCAGTTCCTCATGTTTGTGTGCTAGGACCTCATTAGTCTCTTTACCTAATAAAATATCTATGATATAATCCGATTTAAAATTCTCTTTTACTGAGAGAATTGTTTCAATAACGGTACATAATAATTCTTGAGCTTCCACTTGTTTCTTAGGGTTTAAACAATTGTCACAATTTCCGCAATTGTCTTCCGTATAGGTTTCTCCAAAATAATGCAAAAGCAATTTTCTACGGCATACGGACGATTCCGCGTAAGCAGCAGTTTCTTGCAATAACTGCCTGCCAATATCCTGTTCTGCCACAGGCTTTCCTTCCATAAACTTCTCCAGTTTCTGAAGGTCTTTACTTGAATAAAACGTTATACAAATGCCTTCACCTCCATCACGTCCGGCACGGCCGGTCTCCTGATAATATCCCTCCAGGCTTTTCGGAATATCGTAATGAATGACATAGCGCACATCCGGTTTGTCAATTCCCATTCCGAAAGCGATTGTTGCTACAATCACATCAATTTTCTCCATTAGAAAATCATCCTGCGTAGCAGAACGTGTAGCAGAATCCATTCCGGCATGATAAGGACGAGCGCTTATTTCATTTGCCTGCAAAATTTCAGCGAGCTCTTCTACCTTCTTACGGCTCAGGCAATAAATAATTCCAGACTTTCCCGGATTAGCCTTAATAAACTTGATAATGTCCTTATCGATATTCTTCGTTTTCGGCCGTACCTCATAATAAAGATTCGGACGGTTAAATGAAGACTTGAATTCCTGAACGTCAACCATTCCAAGATTCTTTTTTATATCTCCTCTTACTTTATCCGTAGCCGTAGCCGTCAACGCAATGATAGGGGCTTTACCGATTTCATTGATAATTGGACGTATTCTCCGATACTCAGGGCGAAAATCATGTCCCCACTCTGAAATACAATGCGCTTCGTCTATCGCGTAAAAGGAAATCTTTATACTTTTCAAGAATTCGACATTCTCTTCTTTTGTCAAAGACTCCGGAGCAACATAAAGCAATTTTGTCTTCCCGGCAAGAATATCAAATTTCACCTGATCTATAGCAGCCTTGTTCAGCGAAGAATTTATAAAATGTGCAATTCCATCTTCTTCACTCAGATTCCGCATAGCATCCACTTGATTCTTCATCAAGGCAATCAGCGGAGAAATAACGATAGCCGTTCCCTCCATTAACAATGAAGGCAACTGATAACACAGAGACTTACCACCTCCCGTAGGCATCAGCACAAACGTGTCATTTCCAGCTAATACATTACGGACAATCGCTTCTTGATCACCTTTAAACGTATCAAACCCGAAATACTTTTTAAGCTGGTCTGTCAAATTAATCTTCTCCGCCATATTGTATCGTTTTTCGCTGTTTTAAATTTTGTCGGAATCACAAATTTGGTAAAAAACAAAGTTATAAACAACTTACTATTACATACAAATATTCTCCATACTATTTTCTACAAAAAAAGCAGAAAAGAGCATTTGCCAACCTTATTTTCTTTCTTTAAGCCATTTGCAGTCTCGAAATGTTTGCCTTTGCCATCTGTTTCTTGGCATAATCCAATGTTACTTCATACTCTTTTGCAGACTGGGATGGGATATCAAACATCACGTCCATCATTATCGTTTCCACGATAGAACGCAATCCACGAGCGCCCAATTTATATTCAACCGCTTTATCTACAATATATTCATAGACTTCTGACTGGAACTTCAAATCTATGCCATCCATTGCAAAAAGTTTGATATACTGTTTGACTATCGAATTTTTCGGTTCCGTCAGAATACTTCGTAAGGCAGGTCTGTCCAATGGGTTCAGATATGTAAGGACAGGCAAACGTCCAATAATCTCAGGAATAAGACCAAACGATTTCAAATCTTGCGGAGCAATATACTGCATCATATTACTTTTGTCTATCTGTAACGTATTTTGCACTGCATTGTATCCTACCACATGCGTATTCAACCGCTGAGCAATCTTTTTCTCTATGCCGTCAAATGCTCCCCCACAGATAAATAGAATATTTTTTGTATTAACCGGAATCATCTTTTGCTCAGGATGTTTGCGCCCTCCCTGAGGCGGTACATTCACCACGGAACCTTCCAGCAATTTGAGCAACCCTTGCTGAACCCCTTCTCCGCTTACATCACGAGTTATAGAAGGATTATCCCCCTTTCGGGCTATTTTATCAATTTCATCGATAAACACAATTCCACGTTCAGCTTCCTGCACGTTATAATCTGCCACTTGCAGCAATCGGGTAAGAATACTCTCAATATCCTCCCCCACATAACCCGCCTCCGTAAGTACTGTGGCATCCACAATAGTGAAAGGAACGTTTAATATCTTAGCAATAGTACGTGCCAATAATGTTTTACCCGTACCAGTGCTTCCAACCATAATAATGTTAGACTTCTCAATCTCCACATCATCCTCGCCATTTTCTTGCAATAATCGCTTATAATGATTATACACGGATACGGAAAGGTAACGTTTGGCATCTTCCTGCCCTATCACATATTGGTCAAGAAACGCCTTTATTTCTTTAGGCTTAGGCAATTCTTTCAAGTTCAGTTCCTTTACATTACCTTTTATTGCCCCACCCATTGCTTCTTGTGCAATCTCATAGGCTTGAAAAACACAATTATTACAAATATAGCCATTCAGCCCTGTTATCAACAATGACACTTCATTTTCAAGACGGCCACAGAAACTACATCTCTTCCTGTCTTTAGATTTTTCTTCCAAAACTAATTTATTTTTTACGTTTAAGTACTTCGTCAATCATTCCATACTCTTTTGCCTCTTCAGCAGTCATCCAGTAATCACGGTCCGAATCGGCCCAAACTTTGTCAAAATCGGTATGAGAATGTTCGGCAACAATCGTATACAACTCTTTTTTCAACTTCAAAATTTCTTTCAAAGTAATCTCCATATCAGAAGCTTGTCCTTGCGCGCCTCCCATCGGCTGATGAATCATCACTCGCGAATGAGGAAGAGCCGCACGTTTGCCTTCCTTACCGGCAACCAGCAACACAGCAGCCATAGAAGCTGCCACACCAGTACAAATAGTCGCCACATCACTTCCAATAAACTGCATGGTATCATAAATGCCCAATCCCGCATACACTGACCCGCCTGGAGAATTGATATAAATAGAGATATCTTTTCCCGAATCAGCCGAATCCAGATAAAGCAGCTGGGCTTGCAATACATTCGCCGTATTTTCATCTATCTGAGTTCCTAAAAAGATGATACGATCCATCATTAAACGAGAGAACACATCCATCTGGGTCACATTCAGCTGACGCTCTTCCAGGATATAAGGATTTAGATACTGGCTTTTTACAACATCATCTACCAACAATCCACTTAATCCCAAATGCTTGGTCGCAAACTTTCTAAAATCATCATTCATATTGACTATATTTTTAAGTATACACATTAAAAGAGGGGCTATTGGCCTTTGTATCCCATGAAAACAAAAATACAACATTGTTCTAACCAAAAGCCTCTCTTTTAGTAAGATTTAGCAAAAAGCCTGCTTCTTATTCAAGCATTTTGTTGAATTCTTCTACAGAAACGACCTTGTCGTTCAAGGTTACTTTCCCTTTTAATGCCGCAACTAATTTAGCTTCTATTACGCGATTGACCAATCCGTCAACAGTTTCTTTCTTCTTCAACATTTCCTTCGCATAGTTTTCGAGCAACTCATCAGGTACACTCATCATGCCATATTGGGCAAATTGCGCCCGAGTAGCTTCCCTTGCCATAGATGCCACATCCTGCTGCTCCACTTTCACTTCATTAGCTTTCACCAACTGTTCCTTAATCAGATGCCAAGTAAGTTCTTCAATACTCTTATCGTAATTTTCATTCACAAAGGCTTCTCCTTTTTCTTCATTATTAAGCAGCATAATACGCTTCAACAACGCATCCGGATATTCTAACTTTCCGATTCTATTTACTAAATAATTACGAACATCAATCAAGAACTTATAATCACTGTCAGCCACATACTGTGCGGTTACCGATTCCTTAATTTTCGCACGGAACTCTTCAGCACTCTTCACAACATCTTTTCCATATACTTGATCAAAAATCTCCTGAGTCAACTCTCCTTCAACAAAACGAGTGATTTCCTCCACCTGAAAACTGAAATCAGATTTGAGCCCCCCAACTTTTTCCTTTTCTATTTTCAGTAATGAAGAGATTTCAGCTTCGCTGCCTCCATAAGCCTCATTCGGATTAAACACCAGCACATCATTTACTTTCGCTCCATCGAATATAGCCTTCTGTGTATCATTTTTCATATAAGAAGGCATCATCACCGCACTTTCCACCTGAATGCCACCCTCCTTAGTATTTCCATTTTCATCCAATTCCGCAAGCAGCCCTTTCAACATATCGTTATTTGCATAAACATCTACCTTCTCATATTTTCCGGCACGTTGCGTATACATCTTTATCTGACGATCTACCATTTCATCCGTCACATCGATCGTATAATAATCAATTTTATCATCGGCGGTCAAAGAAGCATCAAACTCAGGAGCCAACGCTATATCAAACACAAATTCAAAATCCTCTTGCGCATCAAAATTAATAGGCTGTTGTTTTTCTTCATTAGGTAACGGCTCGCCCAGTATATTCACATTATTTTCCCTAAGATAGTCATATACCTTTTCTTGAAGCAGTTTATTCACTTCTTCAGCCAAGATTGCTTTACCATATTGCTTCTTAATCAACCCCATTGGAACCATACCCGGACGAAAACCAGGCTTATTTGCCTTTTGGCGGAAAGTCTTCAACGACTTTTCTACTTTTTCTTGATAATCTTGTTTTTCAAGTTTTACCGTAAGCAATGCGCTTACCTTGTCAATGTTTTGCAGTGAAACGTTCATTCTGACAATTATTTATTTAATGATTACTATTTCTTCTCGTATCTAAATCACAAAAGAGCTTGCAAAATTAGCGTTAATCTTTCAAATACCAAAGTAGGAAACCCAAAAAACATTAATACAAACAAAAATAAAGTCCCTTTTTTCGTTGATTATCCAAATATTATGCTTTCCTTTGCGGCGTAATGGTAACGTAATTGGTTGCACGGTTTTATCACTCAGTTTTTACTTCACCCGTCTTAACAACGTCATGGTAAACTCTCTGTTGCTTTAATCTTATTCTCATTCAGTTACCATTCAGAGAGTTTTTATTTTATTAATTTTTTTATTATTCTCATTATGAACATTTACGTTGGAAACCTTAACTATCGCGTTAAGGAACATGATTTGCAACATGCGTTAGAAGATTACGGAACCGTTGATTCTGTAAGAATTATCAGAGATCGTGAAACGGGAAAATCCAAAGGATACGGTTTCGTAGAAATGCCAAACGAAGAAGAAGCCACTAAAATGATCAATGAACTGAACGGAACAGAATTCGAAGGCCGCCAGATTGTTATCAAAGAAGCTCTTCCCAAGAAAGTATAAGTAACATATAGACATATAAAAAGCCCACAGCCATATCGGCAGCGGGCTTTTTTATATACAACCAAACTCTTTGAATCAGTTCCCTTCCATCTGAAACTCCTTTCTTCGAAGCACAAAGTTTGTCCCCAAATATTTGGCACGCACAACTGGATTCCCCGCCAATTCTTCCGGCGTTCCCTGAAACAAAATCTTTCCCTCGAACAATAAATAGGCCCGATCCGTCAAACGCAGAGTTTCCAATGCATTATGGTCAGTAATTAAAATTCCAATATTGCGATCTTTCAGTTTCCATACAATATGCTGAATATCCTCCACCGCAATCGGATCAACTCCGGCAAAAGGCTCATCCAACATAATAAATTTCGGGTCAATCGCCAAACAACGAGCAATTTCCGTCCTACGACGCTCTCCTCCGGAAAGCTGATCTCCTAGATTCTTACGTACTTTTTGAAGACGGAACTCCGCAATTAAGCTTTCCAATTTCTCTTTCTGGTATTCTTTGGAGGTTTTGGTCATTTCCAAGACTGAAGCGATATTATCCTCGACACTCATTTTACGAAAAACGGAAGCCTCTTGTGCCAAGTAACCGATGCCGTTCTGAGCACGCCTATATACAGGATATTTCGTTATGTCCAGGTCATTCAAATAAATATGTCCCTCATTCGGAACTATCAATCCCGTAGTCATATAAAAAGAAGTGGTCTTACCGGCCCCATTAGGCCCTAACAGCCCTACAATCTCCCCCTGTTTTACATCAAAAGAGACGTGACTTACTACCGTCCGTTTTCCGTATTTTTTCACCAGATTCTCCGTGCGAAGCACCATTCTTTCTTCTTGCGCAGCCCCCGATTCCATTTTATCAACCTCTTCAGTCATAAACTAAAAATTTACGGGCAAAAATACAACATTTGTATTTAAAAAAGGTTATTATCACAAGAAACTATTTTAATTCATCCGGTTTTCAACATAAAACAGTTACTTTTGCAAGAAATTAAGAGAAATAAAAATGCTTAAAGCCCTCCAAACATTAGGTAGTTACATGATACTAATGGGAAAAACCTTTACCCGTCCCGAACGGATGCGTATGTTTTTCAAACAATATACAAAAGAATTGTCCCAATTGGGAGTCAATTCCATCGGCATTGTTTTACTCATATCTTTTTTTATAGGAGCAGTTATCTGTATTCAGATAAAACTGAATATCCAAAGTCCTTGGATGCCCCGCTTCGTAACAGGATATACCACCCGCGAAATCATGCTGTTGGAATTCTCCTCTTCCATCATGTGTTTGATTCTCGCCGGAAAAGTAGGTTCCAATATTGCATCAGAATTAGGAACCATGCGGGTTACCCAGCAAATTGACGCACTGGAAATCATGGGCGTGAATTCGGCAAATTTCCTAATATTGCCCAAAATCACAGCCTTAGTGACCATGATTCCCGTACTCGTCACTTTCAGCATTTTTGCAGGCATTATCGGAGCTTATGCCACAGCCTGGTTCGGACAAATAATCAATCAGGAGGATTTAACGTACGGATTGCAATACTCTTTCAAAGAGTGGTTTATCTGGTGCGGTATCATCAAATCACTCTTTTTTGCATTTATTATCTCCAGCGTCTCCTCTTATTTCGGGTATACTGTAGAAGGAGGATCCATTGAGGTAGGCAAGGCCAGTACAAATGCTGTAGTATGCAGCAGCGTCCTAATCCTTTTCTCTGATTTATTCTTAACTCAACTTTTGACAAAATGATCGAACTCAAATCACTCTGTAAATCATTTGAAGAAAAAGATGTATTGGAAGACATTAACGCCGTTTTTCAGAATGGAATCACAAATCTAATCATTGGACAAAGCGGTTCGGGAAAAACCGTATTAATGAAATGTATTGTAGGACTGCTAACTCCCGAAAAAGGAGAAATTCTATACGACGGACGCAACTTTCTGAACATGACTAAAAAAGAAAAGATTGCCTTACGCCGCGAGATGGGCATGATTTTCCAAAGTGCGGCGCTGTTCGACTCAATGACAGTACTGGAAAACGTGATGTTCCCTTTAGATATGTTTTCTAATGACACCGTGCGCAACCGTATAAAGCGTGCTCAATTTTGCCTGGACCGTGTCAATCTGATTGAGGCACAACAAAAATATCCGGGCGAAATAAGCGGGGGCATGCAAAAACGGGTTGCCATAGCCCGTGCCATTGCCTTAAATCCACAATACCTTTTCTGCGATGAACCAAATTCCGGATTAGACCCCAAAACATCATTAGTCATCGATGAATTAATTCACGGCATCACTACAGAATACAACATGACAACTATTATCAACACACATGATATGAACTCTGTCATAGGAATAGGAGATGAGATCCTTTTCATCCACAACGGGCATAAAGAATGGCAAGGAACAAAATCTGACATTTTCACCTCAAGCGACGAGAAACTTAACAACTTCGTTTTTGCGTCTGAACTTTTCAGAAAAGTCAAAGACGTGGAAATACAAAATATAGAAGGATGATAAAGATATAGGAAAGAAGCGGGAAAACTCCGGCAGTTTCGGCGAAGTTTCTTAAGAGTTTTGCCTTTTCATAGCAAAAGCAGTAAATCATCCGAGAATTGATTGTATATCTCCCGATTTTTTTTGTAATTTTGCAATCAGATTTCCACGCCGTGGGAGTGGGACTCAAAAAGAGTTTTACACAACGGCATGCGGGAGTCTGACGACATATTTATAGAAAAGCGTATATTGACGCTTTGTCTTTGGCTCTTTCAGAACTTTCCACAATTTGAAAAACATGCCACATGACAATGCAGCAATAGACGTCACGGATATGTATATACCTATCCAAGCTCATTTCAAGCATTCGTTTGAAATGGGTTTGGGGTATTGCATATACAGCGTGGGGTCTGTTGCTCGTCCTTGGCATGATGAGCACGTGGAAAGGCTTTGAAAGAGCGGGGCGAGTAACGATATGACTCCCCGCTTTTCTTTTATCCATATCAATCAAATCGCCATTAGGGGGTCAGTGGCTGCGAAAACTGATGGCGCGTATATACGACAATATAGAAATCAAGTTTGAGCAAGGGCTCACAGACATAATTGAATCTCACGGTGTCAAACGTGTTGACTTCTGCGTAGGCTATTTTAATCTTCGTGGTTGGGACAAAGTGGTTGAACAAGTCGAACGACTTGAAGGAGATTCTGTATTCGAGGGGCGGGCAAACGAACATCGCACTTGTCGTCTCCTTATTGGTATGCACCAACCTCCGACCGAATTGGTGCGTATGCTTTATTCCAACGAAGATAATACTCCTGATGCCGAATTGGTGCAAAAAATTAAACGCCGTATTGCTCAGGATTTTCGCGACCAGCTCCTTATCGGCATTTCCACCAAGCATGACGAATGGTCTTTACGTCGTTTGAGCGCGCAACTTAAGTCACGCAAAGTCATAGTCAAATTATCTGTAAAGGAACCCTTACACGCAAAGCTCTACCTCGCATTTCGTCCCAACGACCGATATAATCCTATACTGGCCATAATGGGGAGCAGCAACCTGACTTATGCAGGACTCACCAAGCAGGGCGAGCTTAACGCAGAATTTCAAGACAGAGACCAAGCCGAAAAACTCAGCCGATGGTTTGATGACAGGTGGAACGATAATTTCTGTGTGGATATCACTGATGAACTCATCAAGGCCATTGATGAAAGCTGGGCTTCCGAGAGATTGATACCACCATATTACGTCTATCTCAAAATCGCATACCATCTTAGCGAGGAAGCGCGCAATGGTATAAAAGAATTTACTCTCTCGCCCATATTCCAACGCGAACTTTTCGATTTTCAGCAAAATGCCGTCAAGATAGTCGCACGATACCTTAACAATGACAAACGCCGTGGCGCAATGATCGGTGACGTGGTAGGTCTTGGAAAAACTATCACAGCATGTGCGGTTGCCAAAATTTATGAAACGACATTTGCCGGGACAACTCTCATAATCTGCCCTGCGAATCTTCAAGAGATGTGGCGAAAATACATCGTCAAATATGATCTGAAAGCGGAAGTAACATCAATGTCGAAACCTATTGACGTGGAAAAGGCCCGTTTCTACCGCCTTATCATCGTGGACGAAAGTCATAATCTCCGCAATGGCGGCAAGCGCTACCAAAATATAAAGAACCTTATTGAGCACCAGTCAAGTCGAGTGCTTCTGTTAACAGCTACTCCATATAACAAACATTATTCTGACTTAGCAAACCAACTTCGTCTTTTCATTGCGGACGATCAGGATCTTGGCATAAGGCCTGAGCGGTATATTGAGTCTCTCGGCGGAGAAAGAGGGTTCCAAATGCAACACAGCGATATTCCAATCCGTACAATAGGCGCGTTTCAAAAGAGTGAGGAAGTGGAGGATTGGAATGAACTGATGAAACTTTTCCTGGTCAGGCGAACACGTTCATTCATACGCAACAACTTTGCGAAATCCGATGACCGAGGGAAATACCTGCAATTTCCGGACGGCTCCAAATCATATTTCCCGGACCGAATACCACGTTCCATAAAATTCAACACCGTCTCCGGCGACCAATACTCCCATCTGTATTCTTCGGAGATGATCGGGTTGATGGAATCACTTGCTCTACCTCGATACGGTCTCAATAACTTCATCGGCGAGAAAAACTCGGCGGATGCACCCAAACATATCCAAACGCTTATCGACAATCTTTCCAGGGCGGGCGTCCGTATGATGGGCTTTTGCAAAAGCACTTTCTTCAAACGAATGGACTCAAGCGG
>CANQSM010000017.1 GCA_947626525.1 uncultured Phocaeicola sp. | reverse complement strand
ATTGTTATTACGGGAAATGACATAGAGATACGCTTTGTTACATTTTAGTCTGATTTTTCCCAAGCTATAATCACTCCCCCGAATATAGCAAGGGCTAAATACGGGAAATGGCTAGATTTTACGGTTATGTTATAATATTGTTACGGTTTGTTGACGGTTTAGCCGTCTTTTTTTATGCCAAAATTTAGGTATAGGAGGCGGTAAGCGTGAACACAGACATAGAAATCAAAATCCTGTCCGACAAGGAAATGCAGACTATTCCTATAGGCTGTCAGGCTACCGCTTTTAGCGTAATCGAAAGAATTTTAAGAGAAATCTTGGAGGAAAATCCTGATGTCAAATTATCCGAGTTACTATAATCAGCCAATGCAGGCGGTTCAGCCTATGTACCCCAATTATAATTTCCAACCGACACAAGTACCCAATCCGTATATTGACAGGTATGCGCAGCAACAGCAGATAGCACAGATACAGCAGTCACAGCAGCAGGCGCAGCCACAATTTCAGGGCTTGAACGGACGTATAGTTGATGACTTTAACGCCATATCCGCGAATGATGTACCTATGGACGCTATGGGAGCAATTTTTATCAAGAGCGATGGCACAGAAATCCAGCGGCGCGTGTGGAGCTCAAACGGGACAATAGCTACAACATCATACAAGCCCCTACAATTAAATTTAGATAATAAGGTGGACAATTTATCGGCAGAAGGTCAAAACGACGCTTACGGGGCATTTGGTGAAGTTTTAGAGGGTATCTCTGCAAAGATAGACGGCGTACAAAACAGGCTTGATGAATTTTTTGGAAAGGCAAAGACAAATTCCAAGGCTAAAAAGGAGGCTGAAACTGAATGAACCAACAGGATATGATGAAGCTTAGACAAATAATGCAAAATCCACAGTTTCAGGCACAGTATCAGCAGAAATTGAGAACGCTAAATCCGTCACAGGTTTTAAGCCAAATTAAAAATAATCCGAAAGCTATGGGTATTCCTATAGTGCAGAATGTTATGGAAAAGTTAAATCAAAACGACACAGCAGGATTGACGGAAATAGCAAACAATATTTTCCAAGAAAAAGGACAAAACTATTCTGAATTTGAGAAAAATGCAAAACAATATTTAGGTTTTAATTAATAAAAACACAGTTGACATAATGAGGTGTGCGCACAATAAAAACCGGTTCCTCTTTATGAAAATAGATTTTTTAAAGGAGGACAAAATTATGTTCAACAATTCTACACCTTTCACAATGCCTGTAACTCCTGCTTATGGGAATATGGGCGGCGGAAACAGCGGTTGGAACAGCGACTGGATTGCCCTTGCGATACTGGCACTCATTTTTGGTGACAACTGGGGATTTGGCGGCGGCGGTATGGGAATGTTCTTGCCATTCCTGTTTATGAACGGGTTCGGCGGTTTTGGCGGTTTTGGAAACGGCGGTTCAAACGGAAGTAGCGCAGCTGCACAGGGCGCACTTACAAGAGAACAGGCTTGTATCGACAATAATTTCCAAAACCTGATGAGGGAAACAGGAAACATTTCCGACGCTGTAAATGTTGGATTTGCTAATCTCAACAGCACAATATGTAATCAGCAGTACGATACCGCAAGAATGCTTGACGCAATGAATGTAACTAACTTACAGAACGCTAACGCGGCTAATGTGGTTGCATTGCAGAACGCTAACGCTTTACAGACGCAGCTTGCCCAGTGTTGCTGCGACACAAGAGAGGCAATTCAGGCGAACACGACACAGGGCGTTATGAACACAAACGCAATTCAAAACCAGATACAGCAGTGCTGCTGCGCAAACGAGAAAGACCTTATGCAGCTCAATTATAACCTTGCGACGCAGAATTGCGCGACATTGCAGGCTATTGATAAGGTCGGCGACAGGATTATTGACTATATGAGCGCACAGGAATTACAGAAGGTTCGTGACGAAAACCAGACACTCCGTTGGGAGAAGTCACAGGCTAATCAGAATACTTACCTTGTAAACACTCTGCGTCCATTCCCTGTAGCGGCATATCAGGTATGCAATCCGTTCACTGGCTCTTACGGGTACAACTATAACAACGGCTGTGGCTGCGGTTTTGGCTGTGCTTGCAACGGTTAATTTAAGAAAACTCGCCTAAAAGGCTGATTATTCTACAGGGTAGGCGAATGTCTGCCCTGTATTGATTTAAGGAGGGAAAAATATTATGGCTTGCAAAAATATATGTAAATTATGCCCTAATCTCATATTAAGCCAGTCCGTTACATACGCAAGCGGCGTACTTACTGTAAACATACCAGCAGGAAGTTATGAGAATGGTGGGCGTTATTGTATCGTTATTGCACAGGCGATACCAAACGAGGCTATTATCGGCGCACCAGTCATTATTACCATAGGCACAGGCGGAGTAAATTATCCTCTCCTGTTATGCAACGGCACGCAGATGTTGGCAGGAACTTTAAGGACAAGGACAAAATACAGTACGGTTGTTCAGACAAGCTCAACAGGAGGCAGTTTTAGGCTTCTTGGAAAAACTTATTGTCAACCGAACAACAATTTGCAGTCCATTAACGGAACTGCGCCAACGGCGTAAATGGAGGTGAACAGTATGCACGAGGAAACCAAAATAGAAATGAAACTGGAAGAAGAAACAAAACCCATAAAAAAGGTTTGTGAAAAGGTAATGGACATTGTAAGCACTGAATTTGAAAAAGGTGCTGAAAATGTTGACACAAAAGAGATGGGTGAGGCAATCGACATTCTTAAAGACCTATACGAGGCTAAAGAAAAGATTGTCAAGGCTTGCTATTACAAATACATATTATCGGCTATGGAGAAAGAGGAAACCGAGGAAGAAGAATATAAAAAGGTTATGGAGAAAATGCGCGAGCAATACAACGGCGATGATGAGGATATGGAGCGCAGGTTTTACGACAACTACCGCTACAAGAGGACAGGCAGGTATGCACCTAAAGGGCGTGGCAGTTATGTAGGCAGGCGCGGATATGAAGAACCTATGTATTATATGCCGTTAGAAATGTACCATAACTACACTCCTGAAGAATTAAGGGACTTTGACCGCGAGCAGGGCAGAATGTACTACAGCAGTGGTATGGGCAACAGTGGCAATATGAGCGGCGGCGGCTCATCTTCAAACGGGCGTTCGGGCGGTATGTCGGGCAGTAACGGCGGTAACTCATCTTCGCGCGGATATTCAGACGGCTATGATGACGGAAACAGGCGAGGCTATTCAGAGGGCTATGAGCGTGGAAGAAGTGAAAATAGCAACAACAATTCGAGATACGACAGGGCAAAACGCGGATATGAGGAAAAGAAAGAAATGCACAAAGGCAACACAGCAGAGGACAACGCCGAGAATATGAGAGGCTTAGAGGAAATACTTACTGTAGTCGGCGGTGATGTCAAAGAGCTTATGCCGAAGATGACGAGCGCAGAGAGATTAATGGCAAGCCAAAAGTTTGACAATTTTGCCAAAATGCTGAAACAGTAAAACGATAGGATTAGGGGCGCAAGCCCCTTTTCTTATAAGGTGGTGATAATATGGTTTTTACGGTGAACAACCACATATGGCGTTTGGAGTTTTGCAGACCTAACAGCCCGAATTTGCGTAGAAGTAACGGCACTTGGACAATAGGCGTGAGTGATAATTCTGTCAAAACCGTTTGGATAGCGGATAACCTGTCTGACTATATGCGTGAGCGTGTTTTGTGCCACGAGCTTACCCACTGTATCTGTTTTGAGCATAACATTGATTTGCCTATTGAAACGGAAGAGTGGCTCTGCAACTTTATGGCAGATAACGGGAGGGAGATTATTGACCTGCTAGACAGTTTATTGTCTGCAATCACATATATCGCGGCATAGAAACAATAGATACTTAAATCTGACAGGGGAATTTTCCCCTGTCAGATTTTTTAAAGATAGGTATTGACTTAAAAATTGGAACAATCTACCGTCTTTTGCATTGCATAGAAAAGAGCGGTAGTTTTTTACCGCTCTAATTCTTGCTCTACTTGCTTTTGGGCTAAATCCACAATTTTCCCTCTTAGATATTCTATCGTTTCTTCATTTTGTTTATTGTCCATTTTATGGTATTTTTCCGCAAGCTTAACGCCCTCTCTTAAACCTAGCTTGTGAAAGCAATTCACAGCAATAAAAACATACACATCTAAGGCAATCGCCTTTATTGCAGGGTAAACATCAAGGTACATAAGCACGCATAAAAGCTCCAGTCCCACAAAGAAAAATATCCACGAAAAATATTTGAGCCGTTTGTCGGACTTTTGCTCTTTTTCCCTCATTTCCTGTAGAATTTCACTAGGCGTTTTGACCGCATTTTCTGATTTAATCATTTTAAAATCCTCCTAACTATTTTTTGGTCTGTATGACTGCAAAACTTTTTGATACCCCCGTACCCTATATTTCCTGACTGGCAAAACCAAAAACCCGAAACCACAATTTTTTTGAAAATTTTTTCGACGCGCGCCCCCTATTGCATCTCTAAAAAATACCCCCCCCCTATGATTTTTCAGCCCGACAAACCGATTTTCCGAGCTGACAATTTTTTGCATTTTTTTTTCAAAATCATTTTTTCGGGGTTTTGGTGAAATTTTCGCCGATATGGACACAATCATAATATGCCCCTGTCGCGTCACTGTAGCCCCTGTGACGGCGTTTTATATCCGCAATGGTAATTTATGCGTTTGACATCTAAAACACTGTAAAGGGCTTTTAAATGCGTTTTAGAGCTATGCACATTTTAGGCATAATTATAGCGTTGGTTATCCTGTTTTGATGTACGCTAAACAAAATGCACATCAAGACGCATTTAAAACGCATTAAACACGCATTTTGAACGCATTACGGCATTATTTATAATTGTACCACAAAAAGGCACGACAAACAAGCCACACGCGGCGGATTTTTAGCCCCTGTTAAGTTGTCAATGTGCGGACGGTTTGCGCCATTCGCGGCGCGGGCGTGTGCAATCTGTTTTTATGTGGAGATGCACAAGCTCCACGACGGCGGCACTATTTTTTTTGACAAGACATTGCCACGCATTGAGCCTTGACCGCTGTATTACTTCCAGCGGCTAAAAGGTGGACTTTTTACGGCTGCCACATCGCCGACGCAATAAGGCTATAAAAGCCATTTTCACGCGTGCCACACGACTAATAAATAAAATGTTGATGTAGATGTTTACAAGGGGCTTTCTGCCCCTGTGCGGTTTGCGTTATTGCAGAATTGCCGCCGTCGGAAACGAACCGACGCAAAAGCACCAGCGCGGCAAAAAAATTAATTATATTGCTTTTCCTGCCATAAGCCGCCGCGCGTGTTCTTCCTGCCAAAATTTTTCAGTAGCTTTTTTTATGGCGTTTTCGTGTTCATCGAGCCGCCGCGCGTCAAATACTGTAAAAATATTATATGTATATCCGCAACCAAAACGAAAAGAGCGGACTTCATAAGATTTTTTAAGTTTCATAAATTTTTCAAATTTTGCCTTTTTTTGGTTTGCATTGTCATCTAAATAAAAATCAAAAGATACTTGCAACCCCTCAACGCTGAAATTGTCATCAAAATAATAAGGATTGCCAAATTTTGAAACGGTGTAATCTATGCCGTTTTCCTGCAAAAATTCAATTATTTTTTTCATTTTTCAAACCCTCCATAAATTAAAATTTTCCGCTTTTCGCGGTAGTTTGCCGTTTAGGTCGTGAGCCTGCGCCGACTGTATCGGGAACGGCAAAAAAACTATTTAACATTATCATAAATAATTTCAAGTACCCTTATAGGCTTTTTGTTTAATTCTTCTTTTGTAAATCTGTTTTGCGTCTGCCATTTCAGAATGTCATTTATTAACATTTCTTTATATTCCTTGTTTGTCATCTTCTTTACTCTCTCCCCTTATCCCTTGGGGGCTAGGATTTTTAAAAGGCATTCGGAGGGCTTGCACCTCCGCGCCGCTTGAAATGCCTGTTATGCTCTTGTGAGTTCAAAAATCACACCTAAAGCACAATGTAAAAAGAAATTTTTAATATTTTTCGCTGTGTCGTCGTAGTCAGTTTTTACAACCAAAGTGCAATTGCCTGCGCAATTACTCCAAGAAATATCAAAATTCATAAAACTATAACCCTGTAGACATTCTTTGATTTTCTCACATTCTCTTTCTGCAAAATATCCAAGCTCCTCAAAAGTGTATTCTTTCATCTTGTTACCCTCCATTTTTAAAATTTATTTTCAGGAAATCCCCACGCGCGACTTGCACGCGCTGACCGCTTGACGGTGTGGGGCGGTGGTTTATCTGTGACTATTCAGTTCAATGCATTTTGCGTTACATTCTTCAATACTTCCAGTAAATACTATTTTGTGCCGTCCGTCGTCATTTTCTACGACGCAAAAACCAAAATAATCGTTATATGTAATATAATAGCTTGCCATATCTTTTTTTTACCTCCATATCCTTTATTTTTCCAACCTCCCCCAAACGGGGGAACGCTTGCGGCTTAATGGACTGTTTAGAGCCGCCGCAACGGCTATATAATCACGCCTAACAGCATACACGCTTTTTTCGCGTCCACAAAGGCTTTGAATTTTTCAAAATCGCCCTTTGTGTTGTCCTTTGTGATTGTTGCCGCATACTCCATTTTTGCGGCTTTGTACGCCTGCAATGCTCTTTTTTTGTTTTCTTCTAAGTTTTTCATTTTCTACCCCTCCATCCAAATATTATAAATTTGTTCGTTGCTGTAATCCTCAAACCACGCAACAACCATTTCAAACCGTTCTCCCATTTCTTCCCATACGATTTTTAAATCGTCCCCGATTTTCTCGGCTGTAAGGAATTTCCCTGTTATTCCGTAGTCAATAGCGGTGTTTTTGTACCAACTATTATTGATTTTGTCTTTGAGATAATTTTTTAATCTTTCTAATTTCATCTTTTAAATCCTCCTATTTTCTTTTCCCCTGTCCCCGTTACTTTTCACCCTCGCGACTGATTGACGCAACCGCCGCGGCGTTACTGCTTCACTGGAAGCAGGTTGTTTTGTTTTTCTTGTTGATATTATAGTAACATAGTTTAAATATGCTGTCAATAGTTTTGTTTAAAAAAGTTTAAATATATTTTTCACTTTACAACTTTTTTAAACTATGCTATAATATGTATGGAGGTGGTAGAAATGGAACAATTCAGAATATGTAAATATTGTAACTTTTCTGGGGTGTATGCCATAATAAACATAAGAAAAAATAAAATTTACATTGGCTCATCTTCAAATATAAAAAGAAGATTAGAAAATCACAAAGTTTTATTGAAATATGGAAAAAGCCACATAAGAGAAATGCAAGAAGATTATAAAAACGGCGATAAATTTATTTCATATGTAATAACACCTGTTAGAATTAGAGAAGAAAAATATTGTAAATATGATGATTTGAAGTATTTTGAACATTTGGCAATAAAAACATTTAATTGCACTAATCCAGAAATAGGATATAATTTAAAAGAAGATACAGGGCGCAAGAAGTTAAAAGAAGAAAGATATATAGACTATGCTTATAATGATTTTAAAGAATTTATAGACCAAATGCGCTACGGATACATGCAAGAAAAAACGTCATGGAAAACAGCAAGAAAAAGATTTGTTGATAAAGTGTTAAATGAATGGAGGTTTTAAAATGGCATTTACAGACAAGAAAGAGGCGTTTAAATATGTAAACGAATACCAAAAAGAAAAATATGACCGCATAACAGTTATGGCAGCCAAGGGAAAAAAAGAAGAATATCAGACGGCGGCAAAAATAAAGGGAATGAAATTATCGGCATTTGTCCAGTATTGCGTTGATAAAGAAATAGACAGAATGAAAAACGATTAAAAAGTTTAAATATGCTATTGACAAGATAGTATAAATATGCTAAACTATAATTGTCAAGAGGGAAAACCATTGACGATACAAAAAAATTAATTTTCAAGCCGTCGGAGGGGCGGCGGAAAGGTGGAAGATATGAAAGAAGTAAGATTTGAAGTTAAAATGAACCGCCGCGAGGTAAAAAGCCTTACGGATATATACGCAGGTTGCACGTTGGAGCTTGACGGCGACAATGAGCCTATGTTAATCAAGGCATTTGATAGCCTTGACGCAGCACGCGAGGAGCTGAAAAGGTGCAGGGCTCAAATAGATAAATTTAACGGCGGCTACAGTGTCGCAGATGTCTATATCGAGGAAAACACATACGATGAGGACGGCGAGCTTGTCGAATGTGGCTCTGTGTGGGATTTTGCGCCAATAGTAATTGAGCTTGTCGAGAAGCCAAGTTATGACACGCTTGCGATTTTTGACAATGGCGCAGACGCTCAAAAAGCCTTTGACGAGTACGACGGCGACGGCGAAGTTTTTATATCATTTCAATAAATTTTTCCCGCCGCGGAGGTGACGACGGCAGAAAGGTGGAAAATATGAAAAGATATTTTGTTGAAACATTGGGTTATAATATGGTTGTATTTGTGGATGATGAGGGCTACGGCGTTCCAATCCACGAAAAAGCATTTAATGAGCCATTGACAATTGAAGCCGCAGAGCGTGCCGACTATAGCAATTTTGATGATTGTGAAACAGCAGAAGAAGCGGCGGCAAATTATACAGGGGAAATAATAGAATTTAATCCCGATGAATATGAAAATGTAATCGAATTTTAAAATCAGCAAAAAGCAATCGTTAAAAAATGCGGTTGCTTTTTTTGTTTGCGGTAAATCAGAGGCAGATACCCTATAGATACCGTATAGACCGCCTGCGGATACCCTATAGATACCGTATTTTTTGGTATACCAATCGGCAACCAACGGTATACCAGTGGTAGACCAACGGTAGACCGTAAAAATCTGTTTAATGTTAGTTTAACGGTTAGATTTACAGTTAAATTTACAAGCTATATTATTACAATATTAACATAACTAATATTGCGCTATTATTGACATATTAATAACGATATTGTATAATTATTATAGCAATATTATTAAAAAGTGGAGGTTTTTATAATGGCGAAATCGGAGCAGGAACTATTAGAAACATACAGAAAGCGGATAAGGAAACAAAACGAGCATACAAAAGAAAAGTATGACAAGATAACGGCGACACTCCCAAAGGGCACTATAGAGCGCATAAGGGCGCAAGGCTTGACAATTAGCGAGGTCGTGAATAAATCTGTACTTGAATATTTAGAACGCTTAGAGGGCGCACAGAACACGCTTAAATAAACTAAAAGACCGCCCCGTATTTTCAGCGTTTAGGCGGTCAATTAATAAATATGTGGCATATATGCAAGAACAAGTTTATTATATGCCATAGAGCCAAAATAATCAAGTGGGGAAGTGGCAGAAATGGAACAATTCAGAATATGTAAATATTGTAACTTTTCTGGGGTGTATGCCATAATAAACATAAGAAAAAATAAAATTTACATTGGCTCATCTTCAAATATAAAAAGAAGATTAGAAAATCACAAAGTTTTATTGAAATATGGAAAAAGCCACATAAGAGAAATGCAAGAAGATTATAAAAACGGCGATAAATTTATTTCATATGTAATAACACCTGTTAGAATTAGAGAAGAAAAATATTGTAAATATGATGATTTGAAGTATTTTGAACATTTGGCAATAAAAACATTTAATTGCACTAATCCAGAAATAGGATATAATTTAAAAGAAGATACAGGGCGCAAGAAGTTAAAAGAAGAAAGATATATAGACTATGCTTATAATGATTTTAAAGAATTTATAGACCAAATGCGCTACGGATACATGCAAGAAAAAACGTCATGGAAAACAGCAAGAAAAAGATTTGTTGATAAAGTGTTAAATGAATGGAGGTTTTAAAATGGCATTTACAGACAAGAAAGAGGCGTTTAAATATGTAAACGAATACCAAAAAGAAAAATATGACCGCATAACAGTTATGGCAGCCAAGGGAAAAAAAGAAGAATATCAGACGGCGGCAAAAATAAAGGGAATGAAATTATCGGCATTTGTCCAGTATTGCGTTGATAAAGAAATAGACAGAATGAAAAACGATTAAAAAGTTTAAATATGCTATTGACAAGATAGTATAAATATGCTAAACTATAATTGTCAAGAGGGAAAACCATTGACGATACAAAAAAATTAATTTTCAAGCCGTCGGAGGGGCGGCGGAAAGGTGGAAGATATGAAAGAAGTAAGATTTGAAGTTAAAATGAACCGCCGCGAGGTAAAAAGCCTTACGGATATATACGCAGGTTGCACGTTGGAGCTTGACGGCGACAATGAGCCTATGTTAATCAAGGCATTTGATAGCCTTGACGCAGCACGCGAGGAGCTGAAAAGGTGCAGGGCTCAAATAGATAAATTTAACGGCGGCTACAGTGTCGCAGATGTCTATATCGAGGAAAACACATACGATGAGGACGGCGAGCTTGTCGAATGTGGCTCTGTGTGGGATTTTGCGCCAATAGTAATTGAGCTTGTCGAGAAGCCAAGTTATGACACGCTTGCGATTTTTGACAATGGCGCAGACGCTCAAAAAGCCTTTGACGAGTACGACGGCGACGGCGAAGTTTTTATATCATTTCAATAAATTTTTCCCGCCGCGGAGGTGACGACGGCAGAAAGGTGGAAAATATGAAAAGATATTTTGTTGAAACATTGGGTTATAATATGGTTGTATTTGTGGATGATGAGGGCTACGGCGTTCCAATCCACGAAAAAGCATTTAATGAGCCATTGACAATTGAAGCCGCAGAGCGTGCCGACTATAGCAATTTTGATGATTGTGAAACAGCAGAAGAAGCGGCGGCAAATTATACAGGGGAAATAATAGAATTTAATCCCGATGAATATGAAAATGTAATCGAATTTTAAAATCAGCAAAAAGCAATCGTTAAAAAATGCGGTTGCTTTTTTTGTTTGCGGTAAATCAGAGGCAGATACCCTATAGATACCGTATAGACCGCCTGCGGATACCCTATAGATACCGTATTTTTTGGTATACCAATCGGCAACCAACGGTATACCAGTGGTAGACCAACGGTAGACCGTAAAAATCTGTTTAATGTTAGTTTAACGGTTAGATTTACAGTTAAATTTACAAGCTATATTATTACAATATTAACATAACTAATATTGCGCTATTATTGACATATTAATAACGATATTGTATAATTATTATAGCAATATTATTAAAAAGTGGAGGTTTTTATAATGGCGAAATCGGAGCAGGAACTATTAGAAACATACAGAAAGCGGATAAGGAAACAAAACGAGCATACAAAAGAAAAGTATGACAAGATAACGGCGACACTCCCAAAGGGCACTATAGAGCGCATAAGGGCGCAAGGCTTGACAATTAGCGAGGTCGTGAATAAATCTGTACTTGAATATTTAGAACGCTTAGAGGGCGCACAGAACACGCTTAAATAAACTAAAAGACCGCCCCGTATTTTCAGCGTTTAGGCGGTCAATTAATAAATATGTGGCATATATGCAAGAACAAGTTTATTATATGCCATAGAGCCAAAATAATCAAGTGGGGAAGTGGCAGAAATGAAATATAAAGACGGTTATTATATACAGCTTTCAAGATGTATCTTTGAGGCGGATTATAAATATATGTCAGATAGTGCCAAATGGTTTTATTGTTATCTAACAGAATTGGAGCACAGACATACAGGAAAGGAAAAACAATGGTTTTATCGCACTGATAACGACATAGCCGAAGATTTAAACTGGAGCGTGAGCAAGGTTCAGCGGATTAAGAAAGAGCTTTCAGACTTTGGATTTATCAAGATTATGAAAACACATTCCAAGACCTCAACAAGACATTTAACGGCATATGAAATAATAAAATAACGGATTGTTACGGGTGAAAAGTTGTTGTTTAACGAGTTGTTACCAGTGACAATCTGTAACGGATTGTTATGTATGACAAGTTACGGATTGTCACCAGTGACAAGCAAATATAAGAATTACAGTAAACTAAAAATTAAAAGAATAAAATAACTAAAATTTAGTAAGTAACATAGTTGGAAATTAAAATTTCCAACATATATATTATCCCCCCCTATTAAACTATATATTTACATTACTTATCGTTTAGCCAGTACAGTAGTGGCATAGATAATAAATACAATGTGTATATATTATACATCGCGCGCGGATTTAATATATATAATAATTGTAAATATACAATATGGTTTGTTATATTGGCTGTATAACAAGAAAATTAAAATTTATTGTTGACAAGTCAAGAAATTTGTTGTAAATTAAAATCAAAATTAAATAGCGTTTTCAGATGACAAATAAAAAATGTTTGTTTGTTGTCGAAGAAAAAAGAGCAAACGATTTAGAAATATTTAAAAGTCGCTTGTATTTTGAGTATAACACCCGAATATATTTTTGGGATATGTTAAAAATTTTGTGTTCAAAATACAGGGGCTTTTTATTTTTTTCAGGGGAATTTTTGACGGAGGGAGGCGGAGCAGATGAGAGGGAACACAGTACAGACGCAGGACGGCGCGGAGGTGTATATAAATAAAATACTGGAATTAGCAGATGATTATATAAATGATTTAGATAATCCCGATGAGATTAAGAACAATAATAATTTGTTTAATGGATTAATCAAATATATATCTGTTAATTACTTTAAAAATAACCCTGTAGATTATAGCGATATAGAGTATATAGATAGTATTTGGGATTTATACACATCACTATGTTATAAATATAATAAATCCCCAACTATCATAGAGTTTTGTTTAATGATTAATATTAGCCGTGATACTGTCTGGGATTGGAAGAAGAATAATACAAGAGCATATAAATATTATACCATTAACGGAGAGCTTATAAAAGACTTTCCAAGTTGGAGAATGAACCACCCAAAAGACGAGTATAGGCAGGAATTAAGCACAACTCATTGTGACACGGTCAAAAAATGGCTAGCCGAATGCGAGCAAGCATTATACAGGGGAGCGACCGAAAAAAACAGTGTTGGTTGTATATTTGCCTTAAAAGCCAACTACGGATATACCGAGACTGCACCCATACCGACGGTAAACACACATCAGCAGGAATTGACAATGCAGGACATACAGCAGCGGTTAGCACAGGACAGCGGCGGCGGATTGGTGGAAAAAGAGGGGGAATAAATTGTATGAAAACGATACACAATTTGGCAAATGGCAACGGTTTAAAAGCCTTGGAATTGTGCCAAAAATACGACAATTTAAAAACCTTGATTTTACGGCGTTTAAAGGGGTTAGCAACTTAGATACTATGCGCGAATTTAGTTATTTAGCGAATAGTTAAACAGTTTTAGGTGAATTGTTTGAACAATTAGAACAATTTGAACGGACTGGAAAAGAGCCGACGCAGGAACGACAGCCGAACGGGGACGGCGCGGAGTAAGTGTCCTAGGGGTCTGCTTGGGAAGCAGAGGCAGGGGCTAGTTGGTGCCACAATCTCCCGAAAATCCAAAAAAACCTTGCCAATACTTGATTTCCAAAAATTTTTGAAAAATAAAAAAAGACTACCTTCGTAAAGGTAGCCATAAGAGAATAGCCGTTAGTTTTTTATATCTTTCATAGACAAAATGATTTTGTTATCAGGTTTAGTTTCAATCGCGAGTTGGCAGTCCAAAAAATCCAAAACGGATATTAAATCTTGGACAGACCAACTATCCCTTGCAAACTTGTTTGTAACTGATTGAGGCTTAACTCCCATATATTGAGCTAACTGGACTACTTTAACTCCTTTGGACTTCATAATTTGCTTTATTTTATCACTTACCATAACACAACCTCCTTTTTGTAAAATTATACTCAAAAAAATTTAAAAAATCAATAAAAACAAATAAATTTATTGACTATCAACTCAAATTCGTGTATAATTAAAGAAAAAACAAATTGGAGGTTTATGATATGTCAAGAAGTTTAAATACAAAACATTCAGAAATTTTTGAATACTGGAAAGATAAAGCAATTTTATCAGACGGAACTATAATACCAGATAATTTTGATGACAATACTTCTGTTCCTGTGGTGTACGATTATGGCGAGCCTAGTTGTTGGGCTTGTGGGGAAAGATACATTGAAGAAGTTTTAAAAAATAAAGATTATGACGAAATGGCATTGCATAATCCAAAAGCTTTATATGATACGCCACAAGCAAAGAAAAATTATAATCGTTGCCATATCATACCTCGTCAAGCAGGAGGAAGTGATGAGCCTTCAAATTTATTTTTGCTGTGTAGAAAATGCCACGAAGAATCCCCAGACACATTAAATCAAAAGAATTTTTTTAAATGGGTTTACAAGAAAAGAAAATATGAGTACAGTCCTTTCGGTATAGATTTTAAAAGATTTTTTAACGAATATCTAAAAGATTGCAAGGAAAAAGGAAAAGACCCACTTACTTTTAATATTCAAAACGCGAAACTGAACGCGTTTACGCACGGTTCTATAGTTTCAGAATCAACCCTTATGATGACTTTATCTGATTCTTGCGAAGATATAAGGCGTTAATGAAACAAAAAAGCCAGACATACAGAATATTGTTAGAAAAATAAATAAAATGCAGGATTTGTCCATTCAAATAGAAATAGTACCATAAAACACATCAGAAAATCGTTAAGTAAATTCATACAGAAATTCCAAAGAACAAAAATCCATTCCCTGATACCAATAGGGGATTTGAAAATTTTGAAAAAATTAAAAAAAGAGGTCAGAAAATGCCGACAGATGAGGAAATTAAAAGGGCAGTAGCCGTATTGCAGTCCGCATTAGCAAAACACAGCGCATTTTACAGGGCGTTTCTTGCAAGCATACGCAGCGCGGTTGCCGAAAATCACGACAAGCCCGATGATGAGCTTGCGGAAAACATTTTGAAACGGATTATAGGGGAGAAGTGAAGATGAAAAGATATTATGTTTGCCAATATTGTGGTGAGATAAATTATGACACCAGTACAGTACCACGCTCTTCCTGGGAGTTGATTTATTATTCTCAATGTAAAAATGCGGCGATTTTACGCCATACGCACCAAGCCGCGAGGGAACAGAGCTTACCGAGGAAGAAATAGAAAATTCAATTGAATACATCAATAACAAAGTTAAGAAAATCAAAGGAGAAGAGGTCAACTGGCCGGACTTGCCGGAAAAGAAGAAAGACGTCATTCGCACGCTTGATGTGATTGGAACGCTTTTGGACGAAATGTTATATGGGAGATTTAGAGTTGTGACAGAGAAAAATATCATCTAACTGATAAAGCAAAAACATTAAAGGAGGATATCATTATGAATTTATTCGGATACACGCCAACAGTGCCATGCGGAATGGAATCAGGAGACTTGTTTTACTCACAGTACAATCCATTCCGTTCGTGCTACGAAATACCTTCTACGGCGATTGTGATAAAAGATAACAAAAAATCAGAATTTGATACGGATTTTATCAAAGACGTTAAGATACTTTCACCGAATAAAGTTGTTCAAGTGACATTTAGGGACGGAACGAGTGAAAAAGCGATATGCAGCGATGAGGACAATTTCAGCTTGGAAATCGGAATTTCCATATGTATCGCAAAGAAAATTCTCGGTGGGACAGGGAAATATAATTCCGTTATCCGAAAAGCCATGAAAATAATCGAAAATAAAAGGAAAGCAGAAGAAAAGGCAGAAGAAGAAAGAAAGAGAATCCTGAAAAGAAGGCAAAAGAGAGAAGCATATCTCAAGAAAAGAGAATTGAAAAAGAGGGAAGAACAGATAAAAATTCAGGAAGAAGCGTATTACCGGGCAATGAAAAGAGCAGAGAACGATAAAAAGACGGAGAGAAATGAAGATGAAAAATAAAATAATATCAGTCCTGCTTGCGACGCTTGTTGTTTTATCAATAAATGGTTGTGGTTCAAGCGTGGTGACAGACGCAGAAACAAAACAAGAGCAGTTGGCAATGTTTGAACGACAATACGCTTGATGATTGGTATTCGATAATTGTGGACAAAGAAACAGGCGTGTGTTTTTTAGAATTTAATGATGGATATTACAGGTATGGCATAACGGCAATGCTAAACGCCGACGGAACGCCTAAGATTTGGGAGGAAAATTAAGATGTGCAAAACTAAATGTTGCGGAAACTGTAAATACGCTATGAAAAACGGTTTGGACGACTATATATGTGCTAATGGCGAAAGCGAGTATTGCGGTGACTGGATAGAAATAGAAGACCATTGTTGCGAGGATTGGAACGGTAGGGAAAATGATTAGGAGGCAAATATGAGTAAAAAATTGGATTTAAAGTTGGTGTTAATTATTGGAGCAGGCATTGTCGCCGTTATTCTACTTTGTGTATTTGGTGTGCAAAGTTCACAGAATAAAGCTTTTGTGTTGGAAGAACAGGTAAATACGGCACAGTCGGATATTAAAGTCCAAGAAAAAAGACGGGTTGATTTGGTTTATAATCTTGCTGATTGCGTCAAGCAGTATGATAAACACGAGGCTGAAACATTGACGGCTATAGTAGACGGCAGAGGCACGACTGGCGATGTTGAAAATGTTGCAATGGCAATTACGGCAGTGTCAGAGGCATATCCTGAATTGAAGTCAGATGAAAATTACAAACAGCTTATGAATGAACTTTCAATTACTGAAAATTTAATAGCAGAATACAGGAGCAATTACAATAAGCAGATTAAAGAATACAACAGGTACATTAGAAAATTTCCAACAAGAATATTTTTAGATATGCTTGGCTATGAAACACAAAATTATACATATCTTGACTACAATGCACCTGCGGACGCGCCACAAGATTTGTTCGGAGAATAATGTATGGGCAGATACAGTTGTAAAAGAAAAGAATTTGATTTTGGCAGTTTTACAATTACAATCAGGGAGATATTGGCAAGCATTTCTATTATAGCCGTAATGTTGGTAATTGGCGTTTTGATTTCAGGAAAGATTTCAGAACATCAGGCAGACCAAAACGAGATATACAACAAAGCTGTTAAGATAGAAAATGACAAAGAATTGTTCCAATACAGTATGGACACTAATATCGGCAATGCTTTTGTATATGGCGATTTAGAGGCTGTTGATACAGTCACATACCCTGAAATTGACGGGGAATATATGTATGTCAAAAAGGTAAAGGAAAAATATACCGAGCATACAAGAAAAGTTGAACACACAAAAACCGTAAACGGTAAAAAGGTAACATATTATACGACAGAAACATATTGGGAATGGGATTATGTTAGCAGTGACGATATGAAATGCAAAAATATTAGGTTCTGTGGCGTGGATTTCGACAGTGGTAAAATTGATGTACCGTCATACGCAAAATACATTGATACCGTTAAGGAAACAAGCCGTATTAGATATAAATATTATGGCACAGATACTAAATTCACAGGGACAATATTTGCGGATTTAAGAAATGGGACTATCTCAAACGCAAAATTTTATAACAATACGGACATTGATAAGACCATTGATTGTTTGCAGATTAACGGCGGAGAGATTTTATTTTGGTTCTTTTGGATTATATTAATTTGTGTCTGCGTGTTTGGTTTTTATGAGTTGGATAATAAATGGCTAGAATAAAGAAAATTTATGTGTTTAAGGGGTTAAAAAGATGAGCCTTGACAAAGCAATAGAACACAAAAAAGAACACAGAAAACCGTACAGGGGCAGTAAGGCGATAGACAGGACTTGTTGCAACAATGGCAGCTGCGGTTGGTGTAAGGACAACAGGCTTTATAGCAACAACAAGCGCAAAGAACAGACGGAAAGCAAACTGAAAGAATATGAGCGGTCTTGACCGTTTATAAATAAAAATCAAAACTTAGGAGGATTAGAAAAAATGGTAACAGAAACAATGACTGTACACAAGGCATTAGCGGAACTGAAATTACTTGATGAGCGCATACAGAAAACAATCGGCGAGGGCGTTTACTGTGTGGCGAACAAACATTCAAACGACAAAATCAGTGGCGTTAGCATTGACGAGTATGTGAAGATTATTCAGGGTGGTTATGACAAAGCTACGGACTTAATCAAGCGCAGGAAAGCCATTAAAAGGGCGGTGGTACTTTCAAATGCCGTAACAAAGGTAAAAATCGCGGATACGGAATATACGGTTGCGGAAGCTATAGAGATGAAAAACCATGGCATAGAGTACGACAAGGCACTTATGAACACTATGGTAGCCAGATATACCGTTGCAAACCGTAAAATTGAAATGGAAAACGGCGAAAAGCTTGACGACAGGGCAGACAAGTACATAGAGGCTATCTACGGCAGTAAAGAGATAAAGACAAACACTGACGACATTAAAAAGGCAAAAGAGGACTTTATTAAGGCAAACCAGTATGAATTGCTCAATCCGCTTGACATTCTTAGCAAGATTGACGAACTGGAAAAGACAATTTCTGATTTTATGTCGGAGGTTGACAGTGCATTAAGCTGTAGCAACGCATTAACGCAGATTGATATTGAGTATTGAGGTAGAATATGAAAGAAATGAAAATTGGAACTTGCGATTGCTGTGGAAAAGAAAATATTCCACTAATTAGAAAATATTTTCGATATCCGATTCAGTGTGAATGCTGCCTACCGAGACATTTTGAAATGGTGCGTCATTGCGAGGATTGCGATCCAGAAGAACCAGAAAAAACACAGATAACATTAAAAACAGAGGATTTAAAAAATCCGTTTGTGTTTGCCTTCAAAATTATGAAAGAGGAAATGCAGAAAACAAGGAATATAAAGGGTGAAATATATTATGTATGGCAGTCAAGCCTTGCTGTGATGTTGCATTACGCCGCACCAAAAATGACAATAGAAAGAGCCAATGAAATAGCTATGGAATGGCTTGATAGATTATTTGAAATAAAATAAAAGAAATATCCACTGTTTGCCGAAAACCCTAAACGGCAATCCATAAGTCTTTGCGGAAGTCAGACTTATGTAAAACAATAAACAACTTCCGAAAATGGTTAATTGGATTAGTCTGTTAAACTAAATTCCAAATATTAATGCAGAGCAAACTTGCTTTAAGTCCGAATTTTATTAGGGGCGGTATTCGCCCATATAGATTTGGCTATGTAGAGAAGTTTGAAATACTGAAAAGTATAGCTGTAAAGCTTAAAGCTTAAAATTCAAGCCTTAAAGCTCAAAGATTAAAGTTTAAATGGCTCAAAGTTAAAATATTAAGGTTCAAAGGATAAAGTTTTACAAAATCCTTGGCAAATGTTTTAGCGCGATTGCACTTGGCTATGGGTTCAACACAAGGCTGGCAAATGGTGGATAAACAGGAGAATATGATTTATGGTAGAAGTAGTTTATTTAGACGGCACAAAAGACACATACTTAACGCCAACGGGCTGCTCAAAGCGTTGGCGATACAAGAAACTGTCACAATGTTTTCAAATTCCCGATATTGACGGAAAAGTGATTATTCCAAGGGAATTTGTTAAGAGCATACGGCATATAAAAATCAACAAATAAGCAGACATAAGCCTAACAGGTAAGGCGGCTGATTGCTAATCAGTTAGTAACCGCGAATTAGCGGCGTGCAAGTTCAAGTCTTGCTGTCTGCGTTATTTATTAACGGCAATGGTGTATGGCGCACAGTTCCCGTATCGTCCCACTATACAGGAACAGGACAGGGCTTCAATGCCTTATTGCCGATTAGCACAGAGCGGCGGCGAAGTACAAGTTGTTTGCGGAGAAGTGCTAAGTCTGACTACCATTTGAGGACAAAAAATAAAAGAATGGCGTGTATATTGGCAGTAAGACGATACGAACCTTAAAAAAACTGCACGCCCTAGAATGGGCGTTGCGTATGCGAAAGTCTGCGGACTTCCCACCTGTAAATTGGGTTGTGTTGGCGAGCGTTGGTTCAATTCCAACCATACGCAAGTTGCAAGGTCGCGCCTTGCTGATGTGAGCGTTGCGGATTACCTCACAAAGAATGACAATGACCGCTGAAAACTGTTTTTAGATGATAACGGCTAGTGGAAGCGACACTGTAGCGGTTTAAAAATGTGATAATCTAAGCGATAAACGCACAAGGGGAATTAGTCTAATCGGTTAGGACATCACCCTTTCAAGGTGGTAACGGCGGTTCAAATCCGCTATTCCCCATTTGCTGATAAAAAAAACACAACAAATATAGTGCAATGTCAAAAACGCCGTTCATAGAGAAGTATGAGAAGTTGAAAGAGGTTTTGGAGGATTGAGGAAATGGAAAAAGAACATAATGCAATATCACACCCAAGCCATTATTGCGACGGTAGAAAATACGAGCCTAAAGATGTAATAAGGGACTGGGGATTAAACTTTAATTTAGGTTCAGCGTGCAAATACATATCTAGGGCAGGGCGAAAAGGCGATATTGTAGAGGACTTGGAAAAAGCAAAACAGTTTATTCAGTTTGAGATTGACTATATAAACAGTGAAAAAAGAGATATATGGGCAAGCAAATTTGTTGACGGGAGCGAACAATGCAAGTAAAAGTAAACAGCATTACAGGATTTGACGACGCTTTTGTGGCTATGTATATGAGCAAAAGGTCTTGGACACCCGAACTTGACAGCGAGATTAGGGACTTGTGCCGAAATGTCCAAAACGGATTGACAGATGACTACAGCAGATTTGACGAGTTGCTTTCAAAGTTGCTTAAAATCGGCAGAAAGCACATTACCCTGTTAAGGTTTATTGACATATCAATTATGACGCAAGGACTTCACAGGGCAGGGCAAGACGACATAGACGCACACGCAAGGCGGTTTGACAACAGGATTATCCGAAACAGTACAAGGCTTGCGACATTTGACAGGAACGAAGTTTCAGACTATTACAAGGACAAGATACTTGCCACAGACAGGGTGCTGGATATTTTGGGAGTGGACATTCCAAAAAAGATTGAATATGAGGGCAGCACATATGTCAAGGCGGTAAACGGGTATGTACGGGAAGAATACAAGGATAACAAAGATGTTAGGCGTGGGCTTTATATGCTTAGTATTCCAAGCAACTTTATATCAAAGATTAACTTATGCGAGTGGGCGCACGTCTTTAAGGAAAGAAACAAAGACGGTGGCGCAAATCCCGAAGTGAAAGAGTGGGCAGAAGAAGTTATGAGGCAGATAACGGAGCGTTACGGGCAGATTACAAGGGATTATGTTCTAAGCATTGATAATTGACAGGAGGGCAGTCAAATTGACGCAAAGGGAAATAAAACTCTTAATCATCGAGAAAGCGGAACTGATAGCGGAATTGCTTACAAAGAAAAATGATGTGGAGTTAAGGACAGACGCAAATGGCATAAAAATTATATCGGTGAAAAAGACGGTGGTGTGAATGGGGAAAGCGAAACGAAAGCCAAGACCAGAACCACCAAGGTGGTACTTTTATGACAATGATGATTGTTGGTGGTGCAAGAACAGGAATAATTGCAACCAGTGTAAAATGCTGAAAAGGTACAAGAGCCAAGAAAGCAAAAAGAAGAAGAATTTTGAAATAGAAGAATAAAAATCTAACGGCATAACCGAAGCGTGGTTATGTATCAGCTCAAAGTGCGAGCTTTATTTCATTTAACGATGAAAGGAGGTTCGCGCTTTTTCTTATGGCAAGTCGAGAACTAATTCAATCGCGGACAGAATGTGAATATAAAATCCAAAAATACGGCATTGATGAGGAACGAATAAGAACATTAGTTTACATAACAAAACTGGCTTTTGAAGTTGAAAAAGACAAAGATTTTGGGCTTGAAACATCTGCACACGCCAAAGACTACATAAATCGGTACATTGCAAAATTTAGGGGACAAGGCAAAACCGTATGGGATATGGAAAAAATAGCACAGGACAACGGTATTGAAGAATCAGTTGGTGTTGTGAGTATGTACTATGAGCTTTTAAAAGCGGAAAGTTATGATGTATTTGAAAGTTTTGTTTACTTTATGGAGCGGAAACGACGGCAAAAGAAACGCTTTTATCTGCCAAGACGAAAGACTATGAAAATAGTCGTTGACGATTTACAAGCACTTGAAGATAGTAAAAGCATAAAGTTTTTTGGCTTGTCGATGCCCAGTCGTGTAGGCAAAAGTACTATCTGTATTTTCTTTCTTGCGTGGATTGCACTGAAAAGACCAAATAGCCATAGTGCTATGGGCGGACATTCAGGCGTTTTAGCAAGGGACTTTTACAAAGAACTTAACAACATAATTACAACGGAAGAATACACATTTAAGGAATTATACAAATATTTCCACCCTGAATACGCCGATAAGCCGTTTCCTACAGACAAGAGTGCGGACTATTTCACAATCACTCTTGGAGACCCCGAGAGGTTCGCAACAATAACTTGTCGAGGTATTGACGGAACTTGGACAGGCGCGATAGATGTATCTGCCGACGGCTATTTGTATGTTGATGACCTTGTAAGAGATAGGCAACACTCTTTAAGCCCACAGCGAATGGAGGATACATTTCAAGAGTATCTTAACAAAATGGTTGACCGTAAAATCGACGGCGCAAAGGAACTAATGGTAGGAACATTATGGAATGTTTTAGACCCACTTCAAAGGATTAGTATTCAGTATGAGCGTGATGAGCGTTATGTTTTCAGAAGAATACCTGCATTAAACGAAAATGACGAAAGCAACTTTGATTATGAGGTAAATGGCTTTAGCACTGAACACTACAGGGATATGAGGGAACGGCTTGCAAATGCAGAATGGATGGCTAAATATCAGCAAAGCCCCTATGTGCGTGAGGGATTGCTGTTTCCGCAGGAAGAACTTAAATATTCAGACGGACTTATTGATGATAGTACTTGGATTGTTACGGCATTATGTGACCCTGCGTTTGGCGGCGCGGACAGCTTATCAATGCCAGTAAGATTGGAGCATAAGGAAAGCGGTAAAAAGACTATTATCGACTGGGTATTTAAGAAAGGCACTCAAAACATAACCATACCGCTTGTAGTGGACGCCATTATAAGGAATGATATTACAGAATTGAAGATAGAAAAAAATTCAGGCGGCGGATTGTATGCGGATAACCTTAGAAAAGAGCTTGAAAAGCGCGGTTATAATCATTGCAAGATAACAACATTTAGCGCTTCAACTAAAATGGACAAAATGGAGCGCATTAAGGCATATTCAGACTATGTTAAAGACAATTATTATTTTCTTATGGAAAGCCGATATGTGCCTACAGCGCAGGAAGATGAAGAAAACGGAATTAAGCGTTTCAGAAGGAATGAAATGTACAACAATGCTATGAATGAGCTACATATGATTACGTCAGAAGGCAAAAATCCGCACGATGACAGCGCAGACGCGATTACGCTTATGGCAATGAATGATGAAGAAACTTTAAACCGAGTAGAAGCAATCGCCAATCCATTCAGGACAGGGGGTTATGGATATTATGGCTATTAAAAAAGAGGTACTTATACAATATGCAGACCTACTGGAAGAAACAAAAGAAACGCGGATTAAAATTGAAAAGCTGGAAAATACCATAAAAAATATTGAAGCACGAATAAAGCAAATCGAAAAAGGCAGTACAGTTATAGATAAGGTGTATGGTGGTTTTGGCGGTACGCAAGGTTTTAAAATTGAGGGTGTTCCGACTAAGGAATACGAAAAGAAAAAATCAGACCTTATGATTAAAAAGCTTTTGCTTAATCAGCGCAAATCCACACTTGAAATACTTGAATTTGATTTACTGAAAAAAACAAATGAAGTCGAGGAATTTATTGCAAGCATTGATGACAGCAGAATGAGGCGCATTATCAATTTGCGGCTTATAGAGGGCTTATCTTGGAATAAGGTTGCAGACCGTATAGGCGGCAACAATACAGAGGACAGTATCAGAATGGCTTTTAACAGATTTATGGAAAAATGAAAAGTTGTTCGATATGTTCGGCGAATTTGAGTTATTATAATAATAGAAAAACGTAAGATAAAATTTCATTTTTTTATAATCTCCTAATTACTTTCAAAAAAGGCATTGCTAATAAAACGGCAGTGCCTTTTTGTTTTGCAGAAAAGAGGGCAGGGCTTATGAAACCCAAAACAATATACTGTCCACAGTGTGGACACAAGACAGGTAAATATGACGGTAAATCAACAATAGATTGCATAACGCGCTGTAGGAATTGCAGAAAGCGTGTGATTTACCACATAGACACAGGCGAAACAGAGATTAAGCCGTTGCCATTAAGAGCGTCAAGCAGTGGAGTTTTATTCGTATAGGCGGTGGAGCAATGAGATATTACGGGAAAAATGTCAGACCGTTTTCGGCAATCTGTGATTGCAGTTTTGGCAGACGCGTCATATACACGAACGCGAGAAGCATAACAAAATTTAATATTGTTGACGAGCTGAACAAGGCTTTACCGATACACTTACAAAATGCCGCCGAGATTGACTACCTTGACAGGTACTATAGAGGCGACCAGCCGATACTTTACAGGCGCAAGGCAAACCGCCCCGAAGTGAACAATAAGATAGTCGTAAACCTTGCATATGAGCTTGTGGAGCGCAAGACGGCGGACATATGCGCCGAGCCGATACAGTATGTCCTTAGAGGCACAGACGACAAGAAAGCGCAGGAAATATCCGAGCTTAACGCGATTATGGACGCGGAGAGCAAACAGGAGTGCGACATTGACATATGCCGTTGGCGCAGCATATGCGGAACGGCTTACAGGTTTATCGGAAATGATGAGGGAATGGGCGGTTTGCTTGACGAGAGCGAATTTGAGCTTAGTTCCGAAAATCCGAAGTTTACATTTGTTGTCTACTACACGAACGGCAAGCCCGCGTTTTCGTGCCAGATAAGGCGTGACGAGAACGGCAAGGAAATATATTTCTGCTACACGCCTACAAAGTGGTTTGAGATTTCTGGAAAAGAGATAGTAAACCAAGGCGACAACGGCAACAATGCAATACCCGTCATAGAGTACCCAAACAATTCAAGGCGATTGTCGGATATTGAAATAATAATTACAATAACTGACGCAATTAACACATTATCGTCTGATAGAATAAACGGGGTAGAGCAATTTGTTTCCTCGTGGGTAAAGTTTATTAATTGCGAGCTTGACAAAAATCAATGGGAAGCGGCGCGTGAATCGGGCGCGCTTATGGTAAAAAGCAATAACGGCGATAATAAAGCAGATGTCGAAATAATGACGCAGGAGCTAAATCAGTCCGAAAGTCAAATTGTATTTACCGATTTATATGAAAAGTTTTTGGAAATATCTGGATTGGCAAATAGGCAATCAGTTAATACAGGCGGCGACACTGGAAATGCTGTACAGTTGCGTAACGGACATTATGACAGCGGACTTAGGACAGCCATAAACGAGCCTATACTTAAAAAGTCCGAGAATATGACTATAAAAATTGTTTTAAACAGGTTGCGGATAAACAAAGGATATACGCTTTTGCCAAGTGATGTAGAAATTCATATCAACCATTCAAAAACTGACAATATGATGACAAAAGCGGAAACTTTACAGATTTTGCTTAATTCTGGAATTAATGAAAAAATCGCAATTAAGACAGTGGATTTGTTTAGTGACCCTGAAAGAGTTGCGATTGAGAGCAAACAGCGAATGAATATTCTTTACCCAAAAGAACAACAGCAGGCACAGCCTATTGAACAAACAAAAGACAATGAAACAGTAATAACAGGGAACAAGGCGGCAAGCGAGTAAAATCGCAAGCCGCTTTTTTCATACAAAAAATTTAGCAAAGCTGTGAGCGCAAAACAGCACAGTCCGAGAGCGGAGCGAACCGTCGTTAAGAAAGTGTGCGGATTGGAAAGAAAGGAAATGATTATGACAAGAGAACAGGCAAAAAAGAAACTCGTTGACTTAGGCATTGCAGAGCCGACGGAGGAACAGGTAACGAAGTTCCTTGACAATGTATCTGCTGAAACGAAGTCGGAGAAAGACAAGGCAGAAAAGCTGAAAGCGGAAGTTGACCAGTTGAAAGAGGAAAACGGCAAACTTGGCGAATTGCAGGCACAGATTGAGGAAGCCGAAAACAATAAGCTTTCTGAAATGGATAAGCTTACAAAAGCCTTGGAAACGGCAAACAGCAAAATTGCAGAGTTTGAAAAGAAAGACATTATTCGGACAATGCGAGAAGAAGCTATGGAAAACTACAAAATTTCCGCAGAGCAGGCAAAACAGGTTATCAAAGATGACGGACAATATAATGCTGTATTACTCGGTCAGATTATTTCCGAAAAAGAAACTACGGCAGTAGCCGACTATGAGAAACAGAAACTTGCCGCGACGCAAAATCCGAGCGGAGGCACAGGAGCAGGAAACGAAAGTAACTTTGCTAACGAAATGGCGGTTGCGTCTGCAAAGAGGGCGGCAGTGGCAGACCAAAAAATATTAGACCATTACAGGAGGTAGAAAATTATGTCAGTAACAGGGAATATGGCAGTAAAAAACGCGACTTTTGGAACGGGCGTTGAGATTTTAAACAGACCGCCTTATGAGGGTGTTCCTATAACGCTTGATGATGAGGCTTTTTCAGACAGTGATGTTGTTAAGGCAGGAACGCTTATTAAGAAAAACGGTACAGTAGATGACAGCGGTGCAGAACCATTTGGCATTTTGCTTTCAGATGTTTACAAGGACAGACCACAGGGAACGGTGCTTAAAAAGGCTTATGTTAATCTTAAAAGGATTAAGGAAAGCATTACAGAGGGAACATATGAAACTATGTATTCAGATGTGGAAGCTTTAAAGACAAAATTGCCAAGGATTGAGTTTGAGGAAGAGCCGTCGGGGGAATAATCAGTCCTGATATCATAAGCATACCGACGGCAATTCAGGACATAGGCGATAAGACCGTTGAGGACTTCATAGAAAAAGATGTGAGAATATCCGCAAGTGGAGCGGTAACAGGCACATTAAAGTATGTTGATAATTACCAGTGGTTTAATCCCAACAATCCAAGTGAGCAGAGCGGAAATTATTTCCCGTTTAAGCTTGGCAAGGAATACGAAAACAAGCAGATAACCATTGAGAAAAACGGCGACGAGGCTAAGACAGCCGAAGAAACGGAGTGGATTATCAGAATATCCGATAAAAACACAACCGTAAAGATAAAAGACAGCGACAAAGAGATAATTACCCTTAACTTTAAGGGCGCAACATTAAACAGCAAATAAACAGGGATTAAGATTTGCATACGCATTTCTTGGTCTTTTTTTTATTGCCGAAAAGCAGAAAGGAATGAGAAATTATGCTATTAAATGAAGTATTTAACACGCGTGCGATTGCGGCGTACAGGACAGAGGCGGCGAGCAACCGCATACCGTTTATGCTTGAGGCTTACTTCCCAAACAAGAAGAAAATGGGAATAGACCTTAAATGGCTGAAAACGCATAAGGGGCTTGGCGTTGCATTAAAGCCCTCAAATTTTGACGCGCTTCCTACGGTAAGACCTAGAGGACAGGCGCAGATGACGCAGGAGGAAATGCCGTTTTTCAGAGAGAGTATGGTTGTAAAAGAGCAGGATATGATAGAGCTTGCTAGGGTTAAGGACAAAGATGACCCGTTCTTACAGCCTGTAGTTGATAGCCTTTATGATGATGTCAACAACCTTTTAGACGGCGCGGAAATTACAGCGGAGTGGTTGCGTTCACAGCTTATCGCCCCTAGGGGCGGAAAGCCACAAATTAAGATAGGGCTTGCGGACAATATGATGTACACATATGACTATGACGAGGGCGGCAAATGGGCAGAAACAAATTATATGTCTATTGACGGCTCTAATGATAAGTGGGATAAACCTGAAACAGCAAAACCGCTCAACGACATTAGAAAAGGAACGCAGTACCTCTCAAGTATCGGCGTAAGCCCGACAACGATTATCAGTAACAGCGTAACATTTGACTTATTGCTTGAAAACGAGCAGGTCAAGAACGCTCTTATTTCAATCACAGGGCAGACAATTAACTTTATTGATGAAAGTACCGTACAGGAAGTTTTGAGGCGTAAATTAGGGCTTGAGTGGATTTTGTACGATAAGATGTTTACCGACTACGACGGCAATCAGCAGAAGTTTTACCCTGATGATTATGTGACAATTCTTGGAAGCGGCACACTCGGCAACACTTGGAGAGGCACGACACCCGAAGAACTTACGACGCTTGGCAACTTTATGGACATTCCGCAGGCACCAGTTGACATTACAGTGCTTGACAGCGGTATAGCCGTTGCTATTCAGAATGAGTACAAGCCCTCATTTACCGTAACGACAACAGCGTCGCAGATTGTACTCCCGTCATTCGAGGGAATGGATAGCGTTTATGTCATAAAGGTAAAATAAGGGGGTGTGCCTTATGAAGTACGGTCATACGGTCAAGTATAACGGCGTTTACTATAGCGCAGGGCAAGAAGTACCCGAACAGGCAGGGGAGAAAGAAACTCCCTTGCCTTTTTCTGTAGAAAGCGACAGTACAGCCTATGAGGAAACGAACACAAAGCAATACAGCAGGTCAGAGATAAGCCTTATGAAGAAAGCGGACTTGCAGAGATTAGCGTCTGAAAACGGCGTGGAAAATGCTTACGAAAAAACAGGCGACGAGCTAAAGAAGATACTATATCAAATATTCAACTTGTAAGAGGCGGTGAGGGGTATGGAAGAACTGATACAGGAAGTAGGAGAAATGGCAACCGAATACTGGAATGAAACGGCAGACGGCGGAGAGCTGATTGAAAAAATCCCTGCTTCAATAGTCCATTTTGTTGTGGAATACTTTTTCAATACATCTACATTCCCCTCAAACTATACGGAAGATAAGAGAGTGAAGATAATGAGGCGGTACATAAACTCAATGGCTATGGCGTGTGATGAGGTCTTTGCCAAAGTCGGCGCGGAAGGTCAGCTATCCCACAGTGAGAACAGCGTATCGAGGACATACAAAAGCGCGTGGATTTCACCAGAGCTGTTGAGGGATTTGCCTAATTATGTCAACTTCTTTTAAATGTAACTTTTAACAAGCCCGAAACTTGGAGGAGATAACATTGAAATATTTAGAATTTGCGGTAAAAAATATGTCAATCGAACGGTCAGCAGGAGATAAGACCAAACTCATAAGCGGTTCGGTCAATTTCTTTGGCTTGCACTTTGAATTTGACGAAGATTTTTCGGCACTTGAGGGACAGAAAGCTGTAGAGTTTTTCAAAAACAGAATGAAAAGGCGCGTTGACCTTGTAGAAAACGCCTGCCTTATCCCGAATGAGTTTTTGCAGGACAAGACACAGATTGAGTTTAGAGTGCTTAGTGGAAACACAGTAGCCACGCCTTGGGCGAATGTGGCGATTACTGAAAGCGGACAGATTGAGCCTGAAGAGCCCGAAGAAGAAAAACCACTTGGACTGGATTATGTGAAAACGCCGAGCGGAGAAAACACGATTGCACAGATTAGAAAAGGCGAAAACGGTCTTGAATACACCACAAACGGCGAGGATTGGGAAGCCGTCAATGGCGGTGACGAGGATAATCCCAACGGCATACCTGATGTACCTAAAACGCCAAAGAACAAGCGTTATATGAGGGCAAACGGTGACTGGATTGCGCTTGAAGATAAGACGATAGCAAAGCTTAAACACGACGAAACAGATTTACCTACGATAGTCGCAAAGATAAACGAGGTAATAAGCGTTTTGGAGGCGCAGGGCTTAGTATCGGTAATTGAGGCAAGTGCAGAAACAGGTGCAAACAAGATAGCCGTTATGAGCCAAAACGACAAGATTACAAGCTACGGTAACAAGAGCGTGTCCGACTTATTCAAAGATGATGTTGAGATTAAATGGAAAGGCACAAGCGGAACTGTAACAGGTACTTTCAAAAAGGTTGAGGATTGGAATGAACTTCCCAAAGAGCCACACGAAGGACACTTCTTTGCAATGAACATTGATAGCAGATACTTAGGAAAACAGTTTACATTTTTTATCAATAATGAGCAAAAGAACACTACACAAAAGGCAACCGAAGATGAGTTATTCTGGGTACTTTGCATTGATGAAAACAAGAAGTTTAAGTTTACATCGGGCGAAGAAACGATTGTTGAGCTTGACTTTACAAAAGCGACACTTGAAGGCTAGTACAATCAAAAGAAGATTGTGCGCGGTTTAAGTCTGTCACTAACCGACAGGCTTAGATTACAGGGTTGCGTCAACAGGCGGTGGAGGGCAGACGCAGATTGAATTGTGCGGAAAGGTGGTGTCATTTATGTCAGGTTCGGACATTGTAGCTATAATCAGCGCGTTATCGGCGTGTTTTGCGATTTTTTCTGTCGTGAGAAACTACAAACAATCTTCCAAAAAGGAGATTGAGCAAAGAACGGTAGAACGGACAGAAACGAATATGAAACTGGACGCGATAGGCAGGAATGTAGCGGACATAAAAGAAACAATGAGCGAAACAAAGAAAGATATACAGCACTTGAATGAAAAGCTTGCGCTGGTGGACGCAAAGGCAGAAAAAGCGCATTTGCGTATTGATATGCTTGAAAAGGAGGTATCGGAGAATGAGCGAAAAGACTAATGTTTTTACAAAGAAATGGTGGCACGCAAGCCTTGTGAGAATGGTGAAAACAGTCGCGCAGACGGCGATTGCCACGATAGGAACATCTGCTGTAATGGGAGATGTCAACTGGCTTATGGTTGGAAGCGCGTCTTTGCTTGCAGGAATACTTTCCTTGCTTACATCAATAGCAGGACTTCCCGAGGTTAAGGAGGACTGATTATGTATCACCCCAAGATAAGGATTGAAAGCGACGGCAAAAGAGCGGAAGTCTTTTTAGACGGCGAAGAAATAAGATGTATATTATTGGATTTTCATGGAGAAGTCGCCGAAGGCAAAGTAAGCATTAAGTGGAGTGGAAAAAAGCAAAAATTAGATGAAAACGGAAGTCTCTGCATAGAGGATAACGATTTAGTTATAGAAAGCTTTTGCCACGACAGTAACGAGGTTAAGGACTAATGCGGACAGTCAGAAGAAACCAAACAAAAATGCTATATTCGCTGTACCTGTCACAGTCGGACATTATGGACTTTTACGAAGATGAAGAAGGCAACCGTTACCCGATACCTACAGGCGAGAAAGAGCCTGTCTACAGCACGCCGCAGGAAATGAGGGCTAACCTTAGTATGAGCGGCGGCGAGGCAGAGGCTAGGGAGTACGGGTTGTCAACGGCGGATTTCAGCGCGATAGCACTATATTCACTTGGCGCATACCCGATTGTCGAGGGCGCGTACATATGGGTAAACAGCCCTGTCATTTACGAATACGACGGAGAAGAAGTTGAAGTGGACGACGGCAAAGGCGGTAAGGTTTGGACAAAAGCTCCGTTGTTCACTTCTGCGGATTACAAGGTTGTGCGTGTCGCGGACAGTCTTAATTTTACAAAAGTTATATTGAAGTCGGTAAACAAGTGACATATGAAACGGAGGATTTTATGCAATCAAAGGTAAGCATTCTTGGAACGGAATATGAGGTAGTGGTGCAGTCCGAAGATGAAAACCCAAAACTGAAAGAATGTGACGGACTTTGCGAGTTGTATTCAAAACAAATTGTGTTAAGTGATTTTGAATTTACAAAAGATGATGTTATGAGGGTTGATAATTTTGATGAATACATAAAGAAAACAGCACGATACGAAATATTCCACGCGTATTTTGGCGAGAGCGGTCTTAGGGGCGAAAGCGGTTATGCCGAGAACGAAGAATTAATTGACTGGCTTGCGATACAGTCGCCCAAGATATTCAAAACTTTCCAAGAGCTTAACATTCTTTGAGGTAGCATAAATGAATAAAACACTTACGGCAAACCTGTCAAGCAAGGAACTTGACAAGCTCATTAAGGGGATTAAGGAGTTTAAACAGCAGATAACGGACAAAAACGCCGAGTTTGCCAGAAGATTGGCAGAAGTCGGCATACCTGTGATTGACACGAACATTGCACAGGCAGGATTTACTTATGACGCAAAAGGCGTTGAGAGCGGCGCGGACACAGAGCATAACACTTACATTAAGCTGCATACTTTTGACGACTACACAGAGGCAATCTTGATTACATCGGGAATGTCGATACTCTTTATAGAGTTCGGGGCAGGAATTTATTACAACGGCGCAGCAGGCACAAGTCCGCACCCACAAGGTCAGGAATTTGGTTTTGTGATAGGTTCGTATGGCAAGGGCAACGGCGTTAAGCAAGTGTGGGGCTATTATGACGAGGGTGGAAATTTAGTCTTAACTCACGGCGTAAAAGCCACAATGCCAGTGTACAAAGCACAGCTAAAGATTGCAGATGATGTGTACAGGATTGCGAGGGAGGTATTTGCGTAATGACAACAGACTGGATTTTTCTAATACCCTCAACAGTTTACAGCAGGATTTTAAGTGAGTTTTCGCCGACGGTCAAGAAAAAGTACAATATGACAGACGACAATTTCAGCACAGCGGCGCGGTCAAACAGCGACATTAAATTTCCGTTTGTGTACATACAAACCTTGCCTGCGTCAGAGCGCGGACAGGACTTAGAGGGACAGACGATAAACGGCGGTTTGTTTGCTTTTCAGATTGAAGTTACGGACAACAAGAGCGACAACAATGCGCGTGAAGTGATGAAAGAAGTCGTAAGAATAATGAAAACAATGCGTTTCCAGTCAAACGAAATGCCGAGTTTTGAGAGTACGGAAGATGAGCATAAATGCGTGGCGCGTTTTCAACGCGTTATAGGATATGATGACAAATTATAAGCAACAAAAGTAATGGAGCGTAAAGCTCTTATTTTTTTTGAGTAATTTTAAAAAGGAGGAATTTGCTATGGCTGTAGCAGGAGTATCAACCAACGGCGTTACCTTTTCATATGGTATGGGCGGAACTGACAGAAAAGGTTCTGCACCGTCATCAATGACTTTGCTTGACAGAATTAATGCAATAGGCGGTATTACCATTGAAGATGAAGTTATTGACGCTAGTGCGTTGGAAGATTTATTTACAAGAAACATCAAAGGACGTGCAGATACAGGCGGTTCATTCCCTGTAACTGTCAATGTTACTGATGAAACGATTGCAGAGTGGGAAGCTGTGATATCGGCGTTTAATGGCAAAAGTGAAACCGAGGCTTTATGGTTCCAAACAATCATACCTGGGCTTAAAAAATCATTTTGGGCTATTGCAGAACCGCCCTCAATCATACCACAGCCCGAATTTAATCAGAATGAGCTTTTGGTAGTCGAAATGAATATGACGATTTCTGACTACGTGGGTTATGCGGCAAAAGTAGACCCTAGCGACAATCCCGTAATGGGGGGATAATGGGCTACTCGCTTAATACTGAAAAGGCTGTACCGAGTAGCCGAAGAAGAAAAACAGCCACAGAAGTACAGCCCGAACTCGAAACAAGCTCTTACAATTCAGATGAGAGCGATTATCAATGAAAGATTGGGGCGGTCTACGGACTGCCCCTTTCCTTTTAAATAAGGAAGGGAAAGGTAAAAAATATGAAAACTTTAAAAGTTAATAACAAGGAATACAAGGCGGCGGAATTTGATTTTAATATGATGTGCGACTTTGAGGACGCAGGAATAACAACACAGGAAATAAACAGCAAACATATGTCGGTTGTGAGGGCATATTTTATGGCGTGTAGCGGACTTGACAAGGTAAGCGCAGGAATAGAACTCCAAAACCATATAATAAACGGCGGCACATATGAAGACATAGTTAAGGTAATGAACGAACAAATGACAAATTCAGATTTTTTTCGCGCTCTCAGCAAGAGAACGGAAACGGAAGTTGGAGAGGACGAGAAGAAGACGACAAAAGAGAAATAAATTACAACTCATTCAAGGAAATGGTGGAAAATGAATGGCTACCGCAGGCTTTAACGCTTGGAATTTCCTACAATGATTTTTGGCATATGAACCCACGCATAATCAAAATACATTTAAAAGCGCAAAAAATAAAAGAGCAGATGATTGATGAAAAACTTTGGCGAATGGGCTTGTATGTGGAAAGCGCGGTTGCTACGGCGGTTGAACATAACTTGGCAGGACGCAAGGCAAAGTCACAATATGTCAAAAAACCGTTCTTACAGGACGCGCAGATAAGCGAAAAGAAAGAACTTTCAGAAGAACGCAAGGCAGAAATGGAAAATCAAAAGCTTGCTATGACATTAAGGATTATGCAGGCGAATTACGAGATAAGCAAATCAGCTAGAGGGCAGTAGCGTGTCAAAGCGTTACTGTCTTTTTAAATTTGGTGCAAAGGGGGTGAACGCATAAATGGAAATAGCAAATCTTGAAGTGAAAATCGCCTCCGATGCTCAAAAAGCGGCGGCGGCTTTAGATAGTCTTGCGGCAAGTGTGTCAAAGCTAAAGGGCGCGGTAAAGATAGACACGACGAGTATCGAGAAACTGTCAAAGCTGAATGGTCAATCATTGCATGGCTTGTCCTCGGCAATCAACAGCGTTGCCGACAGTGTGAAGAATTTTAAGCAAGGCGGAATAAAAAAATCAGACTTTACAAGCATTGCTTCATCTTTGGAAAAGTTTTCCGACATAGACACAAATTCACTGTACACAGCGTCAAGTGCGATGAGCAACTTAGCGAACGGTTTAAGGGATATCGGTCAGGCAAGTTTTGACGGAAGTAATCTTGATAGTATCGCGAGAGCCGTGTCGAAGTTTGGCAATACAATGTCAACACAGGCAGTCCAAAATCTGCCGAGTATAAGCTACAGCTTGCAGGAATTTATAAACGGCTTAAATGGCATAGGCGCGGTCAGCTTTAACTTTGACGGCGTACAGAAGCTTTTGACAAGCATAAGCAGTCTTGGCGGTGCGAAAGCCACACAGGCGGTTCAGAACTTGCCAAGTATAAGCCGCGACTTGCAGGCATTTGTTGAGGGACTTAACAAAATACAGTCGCTTAATTTTGACACGACAGGTCTTACGAACCTTGTTTCATCAATAGCAAAGCTTGGCGGCAAGGCGGCAGGAAACGCCATACCGAGGATTGAACAGCTTGCAGTGGCGTTGAAAAACATGATGTCCACACTGTCACGCGCGCCGACGGTAAGCAAGAACATAATAGATATGACAAACGCGCTTGCAAATTTAGCGCGGACGGGTTCAAGTTCGGGCAGGGCGGCTAATTCCCTTGCAGGAAGCCTTAACACTTACACGAGGTCAACAGCCAAGGCAACCAAGGGAACTAAAGGGCTTGCGTCGGCACTTGGCAAAATGTACGCTACATACTGGCTTGTATTCAGGGCATTTGGCAAGCTTGGAGATGCAATCGACATAGCTAGTGACTTGACCGAGGTACAAAACGTTGTCGATGTGACATTTGGCGATATGAAAGACAAGGTTGAGCAGTTTGCAGAGACTTCAATAGAAAAGTTCGGTATGTCAGAGCTGACCTTGAAACAGGTTGCAAGCCGTTTTCAGGCTATATGTTCTGCAATGAACATTGACACAAGCTCAATCGAAAGTGCAAACAAGTTTCTGAACCAACAGACAAACGGATATGTAGGTCTGTCAAGCTCTATGGCAGACGTATCATTGAACTTGACAAAACTTACAGCGGATATGGCTTCATTCTACAATGTTGAACAAGATGTAGTCGCAGAGGACTTAGAGGCGATATTCACTGGAATGACAAGACCGTTAAGAACTTACGGACTTGATTTAACACAAGCCACACTACAGGAGTGGGCTTTAAAACAAGGCTTAGACGCAGATGTGCAATCTATGTCGCAAGCTGAAAAGACAATGCTGCGGTATCAGTACGTACTGGCAAATACTGGCGCGGCTCAGACCGATTTCAGCAGAACTTCAAATACGTGGGCAAATCAAGTAAGAATATTAAAGCAGAATTTAGAACAGTTAGCGGCAGTAATCGGCGGCACTCTGATAAATGCGTTAAAGCCCCTTGTAAAAGCACTGAATACAGCTATGACCCATATTATAGCGTTTGCTAAGACAATATCAAATGCTCTTGGTAAAATCTTTGGGTGGACTTATGAGGAGGGTTCTGGCGGCGTTGCACAGGACTTTGAAGATGCGTCTTACGGCGCAGAGGCTATAGAAGATGCGACAGGCAAGACAGCTAAGAACGTTGCAAAGATACAAAAGGGAATAAGAGATTTCGACGAGTTGAAGCTTATAACGCTTCCTGATGAAGATGCGGCAAGCGGCGGTTCGGGCGGCGGAAGCGGTCTTGGCGGCGGCGGTCTTGGAAATATCGGTGACGGCGGTGACTGGCTGAAAACTGAACCACTTGACTTTGAAAGCGATATAGATAACCTGTTTGATTTAGGCAAATATATCGGTGATAAACTTAGGGAAATGTTGCAGGACATTGATTGGGAAAAGGTCTACAGGGGAGCGAGAATGTTCGGCAGAGGTCTTGCTCAATTCCTTAACGGTTTAATCAGTCCTGAAACTTTTGCAGAACTTGGGCGTACAATTGCAGGAGCACTAAACACAGCATTGTATTTCCTTAATTCGTTCGGCAAAACTTTTGACTGGAAAAATTTTGGCTTGTCGCTTGCAGCAGGCGTTAATGAATTTTTCAGAACATTCAAATTTGACCTGCTTGCTGATACTATTAATGTTTGGGCGCACGGCATCTTAGACACAATCATAACATTCTTGGATAATGTAGACTGGACACTTGTTGGTACTAAGATAGGTGAGTTTTTAGCAGACCTTGATTTTATAGGAGTAGGCAAGAAGATAGCAGAGGCTATATGGAAAGCCATAAGCGCGGCTTTTGAGGTCTTTGCCGCTTCATTCAAAGTAGCTCCTATTGAAACGTTAGTGGCTTCACTGATAATCGTTCCTAAGCTTTTAAAAGCGATAGCAAATACAAAGTTTGCAAAAGGCATAGCTGACCTTGCTAAAAAATTTCTGCTTTTTGGGAAAAATGCAAAACTTGTATTAAGCGCACTTGCAGGCAACGAAAAATCATTAGCTGCTTTTAGCGCACAATTTCCCAAACTTGGAAAAGCCGTAAGCGTTTTAAGCGACAGCTTTTTACTTCTTAAAATGGGTATTGCAGACGGCGAATTTTTTAATGGCTTAAATGCGGCAATAGAAAACATAAGAAACAATCTTACAGGCTTACAAAAGGGAGTAATAACAGCGGTTGCAGGATTTGCTGAATTTCAAGTTGTTTCAAATGTCTTTGAGAACTTAACCGAGGGAAGTGAAAGCCTTTTAGCAGGAATAGCAAAGATTGGAGCGGCAGTAGCGGCGGCAGGTGCGGCTATGTATGTTGCACTCGGTCCCGCTGGCGTTGCTATAGCGGCTATTACTGGCGTTGTAGCGGCTGTTAAAGGTATAAACGATGCACTTAATGACATACACGCTGAAAACGTCGGAAATGCTATTAAAAACGCATTAACAACGCCCGGGGGTATGAGTTTAGAAGAAACGGAAACGCTTTTCAAAAACAAAATGTCCTCTATAGCTGACGGTTTTAAAAGCATAAGTACCAACTCGGCAGAACTGGAAACAGCGCAGAAAAATATACAAAACACATATGACAAAATAACCTCAATTCAAGGTGCTATGGACACAGGCGCAATATCTGTTGAAAACGGTGTGCAGAGAATAAATGAAGCTTTTGGAAGCATGTCAACAGAATTTGAGAGTGCGATATCGGCACTTGAAGAAAGTATTCTAGCTTCACTTGGAGAAAATAGCATACTGACCAAATATTTGGAAGCTATGGGCTACGATGTTAGCCAGTTTAGGGCTACAGTAGTAGGCGGAATTTCAAATATAAATGAGGAAATGCAAAAACTGCAAGAAGAATACGACAGTATTAAAAATAGTACTGACCCCGAGGACATAGCGCGGAAAAATGCAATTATTGACCGACTGGCGGAAGTTAGTGGAGCTTTTCAAGACACAACAAATGCGGTTGATGATTTTGAGACTGAAATGGCTAATAGAAATATTGACCTTATGAGCTTTATTGATATTGACACCATGGAGTATAAAAACGAGCAAAGTTCAGCTTACTTTCAGTCGTTAAAAGATAATTACGATGCCGCTGTAGATGCTGTCAGTGAAGCTACAGACGGAATGACTGGAAACATAGATAAATTAAAAGAAACACTTAATGCTTTAGGCATCGAAGAGGGCAGTACAGAATATGAAGAATTTATGGAAATGATGCCCAAAGTTGCAAATGAAGCAAATGGAGACTTAACAGAAGCACTAACTCTTTTAACTGATAAAATACAGGAAGCTTTTTTGCAACAGTTACCCGAGATTATAAGTCAAGCGGAGTCAGAATGGAATAGTTTAGACCCATTTGAAAAAATGAAGTTTGACAACGACCCGAGTAAATATATTGATAGCTATGTTTCTGAATATAAAACAAGAGTTATAGACCCTCTTTCAAAAGATTTGGAAGCAACATTTTCTGAAATACCAAATGCCGAATGGGTATCAGGAGCTTTCGATGAAGTACTTGACAAGATGTTTGAGTACGATATGAACAGTAGAGAAGTGGTTATTTCAAACGATTTAACTTCAATAATTAATGGCGCTATTGATGACGCAAAAAATCAAACAAGAAAAGACACGGAAGAAGCAGGAAAATATATTGCCGAGGGTATTTGCGTTGGAATAGATAGCGTTACTAATGGCGGAGGTTTAGGGAAAACTAGCAAAAATCTTTTCAACAAATTTGACAGCTTAGTAAGGCAAGAGTTTGGCATAAATTCACCTGCTGAAAATACAAAACCTTTAGGCGAATATATACTGCTTGGTATTATAGAAGGCTTTTTAGGGAAAATAGAAGATTTTACAATGGCAATACAGCAATGGTATGATACATCTGTTGCGCCGTGGTTTACTATCGAGAAGTGGACTGAACTGCTTGAAAATGTTAAAACTGCTTTTTCCACAAAATGGGGTGAAATAACAACTTGGTGGTCAGAAACAGGCGTACCCGATTGGTGGAATGAGCATGTTGCACCATGGTTTACCATTGAGAAATGGGTTGAAGTTCTTGACGGCATCAAACAGGGCTTTACTACCAAATGGAACGAAACTGTAAACGAATGGGTTACAAACATTTCTAATTGGTGGAACAATAATGTATCGCCGTGGTTTACCGTGGGCAAGTGGCAAGGTATTCTATCAAACGTAGTAAGTGCTTTTAGCAGTAAGTTTGAAGAAATTAGAAGTACGGTATCAGGAATATTACAAAATATTTTTGATACAGCGACAAGTATTTTTTCAAGTATTTCAAGTAAAGCATCAACTTTAACTGGAAGCTTGGGAAGTAAACTTTCGGGTCTTGTACCTAAGAGCATATCAGTACAAATGCCTAAAGCAGTGTATAATATACCGCAATACGCAACGGGTGGCTTCCCCGAGGACGGGTGGTTTAGAGCGTCAAAAGGTGAATACTTTGGACAGTTTGATGACGGTACATCTTATGTGGCAAACAACAGTCAAATTGAAGTAGGTATTGCCAAAGGCGTTGAGGACGCGGCTTATCGCGGATTTATGCGAGCATTAAAGCAGTCAGGCGGTACACAAGTTACATTTAAAGTTGAGGGTGACAGAGATAAAATCTTTAAAGTTACACAAGAAGAAGCAAGCGCATATTATCAAAGAACTGGTAATCCTGCTTATGAATTTTAGTGACAAAACAGCCTCCATATGATAAAATGTAAAAAATTGTCATATGGAGGTTATTTTTAATGAAAGTAAGAAATTTAATAGTTGCTTTTTGCATTATATGCCTTTGTTGTGGGTGCGGAAGCAATAAAACAAATGTACAGTCGGCTAAATCCGATACTTATATTGATATTCCTGAAAGCGCAACTAATGGAATGTGGGAAAATTCTTATGTTGACATTCAGCAAGAAAATGGGAAATATCAAACAAAGATTTATTTAAGTTCAGTTGATGCGACAGAAGCAGAACTTATTTATTTTACGTGTGAAGTATTATCAGATGTGCTTGATAGAGAAGCGGAAAGTGATTTTTATATCGTTCTTCCTGATAATGAATACAAATTAAATCTTGATGGTGAAGAATTTTCGGATATGGGTTTTCCAAAGGAATGGACAGAGTCTTTGAAAAATAGTGATGATGAGTGGAAAAACTTACTTAAATCTATTTCTGTAGATTTTAAAAACTCGCTTGATGCTTGGGCTAAATATTCTTTTGACAAGTATTTAGATGAAGCAATAAAAGAAAATGAGCAGATACAAAGTCAGGAAACGAGCGAAAACGAGATTGAAGAGGTTGAGACAGAGAAAACAGATGCTAATTTAATCGCTAAAGGAGAATATAAAGTTGACGGAGAGGATTTGACTGTTGTATTATATGAAAATGATGGCAATTTAGAATTTTATGTACATGGAAATGTTAAAACGGAACAAAAAGCAGGAGTGATGCTTGCTGATTTTCAATCTTATTTTGAAAAATTAAAAATGGAAAATTACACTATAACGATAAACTTTGGCGAATTATTCATAAGTTATATGAAAACAAAAGATGATTTATATGTTTTTGGATATAATAGAGACGGCTCAGCGTCCTTATCTGCACCTGATTGGTTCCCAAGTGAACTTACGATGTCAGATGAGGAATTTAATGACTTTGTAAAGGAAATAGATAAGTGCTTTGATGATTTTATGAAGAATAAAGCAAATTTAGAAACAAATACTGAAACTTTCCAACAGGAAACAGATAGCTCAAATAATTTGCTGTATGAAGATGACAAGGTTAAAATATCATTTGCAGGAATAGATGAAAAAGGTGTTGTGTTTTGGCTTGAAAATCTTACAGATATCAATATAACAGTTCAGGCTGATAGTGTTGCAATAAATGGAATTAGCACATCTAATATTCTTATGAGTGATGATGTTGCGCCTAAGAGCAAAGGAAAAATTATTGCTAGGTGTGATGATTTTTCTTCTGTCGGGGAAGTTGAAACAGTAAGCGGTCAGTTAAGGATTATTGATTTTAATGATAGTTTTAGGACTTATTCGGCTACTTTTACAAATGTTGAAATCAATTGATGATGATTAGGAGATTATTTAAAATGAAAGTAAAAATACTTGTGATTGCCTTTTTATGCTGTATGCCGCTAATGGGGTGTGATAATAACATAGAAGAGCAAATTGACAAAGCAGAAGAAACAACAGTAATTGAAATGGAAGAAAACGCAGAGCAAACACAAGGAAGTGTTTCGGAGGCGTATGAAAAAGGACAGGAAATTAACAAAGAATTAATTGATAAGATGAACAACATAGATTGGGAGGAAAATTACGACAAAGCACGAGAATACGGAAGAAAGCTTGCCGAATTTTTGAATGGCAATTGATTTTTAAATTGTAAAATGTTCCAAAATATGATATAATTTTACAAATTATTTATATTTAGGAGGTTTTACAATGAGAAAAAAGCTATTAATCACGTTATTATGCGCTACTTTCTTAACAGGCTGTACAAATCAGCCTAGTTCCAATGAAGAATATGTTTCAAAAGCGGAATATGACAAAGTAGTTGCGGAAAGAGACAGTTACAAGGAAGAGTTAGAACAATTAAAAACTTCGGAAAAAGAAACTGAAAAAGTGGCGGAAGATGTTGTCGAAAAACCGCAAACAGATGAAGATTTGTCAAAATCTGTTGGTGTAAAAGAATATTATTATGTAAACCGCGGTTGGGGAACATATTATATTATGGAAGTTACAAACAACTCTAATGTAACTATTGAAGTTGAAACAAATGTTATAGCTAAAGACGGCGAGGGTAAAACAGTAGGTGCAAATTCTAGCAGTGAAGAGGCGATAGAGAGCGGATATTCTGTTTTGCTTTTTAGTATTTTTGATAGTGAAGATATACAAAACTTTGAATATACATTAACAGCAAAAGAAGATGATTATTTCAAACCTATTATGTCTGACTTGGAATATGAAGTTTCAGACACAGGTGACGGGCTTGTGGTTACTTGCACAAATAAAGGTGAAGAAGCGGCAGATTTTGTTGAAGGACAGGTTATCTTTTTAAACGGTGATGAGGTTGTGGGATATGAAACATCATATTTCACAGACGGAGACTCGGAATTAAAGCCAAACAGCACATTAGCTAAAGAGTTTGACTACTATGGAGATACCGCATACGATAGTTATAAAATTTATTTTACAGGAAGAAGATAGGGGGATTAGAAAATGAAAACAGCAAGGTTGGTAATTGGTATAGTATCTATTGTTTTATTTGTTTTAGTATCGCTTCAATCGTGCGCGGCAGGAGTTGGAAATGCACTAGCCGAAAACGGAGAAGTAAGCGGAAGCGCAGGATTTTTGTTAGCTTTATGTATGCTTGTAGCAGGAATTGTAGGAATAGTTTGCAGAAAAAATAAAGTAGGAAGTATTGTAGCAGGTTGCTTTTATGCTTTTGGTGGACTTATAGGTATTACAAATGTAGGTTCATATGCGGACTTACAGATATGGTCTGTACTTAGTTTTATCTTTGCTGTAGTTTTTATAGCGACTGGAATATTACAGAAAAACAGTAAACCTAAGCAGGAGGATTAATGAATGTCATTAATAAGATGTCCTGAATGTGGCAAAGAGATAAGCAGTAAAGCTTCAAGTTGCCCAAATTGTGGTTATCCTGTTTCGCAAAACCAAGCAACAACAGCTAATGAATTTAATGGAGTTTACAGATATTCGTTTTGGGGTTCAAAAACACAAGTGCATTGTCCAAGATGTGGTTCGGAGAACTGTTCGCATTATCAAGACCAAAAAATCATTCCTGCGAAAACAAAAACAAAATATTCAGCTAATCTTAATCCTTTAAGACCTTTTACTTTGCTAAACAAAAAAGAAAAGGTTGTTAGGAAAGAACAAATTATAACAGAAAATAAGTTTTTGTGTAACAGTTGTGGAAAAATATTTAATTGAAATAACTTAATTACGCAGAGTAAAATATGCTAAGATTAAGGGGCTATCAAGCCCCTTTTAATATGCGTAAAAATACAGCAGTGTAGATGTAACACTTAATGATAAAGCTATATTATAATCAATTAAAGCTGTAATTTTGGGGGATAGGTTGACGAGCCGAAAAGCACAAGCCTTAGTGTCTGCCCCCAATTTATTATAAGGCGTTTTGCGGAAAGGCGGTAAAATTATGGAGAGCATAATTAATACTATCACAACAAAGCTTGAACAGGATTTTAGGAAAGAATATAAAACTCCTATTGAGATTGCCCTTGGCGTAGATGAAAACGGAATGACTACGGCAAGAGCACTTTATGAGTTTTTGGGGCTTGCACCGAGCCAATTTGCAAGATGGGCTAAACAGAACATTGAAAACAATGAGTTTTACGAAGAAAACTCCGATTGGGTGGGGTTCGACATAGTGTCGAACGGTAATAAATGCAGGGATTATCGGCTTACAACAGACTTTGCAAAGCACTTGTCAATGGAAAGCCATTCAGAAAGAGGGAAAGAAGCCAGACAGTATTTTATTACGATAGAAAACAAGGCAAAAGAGTTTGCAATCAACCGTTCCGAACTATCCCCACAAATGCAGATGTTTTATGCGATTGCAGACGAGCAGGCAAAGATGGAGTTAAAGCAGAAACAGCAGGAAAAAGAGATGGCTTCCATGAAGAATAAGATAAAGGATTTGGAAGCAAAGGTGACAACACATAATGAGGATTATTATACGATTGCAGGGTACGCAAGCTTACGAGGGCTAAGTGTGGACATAAACAAAGCAAATATGTTAGGCAGGAAAGCAAGCCGATTGTCAAAAGAATACGGATATGATATATCCAGAGCAAAAGATGTACGGTTTGGAACAGTAAACGCATATCATACTGATATATTGAAAGAAGTATTTAAAAAGTAACTTAATTATTTCCTTAATTTGCCAAAATCACTCATCTCTATTACAATAGTAACTAAAGGAGATGATACAGCAATGCAGGGAAAATTTGCACACATATTACAAATGAACGAAAGCGAGATAGCCGAGGCGGTTAATTCACTTTCAGAGCAGGAAGCCAAAGAACTGTTGATAATAATTTTACAGACGCGTAAAAGGAAAAGGAAGCTTAAGAATTACGTGTCAGACCTCAAGCTTCCGTAACAAAACATCAAAAAACCGCCGTCACATAAACGGCAGTCTTTTGGAGAAACGATAGTTTATAAAAGGAATTAACACAATTATACAAGGGTTTAAAAATCTTGTCAAGGCACTTGTCCCGATTTGGGGCAGGTGCTTTTATTATGCTCGAAAACAGGGGAGGCGGTGCTTATGGCGTATGAGGGGTGGTTACTAAAGATAGGCAGTTACACAGTTCCACATAAGTATCTTAGGGCGGACAGCTACAGTCCTTATTTAAATATGCAGGACATAGGCGACTACACAGACGCAAACGGTTATCTGCACAGGGAGGCGGTGGAGCTTAAAGTTGCCAAGATTGAG
>CANQSM010000016.1 GCA_947626525.1 uncultured Phocaeicola sp. | reverse complement strand
CTGTTGCTGGTTTCGATACACTGCCGAAAAGCGTTCATGATGGCGCAGTTGTTTGAATATTCCGCCTGCTTTTCGGTGGTGAGGTGGCGGCCGTCGGCCAGCACATAGTCCGCGTAAAACTGCATGGCCTGTCCGTCGGGGGTGATTGTGTCCATAAAAGGCTTGCTGTCGGCTTTTTCCTGTAAGTCGGGATAACGGCGGTAAACCTCCGTGCGATATTTCAGTGGCAGGCTTTCAACGGCAAACAGCGCGGGTGTCCCATAGCAGGCACGTTGCACCTGCTTGATTTGCTTACGACGGCGCAGGTTTTTCACCGTGTCTTCCGTCATAATACCAGCAATCAGCTCGGTGTGACTTATACAAAGCGTGTTACCGTAATATTCCATATTTTACATTGATTGTGCTTCCGCCTGTATGGCGGGGAACTGGTCTAACATTACGTGTTGATAGTTCTTTACAGACTTGCCGTCTTTGATGATGTCCACGCGCCCCGTGTTCTTGTCGCATTCCAGCATCACGCCATTGGGGAAATACTGACGCATATAGCCGTCAGCATCGTGCATCGTTTCAATCGCAGGTGAGGCAATCATTAAGATACCTCCGCGCTGCTGCGCCAGATGGCGGATTTTTCGCGCCCGTGGGCTGTCACCCCCACGTTCAACAAAAGTCAGTGCCCGCCATACCGCCATTTTAGTAGTCCTGAACGTCTTAATCAGGAACTCACGGTTTTCTTTCGTTACTGCTATGTACTTTTCCATGTCCCAGTTTATTTCAGATTGTCGTTGATATATTGCATATCCTCACTCCAAAGGGGAAGCCCCATTTTGATTTTACAAAGCGTTACTTGCTTTTGCCCGATTAATTTCACGGCCGCACTATAAAAATCTGTGTCGTTATATGCGCTGGCCTTGCCGATAAGGAACTCCGCAAGTTCTTCCCGTTCTTTATTTACAGCCTTTCTCAAAAAACTGAGTTCTGCCTCCATTCCGCCAACACGCCTACCGATCGCTTTCAAACATTGGCGTAGTTCGATATGGTCGTTTGCGCCATCATAGGCACACATGACTCTCATCTCTTTACAGAACTCGTCTTTGTCCATATCTCCAGCAGCCATGTAGAGGGTTTCCACCAAATGGTAATCTTCCGCTGTTATCAGCCTCCGTATACGGTCTTCAAATTCTTTCTGTGTCATTGTCCTTTCACTTTTAGAGTTTAACATTCTTCGGTCTCGGCCTTTTTTCGTATCTTTGGCCGCCGTGTTATTAGTTTCACGCCACAAAGATAGTATGAGAATTTCATACTACAAAATATTAACGTGTATTTTTTCATACTTGAAATACTTTATGGATGAAAATTTCAGATTTATAGAATTACTTGATACTCTGAAAGCAAACGGGGTTATATCTGACTATGTACAGGTTTCCAAAGAATTAGGAACGAACAAGGCCAGCATCAGCGATATAAAAAGCGGCCGAAAAAAACTATCTATTGACTTATTGCGTCGTATGAAATTATCATACCCTCAAACAAATATTGAATGGGTGATAATGGGGGAGGGGGACATGATACTTTCGACATCTTCAGAAACGCACCAAACACAAGCATCTGGGTTAGAACAACGCCTACTTTCTTTCATCCAAGAAAAAGATATTGTAATCCGCGAGCAAGCCGAAGAAATTGGACAACTGCGTGAACGTATTGCCCAAATGCAACAGCGTTTTGAAAAAGATGCAGCCAATGCGAACACAGACACTATTGCCAGTGTCGGCTAATTCGGTACACCAATACACCGTTCACACTGATACTGCCAACGCCCCTAAAATGGCATAAAAAAGATGGTGATTAGCTGTTTTCTTCATTTTTTGAGAGTAAAACACACATTAAACAGTTATAATCAACAACTTAAACAGATTATAACCGTTATTTTTCCTATGTTCAAAAAGAAATTAAAGGGGTAGATTTTCACGAAAAAACCGCTTTTATATAGCTGTTTTTGCCACTTTGGGGGAGTATTCACCATATACGCAGACACCCCAACTGACACCCCAACTGACACCCCAACCCCGTTTTTTCAAACGAAACGTACCGTTTTACCTCCTACCCTACCCGACCATTTACTACCTCAATCCTACCATTCCCGAAAGCCCATTTAACAGGTGATTAAACGCACGTCAAAGGGTATTTTCTCGTATTTGCTGCCTCGCCTCTCCCCTACCCTGCCCTACGAACAGGCGACATGGCCAAAAGCCCCATTTTACGCCGTTATTGCTCGCTTGCAGTGGTGTTCTCACCAGACAAAAGAAAGCGGCCAGAAAGCCCCCAAAAGCCATCTGACCGCCCATGCGATTAAAGCAAATTAAACCTGATGCAAAGCTGCATTAAACACCTGCTTAAACACTTTGCCCTCGTTCTTAAAGCAAAACTAAACCAACTTAAACCTTTTGTACGTTTCGTTTTCTAACTCTCTACCCTACTACACCCATTTATTTATCGAATTATCAAAGGTTTACACATTCAAACGTTCTTCATACTGTTGTACGCTTCGTTTTCATGCCCATATAGCGAAGAAAAAAAGAATATTTTTTCCGGAGTTCAGAATCTTTTCAGTTTTCCCGCTCATCTTTGTAATAAAATAATAAAACAAAGTATCAACCTATTAAATTAAAGAATGATTATGAAAAAATTAATGCTCTTATTCGTATGCTTGTTCACCATGCAGGCCATGGTTTGGGCAGATGATGACAAACTCATCAAAGTAGAACAAATGCCTCAACGTGCACAGCAATTTATAAAAAAACATTTTTCCGACAGCTCCATTGCCCTTGCCAAAATGGAAAGTGATTTCCTCAGCAAAAGCTACGATATCATCTTCACGAACGGCAACAAAGCAGAATTCGATAAAAAAGGGGAATGGAAGGAAATCGACTGCAAATATAGCCAAGTACCTTCTGCAATCATTCCAGTTGCCATACATAATTATGTAAAAAAACAATACCCTAATACCAAAATCCTGAAAATAGAAAAAGACAATCGAAGTTATGAAATAAAATTATCCAACGGATGGGAAGTAAAGTTTGACAAAAACTTTAACGTGATTGATATAGACAGATAATAAATAACATAAAAACATTTAAACTATGAAACTGAAATTATACTTATTGTTATTAGCTCTTTGTGGTGTAGTTACTTTACAAAGTTGTAGTGATGATGACGATCCGATTAATGTATCCGAAGCGATACAAAAAGCTTTCGAATTAAAATATCCCTCTGCGGCTAATGAAAAGTGGGAACTCAAATCGGGATATTATGTTGCTGAATTTTGGGAAAATGGAAAAGAAACAGATGTTTGGTTCACCTCTAATGCCGAATGGCGTATGACAGAAACAGATTTGGGAAAAAACTTAAGTTCACTTCCCAATGAAGTAAAGACAGCATTCGAAAATAGCGAATACAGCAGCTGGAGAGTGGAAGATATAGATCAATATGAACGCCCGAACCAAACAACATTCTACCTGATTGAAGTAGAGACTGCCGGAAAAAAGGATCACAAACTTTTCTATGGTACAGACGGCACACCCCTAAAAAGCGTTGATGAGGAAGAGAATGATGATATTCTCCCGACTACTTCCATTTAATAAAGAGTCAATCTAAAAAATCATCCCCTTGTTTAACCTTATATCACAAAAAAGGCTAAACAAAGGGGATGAAAGTTATCTCCCTATTTATCCACTTCCTCAAAATCTACATATTCTCCTTCATCTTTATCTATAACCTTTTTCTTAGGAGCAGGATAAGAGGTAGAAGAATGAACCGCCTCCCCTCCCTGATTAGAAGTTGTATAGGAATGCTGCCTGGAACTGGAATCCGTTCTAGAACCCCATCCAAAAAACATACGAAAAAAGCCTCTAATAAGGGAAAATATAAAAATCACAGCAAAAAGCAGTAATACGGACAAGCAACCTAATATATGCATAAATATTAACGTCTTTAGTGTTTCTATAAGAATAACAACAAGCGTGCCATACTACCGTTTAGGCTTTCTTTTGGGTCAACGCCGAAAGAATCACGTACCAAATGATAATAGCAGCCAAACCACCAATACCCAACAAAAATATAAAAGGAATACAGACAATCAAGAATATATATTTTACTTTGTTCTCTTCCCACGAAAAATTCTTAAACTTCAATGAGAACATAGGAATCTCTGCAATCAACAACCAAGATGTTAAACAAACCAATACAAATAGATAAATGGCATTAAAACCATCTGAAAGCAAAAAATCGTGCAAGCCCATTACTAACGCTCCCCAAAAAAGAGCATTAGCAGGAGTCGGTATACCCACAAAAGAAGAACTCTGACGAGGATCTATATTAAATTTACCGAGACGTAATGCAGAAAATACAGAAATCAAAAATGCCACATATGGAACATACGCTGTCACCGGCAACAAGAAATTTGGATAATGCACTTCCTTAAATAAGGAAAAGACTATCATCGCCGGAGCCAAACCAAAAGTGATGCCATCAGCCAAAGAATCCAACTCTTTACCCAATGAGCCGGAAACTTTTAACAAACGAGCCAACATTCCATCAAGAAAATCAAAAACAGCCCCTAACATAATGAAACCTACCGCTAACTCATATTTCATTTCATACGCCATGACACAAGCAATACACCCCGAAAGAAGATTACAACAAGTAACTGCGTTAGGGATATGACAAACAATACGATTAGCCATAAGTTTCCAATTATTTCAATCTAGCAATAACGGTTTCATTACCAACTGTTTTCTGCCCTAATTTTACACAAATTTCCGTATCCAAAGGCAAATAGACATCTACACGAGAACCAAATTTAATGAACCCCATATGTTCATCAATATAGCACTCCTCTCCTACTTCCGCATAAGTCACAATACGACGAGCCATAGCTCCCGCAATTTGTCTGGCCATCACCGAATGTCCATCAGGTGTTTCAATCACCACCGTAGAACGTTCATTCTCAGTACTGGCCTTCGGCAAAAAGGCTTTATGGAAATTGCCATTTTGATGTTCGACCTTCTTTACTATTCCATCCACCGGATACCAATTGGCATGTACATTTACAAGACTCATAAAAATGGAAATCATGACACGTTTATCATGAAAATATTCATGTTCATCCACAACTTCCGCAACAACCACAGTACCATCAGCCGGTGCTACCACCACCTTATCCGTCTCTCCTTCAAACAAGCGAATAGGGCATCGGAAAAAATTAATCATCACCAAATAGATGACAGAACTCAATACAACAAAAATATAAAAGGGAATCTTACAATCAATAAAATAAAAAAGTGCCGCGTTTATCAATACTAAAACAATGCAACTTAGCACAAGCATATGGGTACCTTCTCTATGTAATCTTATCTTCTTAAGTTTCTTTAGTCGGTTCATCTTTCCGTTAAAGCTATTATATATCGGACAAAAGTAGTCTATATTTAATAATTCTGCAAATAAATATTGATTAGAATTGAAAGAAATGATATGATTTCGTTTCACTTACTTATTTGTTCGTAACTTTCTCGAAAAGTTTTTGTTCATTTCCTAAAAGCCATGTATCTTTAACCACTATTTCAATAAAGATTAAATCAATCATGCAGGATTTTGTACACTTACACGTTCACACTCAATATTCTATCCTTGACGGACAGGCCAGTATCCAGAAATTAGTAGATAAAGCTATTGCCGACGGAATGAAAGGCATGGCAGTAACCGACCACGGGAATATGTTCGGTATTAAAGAATTCATCAACTATGTAAATAAAAAGAATGATAAGGTAAAAGACGAAATCAAAAAACTGAAAAAGCAACTTTCTGAATTGGAAGAGACAACAGAGGCCATAGAAGAGAAAGACGAGCAAATAAAGTCTCTGAAAGAACAGATAGAAAAAGCCAATGCGAAAATCTTTAAACCTATCATCGGCTGTGAAATGTACGTAGCCCGGCGCAGGTTATTCAACAAAGAAGGCAAACAAGACCAAAGTGGATACCACCTAATCGTATTGGCTAAAAACGAGAAAGGATATCATAATCTGATTAAGTTAGTATCCAAAGCCTGGACAGAAGGTTACTATATGCGTCCTAGAACTGACAGGGTGGAACTTGAAAAGTACCATGAAGGACTTATAATCTGTTCGGCTTGCTTAGGAGGCGAAATACCTAAACGTATCACAAACGAACAATGGTCTGATGCAGAAGAAGCAGTTCAATGGCATAAAAAAGTATTCGGAGAAAATTACTATTTAGAATTACAACTTCACAAAGCTACAGTCACACGTGCCAATCACGAAGCATACGGGATGCAGCTCAAAGTAAACGAAAAACTAATAGAATATAGCAAAAAGTACAATATAAAACTCATCTGTACCAATGACGTCCATTTTGTTGATGAAGAAAATGCCGAGGCACACGACCGGTTAATCTGCTTGAGTACAGGCAAAGATTTAGACGACCCAAAACGAATGCTTTATTCCAAACAGGAATGGTTCAAAACCAAAGCCGAAATGAATGAAATCTTTTCGTATATCCCCGAAGCTCTGAGCAACACTGTAGACATTTGCAATCAAATAGAAGTATATTCAATTAATCATGACCCGATTATGCCTACTTTTGCCATCCCTGAAGATTTCGGGACGGAAGAAGGATATAGGCAAAAATATACGGAAGAAGATTTGTTCAATGAATTCACCCGTGATGAAAACGGAAAAGTGGTTATGGATGAGGAATCTGCCAGAGAAAAAATAAAAAAGTTAGGCGGATATGATAAACTATACCGTATCAAATTGGAAGCTGATTATCTGAAAAAACTGGCTATGGACGGTGCCCGGAAACTCTATGGAGAACATTTAAGTGACGAAGTAAAAGAACGATTAAACTTCGAGTTGCATATCATGAAAACTATGGGATTTCCCGGTTACTTTCTAATTGTACAGGATTTCATCAATGCCGCTCGTAATAAACTAGGCGTATCTGTAGGACCGGGACGTGGTTCTGCCGCAGGATCAGCTGTTGCTTACTGCTTGGGTATTACCAAAATAGACCCTATTGCTTACGATCTTCTGTTTGAACGTTTCCTTAATCCTGATCGTATCTCCCTCCCCGATATTGATGTGGATTTTGATGATGACGGACGAGGAGAAGTACTACGCTGGGTAACAGAAAAATATGGACAGGAAAAAGTGGCTCACATTATCACATATGGTACGATGGCAACAAAATTAGCTATTAAAGACGTTGCCCGTGTACAAAAAGTACCTCTGCCTATCTCTGATAAACTATGTAAGTTAGTACCTGACAAGATTCCCGACAAAAAATTGAATCTGCCCAATGCCATTGCCTACGTTCCAGAATTACAGGAAGCGGAAGCATCCCCTGATCCGATGATACGAGATACCATCAAGTATGCCAAGATGCTGGAAGGGAACGTGCGTAACACCGGCGTACACGCTTGCGGTACTATTATCTGCCGTGACGACATTACAGATTGGGTACCGGTCAGTACTGCCGATGATAAAGAAACCGGAGAAAAAATGCTTGTCACGCAATATGAAGGTTCCGTCATTGAAGAAACAGGACTGATAAAAATGGACTTCCTTGGACTGAAAACGCTCTCTATTATTAAAGAAGCGTTAGAAAACATACGGCTGAGCTTAGGCAAAGAACTGGACATTGATGCCATTGACATCAATGACCCAGCCACATATAAACTTTATAGTGAAGGAAGAACCATCGGTACGTTCCAATTCGAATCGGCAGGAATGCAAAAATATTTACGTGAATTGCAACCTACCACCTTTGAAGACCTAATTGCCATGAACGCCTTATACCGACCGGGACCGATGGATTACATCCCTGATTTTATCGACCGCAAGCAAGGGCGCAAACCTATTGTATACGATATTCCTATCATGGAAAAATATCTGAAAGATACGTATGGTATTACAGTTTATCAGGAGCAAGTGATGCTTTTATCAAGACTATTGGCGGACTTTACCCGAGGTGAAAGTGATGCTTTGCGTAAAGCAATGGGTAAAAAACTACGTGACAAATTGGATCATATGAAGCCTAAATTTATTGAAGGAGGTAAGAGAAATGGACATGATCCAAAAGTTCTGGAGAAAATATGGACAGATTGGGAAAAATTCGCCTCGTATGCTTTCAACAAATCACATGCGACCTGTTATTCATGGGTTGCCTACCAAACAGCCTATTTAAAGGCCAACTATCCATCCCAATATATGGCCGCGACCTTAAGCCGCAACATTTCAAAAATTGATGAAATTACAAAATTAATGGACGAATGCAAAGCCATGGGAATACAAGTTTTAGGCCCGGACATAAACGAAAGCATCATGAAATTCTCTGTCAACAAACACGGAGATATCCGTTTTGGACTTGGTGCTATAAAAGGTGTCGGCGAAAATGCCGTAGCAGCCATCGTAGATGAACGTAACTCAAACGGTCCGTTCAAAAATGTCTTGGACTTCTTCCAACGGGTAAACTTGATAGCATGTAATAGAAAAAATGTCGAGAACATTGTACTGGCAGGTGGGTTTGATGCCTTCGATGGCGTCAAGCGGGAAATGTTTTTTGCCCCCAACAGCAAAGGGGAAACTTATACGGAAGCACTGATTCGATATGGACAAAAATACCAATTAGATAAAGCGGCAGCACTCAATTCCTTATTCGGAGACGAAAATCCTATAGATATTGCTACCCCAGAAGTTCCTAAAGTAGAATCATGGAACACATTGGAACGGCTAAATAAAGAGAAAGACCTGGTGGGAATCTACCTTTCAGCTCACCCACTCGATGATTACGCTATCATCTTAGAGAATGTATGTAACACGCACATGGCTGATTTAGGAGACAAAACGACCTTAGTCAACAAAGATCTGACCTTAGGAGGAATTGTTACCGGACTACGGGAAAGGCGCACCAAAACAGACAAGCCTTTCGGCATAGTCAAAATAGAGGATTATTCGGGTTCAGCTGAAATTCCGTTCTTTGGAAACGATTGGCTGACTTGGAGCAACTATTTGCGCATCGGATACTTCCTATATATCAAAGCCAAATGTATACCTCGCCAGTGGAAACCTGATGAACTGGATATTAAAGTAAATTCTATCGAGTTACTTCCAGATATTAAAGAGAGCCTAATAGAAAAAATTACCATCACAACTCCACTAGAAACTCTTGATGAAGAATTCATTACGGATTTTTCTTCTATTGTAAATGAACATCCGGGCAATACGGAACTCTACTTTTTGATTAAAGACGGAGAAGGAAAGATGCATGTCAATATGATGTCACGAAAAATAAAAGTGACAGTCAAAAAAGACTTAATATCATATATTAAAAGCCGACCGGAATTGGAATTCAAAATTAATTAATATCTTTGCGAAAAACATTTTAAATATAGGAGACTTATGGCATTAGAAATTACAGATGGAAACTTTGAGGCTTTGATAGCAGAAGGAAAGCCTATAGTAGTAGACTTTTGGGCTACATGGTGCGGCCCTTGCAAAAAAATCGCTCCTGACATCGAAGCTTTGGCTAAAGAATACGAAGGTCAGGTAACGATCGGAAAATGTGATGTGGACGCAAATGATGCTCTGACAAGTAAATACGGTGTCCGTAACATTCCCACCGTATTATTCATCAAGAATGGTGAAGTGGTAGACAAACAAGTAGGAGCAGCGCCTAAGGCTGCCTTTGAAGAGAAAATTAAAGCATTGCTTTAATAATTCTTCTGCTACATTTATACCAAGCGAAGAATCTGAGGCAATCCGTTCATATGCGGTCAGGTTCTTCGCTTTGCCATTATAAAACAAACCCTTAAAAAACAAAGATGTATGGCAAAAAATGACGAATTCTTACTGGAAGATGAAGACGATGAAAAAACTATCGAATTCATCAAAAATTACCTTCCACAGGAACTGAAAGGAAAGTTTTCCGATGATGAGCTTTATTATTTTCTAGATGTAATCGTTGATTACTATTCAACAAGTGGATGTCTGGACAAAGAACCTGATAAAGACGGATATATCAATATCGATCAAGATGAGATTGTGGCTTACATCGTTTCTGAAGCCAAAAAAGACAAAATGGGCAATTATGATCCGGAAGATATACTTTTTGTAGTACAAGGAGAAATGGAATACGGAAATTCCCTTGGACAAATCGATTGATCAGCCTCCAAACCTCATATAGAACAAGGATGTGTTCCAAGAAATACATCCTTGTTATGTGCATCATATACTACGCTCTTCCATTGATCATCAGCCTTTATGAATAGACCATCTACTTCCAAAGACAGCAAAAAAAAATTTCCGGTAATTTAAATTCTATGTATGAAAGAAAAAGTAACAGGCCATTCCCAGCATAACGATTCCAATCAATCCATAAAACAAACGAGCCCTCTTTCTTCCCACATTCCTTACTATAAACTGGGCGTTCTGAGCCGTAAAAAACCAATTCCAATTACAGATACTTGCCAATAAAGAAAGTACACCGGCTATGGCAAACAAAACCTGTACAAAATACTGAGCCCCCATACCTCTCTGTCAATCGTCAAACCGAATGGTTCGAATGCCGTCTTCCAACTCCACAATCTCCACCTTTACGGCATCTGACGGAAGCAGTTCTTCCACCAATTCCGGCCATTCAATAAAACACAGTGCACCACTATAAAAATAATCTTCATATCCCATATCATACACCTCCTCCAAGCGTTTGATACGATAGAAGTCAAAATGATAGATAAGTTCTCCACTCTCTGAACGATATTCATTCACAATGGCAAAAGTCGGAGAGGTGATTACATCTTCCGTTACTCCCAAAGACTCGCATAACGCCTTTATAAAGGTGGTTTTACCCGCCCCCATTTTACCATAGAAAGCAAACACTGTATTGTCACCCATCGTCTGGACAAACGCCTTTGCCGCCTCATGAATAGCATTTAATGAATCAATTTTGATTTCCATATCATCCTTATTTTCTGTTAATTACCCTATATATCGATTTTCCCATTTTACAACAAGCATAAATCAGAATAGAAAAAAATATAATAGAGGCCCCGGAGGGTATATTATAAGCGTATGAAATAAACAAGCCACCCAAACAACTGGCATAACCGATAAGGACAGACCATACGATAATCAATTTATAACGGTAGGTAAACAAATTAGCCGTCATTTGCGGAATAGTCAATAGCGAAATAGCCAACACAATCCCTACCATACGAAGACAGGAAACAATAGTCAGGGCAATGAACATCATCAGTACATATTCGAAAACAAGTACCGGGATACGTTGTGAACGGGCAAACTCCCTATCAAAAGAAACATAAATGATAGGATTCAGAAAAAAAGTAAAAAAAAGGAGCATCACGGTCGAAAGAACTATCAAGATATGAATATCCGACCAAGTTATGGTCAATATATTGCCAAACAAATAAGAGGATAAATCCGGCGCGAAACCCGGCGAAAGGAAACTGAAAATAATACCGACAGCCATTCCCAATGTCCAAAACACAGCAATCGCAGAATCCTCACGCATATCTTTTCTCCTGCTCAGCCACTCTACCCCAAACGCAGACAGCACAGAAAAGACAGCAGCAGACAAAATGGGAGAGAAACCGAAAAAGACTCCCAACCCGATACCTCCGAAAGAAGCATGCGTAATCCCTCCACTTATAAATACCAAACGTTTGGTCACGATATACGTGCCAATCAGTCCGCAGGCAATACTGGCAAAAAGACTTCCCAACAATGCATTCTGAAAAAATGTATATTGCAATATCTCCACGTTTTCCTCCTTGCTTACGAATGGTTATTTGTCATCCTTCTCTCCCCTACAATCAGAAACACTTCATCTTTCAATTCATCAGGAAGTTCCACTCCACGCAATTGCAGGCTGCGCACCCAACCGGCCACATCCGTCTCCCGCATAGTATAAAATACATCCCGGAATTCTTCAATTTGTTCGTTTGTATATTGGTCGGAAAGCAACCCCCTATAACGGTCCAGCTCTTCATCATCATAATATTCAATCTGCTTGCTAACCGCAGCCAGCAAACTTTCCTTCTCACATATTTCATGCTGACCGCAACATTCCATGTCCGCAAGCTGTACCGCAGGAAGAACCTCCTGCTCTCCCTCCTCTACTTTCCGATGAAGCCTGCGATTACGCATACTGCCCAACATCAACGCCAACAAGGCTAATGCGCCCAGACCAGTTATTAAAATCAACATATCCTACCTCTGCTCTGTAAGTACAAATCCGGCTTTTTCCAAATGCTCCCAATAACGGGGATATGATTTGGAAACTACCTGAGGTTCATTAATCCGTATCTCCGGCAACACAAGACTCGCCGGGGCAAAAGCCATAGCCATACGGTGATCTTCATACGTATCGATGGACGGACAAGCATCTGCTTCCTTCCGCCTGCCATTCCAATACAACACCGAATGATCCGCTTCCTCAATGACATATCCCAACTTGCCCAACTCTTTTATCAAGGCAACTATCCGATCTGTTTCTTTAATCTTCAGGCTCTGCAATCCCGTAAAACGGAAAGAGACTCCCAATAAAGCGCATGTCACCACAAATGTTTGTGCCAAATCCGGTTGGTTCACAAAATCATATTCCATGTACTCCACCACCTTACCCGTCTTTTTTAACACAACCTGTCCCTTTTCGTAAATGGTTTCCACGCCTAACTGTTCAAATAAATCTGCCACAGCCGAGTCTCCCTGATAACTTTCAGGAAAAAGTCCGGTAAGCACCACCTCCGCCTCCCTGGAAAGAGCTGTCATCTGATACCAATAAGAAGCTGCGCTCCAATCACTTTCCACTAAAAAGGGAACGGAGCGATAAGGAGAAGGAGCCACACCAATGCAATGTTCCGTCTTCCATGAAACTTTCGCTCCAAACTCCGCCATCAATTGCAATGTCAGATCAATATAGGGACGGGAAACAATTTCACCCGTCAAATGCAAAGTCAACCCTTCCGGCAACATAGGAGCAATCATCAACAATGCAGAAATATATTGAGAACTGACATCCCCCTGCAACGAAATTTCCTTGCCCACCAGTTGCCTGCCGACAATACGCAATGGAGGAAAACCTTCCTCTTTCACGTACTCTATCTCCGCACCCAGCTCCTGCAATGCATCCACCAAAATACGAATGGGACGTTGTTGCATTCGTTGCGTCCCCGTAAGGATTCTTTCACCAGGAAGAATAGACAAATAAGCAGTCAGAAAACGCATGGCCGTACCTGCCGCCCTAATATCCACAGTCATTCCCCGCTCACCCAACGCATGCATCATTACCTGTGTATCATCACAGTCCGACAAATTCTCAGGAAAACAAGTTCCCTCACCCAACGCATTGATAATAAGCACACGATTACTGATACTTTTGGAAGAGGGCAAATGAACCAGCGCATGTATGGAGGCAGGAGCCGTTACCTTTATTTGCATTTTAGTAAAACTTCAACATTTAGTTGCAAAAATAACAATAAAAGAAACACGAGAAAGAATATTAGATAAAAACTAAAAGATTTATTTGCGATTTCAAAATAAAGCACTACTTTTGCAACCGCAATTCGGGGTGTAGCTCAGCCCGGTTAGAGTACGCGTCTGGGGGGCGTGTGGTCGCTGGTTCGAATCCAGTCACCCCGACAAGCGGAGCAAAGAGGCCGACTCAAAAGCGATTTTTGAGGTCGGTTTCTTTTTTACTTTAGGTAGAGAGATAATCGGCTGAATTTTATCAGCCAATCCTATCAAGGCTATTATATAAAAACTCGAAGACCTCCCCGGGTGCGCTGTTCTACGGGAAGCGTGGGAGGTCATATCAAATATGAAGGTAATGCTTTTATTTGATTTTGCAATGGATGTACCAAAAAAATCTTTCCGACATGGTGAGAGTTTTCAAAATAAGTCATAGTACACTACCTGCAGATAGCCTAATTACATGGTTTTATTGCTTAACGCAATAGAAGTTAAGTTGAGAATAATAGGCTTAGCTCTTACAATTACCGGGAACTATATGGTATCATTATCACATCATTCGCAATAATTTTATCTGAATCACATAACTTTATCTAAGATTATTCGGTTCAAGCGTAGAAACGTCTATTGCCCATTCCACAGTCTAAGGCTCTAGCAATTGCCTAATCCTGTTGAATAGACAACGTCAGAACCCATGTCATATTAAAGACATAGAGAAGTTACACAGTCATAACAGTAAGCACCGTCCACCGTCCAACAGTCCGCTGGACGGTGAAGTCAGATAGCTGCGAAAGCCGATGCACCTATCTGCATGGACCGTCCAGCGAACGCTGGACGGTGAACGAAAATACATGAAACAAACAAAACACATCCATAACAAAGACGATTCATATAGGTTGGCAGGTATTGTCATCCTCACGCAGCAATATCCGTTTCATGTGTTCTCACCCTGCAACAACAGCGAAGAATCACTATTCATCTTTGGATATTACATTTTAAGTCCGAGAACCTCCCAGAAGTCAAAAGGTAAAGCGACATTCTCCAATGGAATGCACTCCTTGAATAGGGGAGCGACCTGACCGGCTGAATAACCTGCGATACCACAACCGATTCTCGTTACCAAGAAACGTAATTCAGGATGCTCAGCAGCGAATGATGTGAATCTTCTGATGGCCTCGCTCATTTCTGCAATGCCCTCCATTGTCGGGATGGCATAGCTTTGCCCCTGCAATCCTTCACCTTGCCCCCAGATACTGTCATCCGTATAACTTCCATTCGGGTTGAAGAACTCAAATTCCTTTGTCTTGATGTTGTTGGGAGTGAACTCATACACACTACCTACTATGTCTCCAATAATGCTGCCAATCATAATTGTCTATCATAAACGCAAGCTCGATATAAGCGATAAAATATTTCATTGAAAATTAGAAACTTGACGATAAAGATCCAAATTTATAGTGCTGATATAACCCTTAAACGATTACCGTTATGTTCTCAGAATTCAAAATTACAGAAATTTATTGTAGAACCGATGATTTTTTGCAAAGAATTTACGTTGCAACAAGCCCAACCGCATGAACGATACCGGGATTAGGGGTGTTCTTATCCTGTTTCACTCCGGCGGTTTCCGCAAAAAAGAAAGCGTAAGGAAAAACTCTTAAGAATCTCCGCCGAAACTGTCGGAGTTTTCGGAAAGATTCTTAAGAAAGTTTTGGAAAACTCCGACAGTTTTTCCGCTCCTTCCTATATCCGTAAAGAGTGCATTGGCTATCGCGGCATATTGTTTCCTTGAAAAGAAACCCGCCATTGAGATGAACTTTATCAATGACGGGCTACTTACTATTTTCTGATTTTATTTCAAACCCATGTTATCTAAGAAAATCACATCTTATTCGAACTGTAATTTTATACTTTCAGCACTTTAATCAACTCCGGCATGATTCTCCAAATATGATTTTCATCTTTTGCCGTATAAAAGTTTCCATCTATCTCCGAATCAGTTCCCGTTGCCTCACCCAATTGTATAGCAGGCTTTGCCAACGGGTGAACAGCCAATTTCTTCCCTTCAGTGACCCCGGCCATATCGAACATCATGCCCGCAGCACAATGCCCGATCATCATTTTTCCCTTTTCCGCAAAAGCCTTTATCTCCTCAAACAACTGAACATTATAAGGCTCCTTCGCATGCTGTGCAAATACCGGAACCGCATCACCACACGCAAACAGGAGTGCATCGAATTCCTCTTCATGCCCCTTCAGATTCGCAATCACATCCTCCGCAAACAGAGTAATACCCGAATTCGTCTTAATCTCCTCCTTATCAGAAACCGCATACACCTTATAAGATATGCCGTTTTCAAAAAATGCCTCCAGATACTGGAACAACCCACATCCGTTCACCGGATTCACTGCTAAAACCGCAACTTTCTTTGCCATCATTCAAAAATGTTTTGATTCTACAATAATTCTTTTCAGTAAGTTTATTACTTTTGTGCTACGAAGATAGACTACTTCTTCCTGCCAAGCAAGAAGGTACACGTATGTCATCAACGAACAACGATGTAACTATTATTGAAGTTCAGACAAATATAAAAAGTTAAAGAATGAAAAACTTTCATCATACGGGAAACTGTCCCATACGGGATGTCTTGAACCGATTGGGGGACAAATGGTCCATGCTGGTACTCCTCTCTCTAAAAGCCAACGGGGTCATGCGTTTCAGCGACATTCAAAAAAGTATATCCGACATATCCCAACGGATGTTAACCGTCACCCTCCGTTCGCTGGAAGAAGACCAACTGATCCAACGGCAAGTATATGCCGAAGTTCCACCGCGGGTAGAGTATACCCTCACAGAAACCGGACTCAGTTTAATGCCTCATATCGAATCGCTGGTCTCTTGGGCGCTGGAACATATGGAATTTATATTGGAAGGAAGAAAAAAGTAGTATTGCATCCCCCGGTTCCAATCTTTCTCCTTTCATGGCACGTCCCTTTATGGAAAGAGGTGTTTCCGATGAAAGGAAACACTGAAGTAAACGCAGTTGCAAACAATCATCAAAAATCCTCTCCAACCTCAATGAACTATCGTTGTTTTTTGCTAATTTCGCACGATTATTAATCAAAAAATTAGCAAGAAACAGAAAAGAAAAACATAAGAATCTTGACGTATTAGTATTTACAGCAGTTTCTTTCACAGATAAAACGACCAATTTTTAAAACCTGGAAGAAACGAGCGTGGTGAATACGCCTGTATGGGGTGTGTTCCTATGACTTGTTTTAGTCTGGGTTTGGGTGATTTGGTCGTTACCTTCTGTGAACTGAAACAGTCGGGTGCACACCTTTCTTATGTCCATATATCTTAGTATTCACCTTAAAAACGACCGCCTATGAGATAAAGAAACAACACCTTATTATATTTGCCCCACCTGCATTTCTTCCATGGAAAAAACGACCAATTTTATTTTAAGCCCAGAGAAAGCATACAGGTGATGCACCCCATTACGGTTTGTTATGAATGGGCGTGTTCCTTGTTACGCATCTCTCTATATGGAATGCTTCAGGGGGCACGCTTTATAGTTTTCACAGTATTCATAACAAATTAAAAATATCAACGTATGTCATCAAATAATGATACAATTCTTTCAAAAACAATTATGTTTTTGAGATTTCCGCTGATTGTGGCGGTGGTATTTATCCATACAGACTTAACGGATGTAATGATAAATGACTCTTTATTAGTTCATAAAGGACAATTCCCGATACATGATTTATTACAACATATCGTAACCGGTGAACTGGCTTGTATAGCTGTACCTCTTTTTTTCTTTATTTCAGGTTTCTTGTTTTTTTACCGCTCCGTTTTTTCTTTAAAAATATACGGACAGAAATTAAAAAAACGTATCCGGACTTTATTAATTCCATATATATTTTGGAATATAGTAGTATTACTATTGCTTTTCCTGACCCAAGTATTCCTCTCTTCCATGACATCGGGAAAACACAAGCTGATAGCGGATTATGATTGGTTGGATTGGTTGAATCTGTTTTGGAATCATGATGGGGGAATGCCCATTTGTTATCAGTTTTGGTTTATACGTGACTTGATAATTATCATCCTTTTCAGCCCGATACTCCATTACATGATTAAATATTGCAAAGCGTTTGGTGTTCTTGCTCTTGGAGTATTATGGTTATTTAATTTATGGTTTGCAGTTCCCGGATTTAGTATCACCGCCTTTTTCTTTTTCTCCTTTGGAGCGTGGTTTAGCATAAACAAACATGATTTCACGATTGACTTTTATTCAATGCGATGGACTGCAACCTTTATATATCTGGCTTTAGTTGTACTAGACACATGGTTGTGGTATTGTAAGATAACGGACTATGGTTATATACATCACATAGGTATTGTTGTAGGATTAGTTGCAATCGTTTCTTGGACTGCACACGGTATAACAAAAAACTATTTGTCCGCCAATGCATTTTGGGCAGGAAGTTCCTTTTTTGTCTATGCATATCATGGAATGCCGACAGCACTTGTTGTAAAATATTGGGTAAAATGGTTATCGCCCATTAGTGAGTGGATGATGTCGGCAGGCTATTTCCTTATACCATTTTTTATCGTTGGCATGGGAGTTTGTATTTATACATTATCACGTAAGTATTTCCCAGCCTTAACGGCACTGATTACAGGTGGACGCTAAAGATGTAAAACAAACCTTTCAATGAATGGACGGTAGAACTTACCAGAAAAAGGGTGCCAAAACTCGCTTTCAGAAAAAGTGAACCTTTGATTTGAAACTCAGCCATCCTATAATACAAGATAAAGAGGCGTATCGTTACTTGAAACAAATTCAATACGCCTCTTTTAAGTTCGACCGTCACATTCTGTAACGTTTCAGTGTGGTCAGTTTGGTTTTGACACTCTCTCTGGCTGTTTATATCAAGAAAGAGTTTTTTCCGAAAAGTTCCGGTCAATCTCTTCGGCTCATATAAATGGATATGTAGTAAATCAATGTAGCCAACGAGCCTAATGCAGCGACGACATAAGTGTAAGCCGCCGATTTCAATGCGTCTTTTGCCTGATTGTGATGATACGAATTGGTGATACCCGCATTGCTCAACCACGCTAAAGCCCGACGGCTGGCATCAATCTCCACCGGCAAAGTGATAAAACTAAACAATGTCGTCATCGCAAACAGACAGATTCCGGCCAACAGCAGTTGTGGAAACGTCTGTAACATAAAAATACCCGCTAATAAGACCCATGACATAATGGAAGAAGAGAACTGAACGACAGGTACCAAAGCCGAACGCATCCGCAACGGAGCATAGGCTTTCGCATGCTGCACGGCATGCCCGCATTCGTGAGCAGCCACCGCCGCCGCGGCTATGCTACAACTGCCGTATACGCCCTGACTCAGATTCACCGTCTTATTAGCAGGATTATAGTGATCGGTCAACATGCCGTCCGTACTAATCACCCTCACATCATCTATACCATTGTCATGCAACATCTTTAACGCTACATCACGTCCTGTCATGCCATTCGGCAGGGGCATTTTCGAATATTTCCTAAATTTACTTTGCAAGCTTGCCTGTACCGCATAACTGACTACTGCAATTCCGATAAATAATATCCAATAAGTTACCATTGCTTTGCCTTTTAAAATATTTAATCTTCTAATTGTCGTACAATTTATATGCCAAATATACGAATAATCAAGAGCAATCGTATATAAGACGGAGTCAAATATAGGAAGAAAGAAAAACACCTCTTACATTCTACCCCTATTTTTAGGAAGTTTTGACTAAAGGCTAATCCAATGTAAGCTCTATTACATAATCCGGTCCGGCAGGAACTTCCGGCAACTGCAAGACGATTCCATCCCGACTGCGCAAATAGCGTACGGCCGACCGGTCTTTATAGACCACCGCCTTCTTCACTTTTCTACCCTGAAGAGGCAAGGCCAGCTCCTTATCAGGATAATTCAATATATGCACATACAGCGTATTTTCTTTCTGAGTTGTCACACCCCAGTCATGAGGTGCCACCAGTCCTCCCCTTGTTCCATAGATAGTCTCACCATATTGTTTCATCCACTCTCCCACTTCCCGCAAACGCTGCAAAGCCGTCTCTGGCAACGCTCCATCCGGTTGAGGGCCGATATTCATCAGCAAATTAGCATTTTTTCCGGCAGCCTTTACCAAATAGTGTATCAAGGAGGCAGACGACTTATAGTTTTGATCTGTTATCTTATATCCCCACATACCATTCATTGTTTCACAAGTTTCCAAAGGCAACCTGCTGATATCCTGTCCCGAAAGGCCTGATTTATTCTCACCAGGCAAATCCCTTTCAAATATCTGGATGTCTTCACCCGGGAAAGGGACCTGATGATGATTGTTGCCTATCAGGCAAGAAGGCTGCAGGCGGTGTATCAATGCATATTGTTCGTCAAGCTGCCAGTCAAACTCAGGATTCCCATCCTGATCCCATACCCCGTCAAACCAGATAGCACCTACCGGCCCGTAGTTCGTCAACAGTTCCATAAGCTGGTTATTCATAAAGTGATAGTAAGTATCCCAATTCCCTTTTGAATCCGGACGGCCTGTCCCTCGTCCCGTCCGTCCCCACGGACAATCTTCCCGATACCAATCTATATGAGAATAATAGAAATGAAGACGGATACCTTGTTTATGGCACTCGTCAGCCAGTTCTTTCACAACGTCCCGCCGAAACGGAGTGGCATCCACTATATCGTAATCTGTGTATCGGGAATCGAACATGGAAAACCCCTCATGATGACGGGTCGTAAAACAGATATACTTAGCACCAGAAGCCTTGATGGCCGCCACCCATTCCGCAGCATTGAATTGAGACGGATAAAAGCCCCCTGCCAATTTTGCATACTCTTTATAATTCAGATTCTGGTTCGTCATCGTCCATTCGCCGGTGGCCAGCATGCTATATAGCCCCCAATGAAGGAAAATGCCAAATTTATCATCCTGAAACTCCTGCCGTGCCTTTAAATTTTCTTCCGTCGGCACATACGTTTTCTGGGCAGAAACTGCGAAAGTGATTAAAAGGGAAAGAGAAAAAAGAATTGTTTTCATAGAACCGTATTGAATGGATAAAAATAAAGAAGAAGCTCTGTCAAGAAACAAAGTCCTTTGTCGCAAGCCGTCCGAGCAAACATTTATGTTCACCGGAAGCACAAAGCAGCCACTTTTTGAAAGAGCCCCTTCTTAAATCTATTAAGGCTAAAAGAAAAATCGTTTCATTTATTCTTCCGTATAACGGACAATCGTCTGTGCACGATCCGGCCCTACGGAGATAATCTTAATGGGTGTTTCCAGTTCATTCTCCAGAAAAGTAATGTAAGCATTAAATTCTTCCGGGAATTCGTCTTCACTGGTCATCTTCGTCATGTCCGTCTTCCAACCCGCAAGTTCTGCGTAAACAGGCTCTATGCCCTCATTGATATCGTATGGGAAATAGTCTATTTCTTCGCCATTCACCTTATAAGCGACACAAGCCTTAATCGTATCGAAATCGTCCAGCACATCGCTCTTCATCATAATCAATTGCGTCACGCCATTTACCATAATCGAATATTTCAAAGCGACCAAATCAACCCAACCACAACGACGTTCCCGACCGGTTACCGCACCATATTCATGTCCCAAGTCACGGATACGCTTGCCGGTCTCATCAAACAGCTCCGTAGGGAACGGGCCACTACCTACTCGGGTACAATAAGCTTTCATAATGCCATATACCTCCCCTATTTTATTCGGAGCCACCCCCAAACCGGTACATGCGCCGGCACACACCGTATTGGAAGAAGTTACAAACGGATAAGATCCGAAATCGACATCCAGCATGGTTCCCTGTGCGCCTTCACAAAGCACACTTTTTCCAGATTTCAACAGATTATTGATTTCATGCTCACTGTCTACCAAATGGAATTGTTTCAGGTATTCGATACTCTCCAACCAGTTCTTTTCCAATTCGGTGATGTCGTACTCGTAATTCATACTCTTCAAAATCCGCTCATGACGTGATTTTGCACGGGCGTACACATTCTCAAAATCATGAAGGATATCTCCTACCCGCACTCCATTACGACTCACTTTATCCGTGTAGGTCGGACCGATGCCTTTTCCGGTAGTACCTACTCTCGCATCACCTTTGGCAGCCTCATAAGCAGCATCCAAGACACGATGAGTAGGCAGTATCAAATGTGCCTTTTTAGATATATGTAACCGTTCTTTCAGATTATGGCCCGAAGCCTCCAAAGCTTCCGCTTCTTCTTTGAATAGGGCAGGATCCAACACCACTCCATTACCGATAATATTCACCTTATCTCCTTGGAAGATTCCGGAAGGAATGGAACGGAGAACATATTTCTGTCCTTCAAATTCGAGCGTATGACCCGCATTCGGTCCACCTTGGAAACGGGCAACCACATCATAATTCGGGGTTAAAACATCGACAACTTTCCCTTTACCTTCATCCCCCCATTGGAGTCCCAACAAGACGTCTATTTTCATGTTCTTTCCTTTTTATAATTGTTTGTTCTTTCTTTGCCTTCTCTTCATTGCCGCACACTTCGCGCATGTACCATATATATATAAAGAATAATGTGACATTTGGAATCTTTTCATCTGCGTGTTGGCTATGGCATTCTTTAAACCTTCGTTCTGAAATTCGGACACTTTTCCACACACGGTACAAATCAGATGGTGATGTGTTTCTATGTTATAAGATTTTTCGTACTGTGAGGTATTCCCAAACAAATGTTTGATAATCAGCTTCGCATCCAACAACAAAATAATAGTATTATACAATGTGGCACGGCTTACCCTGAATTTCTCTTCATTCATCATCTGACTGTATAACGTATCGATATCGAAATGCCCGTCCATTGAATAAATGGCATCCAATATGGCATATCGTTCAGGCGTTTTGCGGTGTTTGTTCACCCGCAGATATTCTGTAAATATCTGCTTTACCGTATCTTTTACATTATCCACGTCCTTTAAAAGTAAATGGTTACGCGAACAAAGTTAAGCCTTTTTGCCGAAACAGAAAAGAAACGTACAAAAATTCATCCGGCTATCTTTCATAATCTTCCGTCGTTTCCGCTTTAACTTCTTCATAAAGGGCTTTCCACTCCGGTTTTTCAGCGTTTCTCAAAAAGGCAAGCGATTTCAAAGCCTTTTCCCCCTGTTCCTTCCTGCCTTGTACATATCTCAGCAAAGAAGTATAGGCCGTCCGTTGCTGAAAAGAAAGCTCCGACTGAAGTGCCGCCACTACCTGATCCAGATATTCATTTTCCGAGCGTTCGTTCAAAGTCATTCCTTTAGCAAACAAACGGGCAAGAATCAGATATCCGCATGCCTGAAAGTAAGGCCTGTCATCCGCTATCCACTCAAAAGCCTTTACGGAGGCATAGGGAAGGTACTGAAACAGGTTCATACAAGTAAGTTCGGCAATTTCCGGGTAGTCCATTTCCTCCACCCAGATATCAGCCAGCTCCGGAATAAAACTTTCCACAGGCTGCAACATTGACGCAAGGATTTTAGATTCTCGCACATTCTCTTTCCACAAGGCTTGTGCCAGCTGGTGATTCTTCGGATAATGGGTTGCTATCTCTTTCAACCGAGGCAATTCGATACCAAAATTCACCTTATAGTCCAATCCTTTCTCACGCATGCTTTTAGACACAGTTCCATTCATTGTCAAACGAAACTGTGTCTTGATGTCTTTCAATTGTTCCTGTAAATCCATTCCTATCTTATTCGTTCAAGTAAGGCAGATTAGCATACTCCCTGCCGTAGCGCAACATTTGTTCCGCATACCCTTCCGTATAAGAGACTTTAACATCCGTGATTTTTCCGTATTCATCCGTCACAGCTTCATACACCGGATTGACAAATCCTTTATAAGGAGAAAGATGCAGTTTTTCATAACGGGTCAGCACTTCTTCATGCAATGCCGGATCCACCTTCACCGCATAATCTTCCACCAGCCGACGGGCAGCAGAGAAATCACCTTCCGATTTTATCCGCTGTATTTCAGCCAACAGCCGGCCAAACAATACACGCAGTTTCTCATAATCATTAACTTTCACATAGGTTTTTCCGTCTTTCTTCACCAACTCCACCACCTTGTCAGCCTTTCCTTTTTCATAGGCCCATCTGGCTATCAACTGACGGTTACGCATGTGGGCCTCTTCCACATCGTTACCCAACTCTATACGTACGAGTTGCGTCATCAACCCATTCATCATAAACGTGTAATATTCAGCTTTATAGGCCTCTGCATCCGGAGTCAGTCCCAGTTCTACCATTTTCGCATCCGGCAAATAATAGAGTCCGAACAAATCCGCACGCGCTTCCTCAATCGTCGAGCCGTATGCCTTCAGACCGTCCGGATCTACTCCCGGAAGTAATTGGCCGGAGCCATGTCCCAAACATTCATGCAAATCGGTATGTAAATCACCGGTCAAATCGGCATACTTATCCAACAAATCCCTTTCTGTCTGACTGTATACAAACTCTTCATTGAAACCGTTTCCATGTGCTGCCTTATTATAAGCGTCTGTCAAGTTACCAATCGTTACCGATTTGGAACCATGAACGCTACGAATCCAATTTGAATTAGGCAAATTAATGCCAATAGCCGTAGAAGGATATAAATCACCCCCTAACATCGCCGCTGTAATCACCTTAGCCGAAACGCCTTTTACCTTTTCCTTTTTGAAACGGTTATCTACCGGAGAATGATTTTCAAACCATTGCGCGTTCTTACTCAGCACTTCAGCACGGCGAGTAGCCTCCACGTCTTTAAAGTTGACTATTGATTCCCAACTAGCCTTCATTCCTAACGGATCCCCATAGCTTTCGGTAAAACCATTCACAAAATCCACTCTTGAATCTAAATCTTTCACCCACAAGATGGCATAGTCATCAAATGTTTTCAAATCACCATCCATATAAAATTGAATCAGCTTTTCAATGACGGCCCGCTGTTCGCCAGTTTCAGCCACAGTAGAGGCCATTCTAAGCCAATAGATAATTTTTTCAATGGCCGGTCCGTATAATCCATCCGCTTTCCATACCTTCTCGTAAATTTTTCCATTTTCTTTTACTAAACGGCTATTCATACCAAACATAACAGGCATAGTATCGTTGGGATTCTTCATCGCGCCATAAAACTTTTCCGCCTCTTCCTGCGTAACCCCTTCATAATAATTCGAAGCCGAAGTCAATACAAGGTCTTCCCCATCAGCTTGGTTCACACGTTTCGGCATTACTTTCGGATCGAATATAATCGGAAAGACCTCACTACATAGCTGATCCAATGTCTGTCCTTCAGCCAAAGGCAGTTTGGCCTGATCAACACTTTGCAAAGCATTCTTAAAGAAATCCGGCGTGAACCCTGGAACAAATTTATCCGATGCATAATGATGGTGAATACCATTGGAGAACCATACTCTTTTCAGATAGGTTTCCATGTTGACAAAATTAGTATCCGTTTTGTCTCCCTGATAATCGGTATATACCGCTTCCAGCATCTTACGGATTCTCAGATTATACTTCCCGTTCTGGTCAAACAAAATATCCCTTCCCTCCAGTGCCGCCTGCGAAAGGAAATACACCAATTGTTTCTGTTGTAACGAAAGGCTTTCAAAGCCTTTTACCTTATATCTCAGAATCTGTAAATCCGCAAATTGTTCAACCGTATAATCAAAGTCATCGGTTTGCGTAGCCTCTGTTTGGGGCAGACCGCATGAAGTCAACATTGTTGCCGCCATTGTCATTTGAATTAATCTAATTTTCATCATACTTTTCAAGGTTTGTCGTGATTCATAAAAAAGGGACACATTCTTCATATATGTCCCTCCTTTTCCAGTATTTTCAGTAATCTATTACTTATTACGATCCAAAATTCTCGAACGGTAAGCCTTTGGAGTTTCCCCCTTCAGCCTATAAAATGCCGCATAAAAGGACTGCCGGTTTGCAAAACCTACCATCAAGCTGATTTCCTCCACGTTTTTGTTTAAGAAACGCCGGTCGGTCAACAAATGGGCCGCTTCCCGTACACGATACTCATTTACCAGACATGAATAATTCATTCCAAAACGAGAATTAATTACCGCAGAAAGATAACGGGTATTCGTCTTTAAGTCATTAGCTAACTGTTTTGCAGAATAATTCGGGTCTTTGTACTTTTTCTTCGATACGACAATATCGATAATTTTGTCATACAACTCGTCTGCCAATTCCGCCCGAATGAGAGAACGGTAGGCAGCAGCTTTTTCTTTGACAGGCCTGATATTATATGGCCTTTTTGTCTCTTCTTTCCCTGCTCCTTGATTTTTTGTTGTCATTGTCATAGTGTTCGTAGAGTTTTTTAACACGATTATTTTTACAAATAACGCTTTTTTTTTATATATCACATCACTTTCTTAATGTTTTTTTGCTAAAATAATCCTAAATATCAATTTATTCTAACAAAATTTATACATAGAGCAAACTCATAATTAAAGTTTTTTCATTTTTATCAGGTAAAAAAGAGTGCATTCCACTCCATAAATACCTATCTTTGCAGATAAAATGATAAAAGAACCAGTATGCTTCAAACATTAAAGAATTATTTTGGATACGATTCATTCCGTCCGCTCCAACAAGAAATCATTCAACAGGTTTTAGCCAAGAAAGATACTTTTGTGCTCATGCCTACCGGTGGAGGAAAATCCATTTGTTATCAGCTGCCGGCACTGTTAATGGAAGGAACCGCTATCGTCATCTCCCCTTTAATCTCTTTAATGAAAGATCAGGTTGAAACCCTGAAAGCAAATGGTATTCCCGCCGGAGCCTTAAACAGTAGTAATAGCGACACAGAAAACATAGGCATACGAAGAGAATGCATACAAGGAAACATCAAACTGCTATACATATCACCGGAAAAACTGTCAAGTGAAATCAACTTTCTTTTAAAAGATATCACTATATCCCTGTTTGCCATTGACGAAGCGCATTGCATCTCTCAATGGGGACACGATTTTAGGCCGGAATACACCCAATTACATGCCCTTCGGCAAAATTTTCCGGGAATCCCCATTATTGCACTGACCGCTACTGCGGACAAAATAACCAGGGAAGACATATTAAAACAACTGGACCTGAAAAGTCCACGTATCTTCATCTCTTCATTCGACCGCCCCAACTTAAGCCTGACCGTAAAGAGGGGATATCAGCAAGCGGAAAAACATCGGGCCATTCTGGATTTCATCGACAAGCACAAAGGTCAGTGCGGCATTATTTATTGCATGAGCCGGAATAAAGCGGAAAGTGTGGCACAACTTCTGCAAAAGCACTATATCCGCACCGCCGTCTACCATGCGGGACTCAGTACAGTGGAACGTAACAGGGCGCAAGAGGATTTCATCAACGACCGGGTACAAGTAGTTTGCGCGACCATCGCTTTCGGCATGGGTATCGACAAATCGAATGTACGATGGGTCATTCATTACAACCTGCCCAAAAGCATCGAGAATTTCTATCAGGAAATAGGACGTGCCGGCAGAGACGGCCTGCCCAGTGACACATTGCTTTTCTATTCATTAGGCGACATCGTCTTACTTTCCAAATTCGCCCACGAGAGCGGGCAACAAACAATGAACCTCGACAAGCTGCACCGAATGCAACAATATGCCGAAGCAGATATATGCCGACGAAGAATATTGCTGAACTACTTTGGAGAAAACAGAGAACATAACTGTGGGAACTGTGATGTCTGCAAAAATCCCCCGGAACACTTCGATGGTACCATATTGGTACAAAAGGCATTAAGCGCTATTGTACGATCCGAGGAACAGATTGGTACACATCTGCTGGTAGATGTACTGCGTGGGAATTACACCCAAGAGATTGTAAAAAGACAGTTCGACCGGCTCAAAACATTCGGAGCCGGAAGAGATGTTCCGGCCCGCGACTGGCAAGACTTTTTGCTACAAATGTTGCAACTGGGCTATTTCGAGATAGCCTATAACGAGGACAATCATCTGAAAATTACAGATAGCGGGAAGAAAGTGCTGTTCGGAACGGAAAAAGCCCAACTGGTTGTCATCAAACGGGAAGAAATGGCCTCAAAGCCCAAAGGAAGAAAGAAAAAAGCAGAAGCGGCATCACCTCTGTCTATCTCTTCTTCACAGGAAAGAGAAGACCAGCGGTTATTTGAAATCTTGCGCGCATACCGCAAGCAATTGGCCGATGAGAAGAGGGTTCCTGCTTATATTATCCTGAGCGACAAAGTATTGCATCTATTGTCCAGCATACGTCCGACAAGTATCGAAGCTTTCGGAAATATAAGCGGTATAGGAACATTTAAAAGAGACGCATACGGAAAAAGTTTCGTCCAACTGATAAAAAAGCATTTGAACTAAAACCGGTCCTGCCTGCATTTCCACACATGCCGGGCTTACATCTATCAATCTCCTCTTTTTATTCATTTACATTGCCTGAACATCTCCTGCAGAGTACTACGGGGCGTGCCACTCTCCACCGCTTTCTCCAAATCAGCCTGAGCTTGGACCTTCTTCTCCAAATGCAAATAAATGGCAGCGCGCGCCACATAATTTTCGGCAGTAGACGGACTCAAGCGAATGGCTTCATCCATATCCAGCAAAGCCAGCTCCCAACTCCCCATCTCTTGTTCCAATTCGGCGCGAGCCACATACAAAGAAGCATCTTCCGGATAAGCCTCCACCAATTTGGCATAGTGCTCAAAAGCCTCTTTATAACGCTTTTCTTTCTGATTCAACAAAGCCATTCCCAATAGCCCATTATAATGTTTCGGGTTGTTTGACAACAGTTTAGTATAATCAAGACGTGCAGCTTTATAGTCACGCCTTTTCATATAAATGTATGCACGGAACAACAATGCTTCTTCATTATCCGAATCCAAATCCAGCACTTCACAATAATCCATGTAAGCACGATCCGGATTTTCCTGATTCAAATATAATGCTCCGCGATCCAACAAGGTCTGGATGGATTTAGGAGCTATATTCAATGAATATGTATAGGATTCCAAAGCCTCATCCGGTCGGTTCAAACGCTGTTGTATGGCACCCAGACGAGAAAAGACCACAGCATTATAGGCGTAGGAAGGCCCCAGCTTCAAAGCTTCCTTAAAAAGGGCCTCCGCCTGTACCAAACTATCTTTTTCGGCCATAGCAAAGGCCTTCTCAACCGTTTCCCTGTATGTTTGCGCCCACATCGGCATACCCACACACAGGAGAACAATCCATCCGTATTTTCTGCATCGTGCCATCTGATTCTTCATTCGGTTACATTATCCAACCACTTTCATGCGAGGCAAAAACAACTGCAAACAGAGCCATGCCACCAGATAGGCCAAACCAGCAATAAGAAATACAATAAAATAGCTTCTTGTTATCTGAAGAACATTCCCTACGAAAGAAGCCGCCAATACCCCACCGATAGAGCCCGTAAATCCGGCAATGGAGGTCATGGTAGCTACCCTGTTCTTCGGATAATAGTCCGAAACCAACGTATAGATATTAGAAGCCCAGCCTTGGTGCGCAAAACAGGCAAGGCTGATGATAGCAATGGAAATCCATAACGAATTGATGCCAGGAATCAACGCCACCGGAACGACCAACAATGCGCAAGTCAGCAAAGCCGCCTTGCGAGAGAAACCAATCGGATGCCCCATATTAATCAATTTGGAAGAGAGGTAGCCACCCGCAATGCCACCGAATGACGAAAAGGTGTAAATCACTATCAACGGAAGTACCATCTGCTGTATGTTCACTCCATAACTCTTCTCCATAAAGTCCGGTGTCCAGAAAAGAAAGAACCACCACACCCAGTCACAGACAAAGCGGGAAAGACAGATACCAATAGTACTCCGTTCTCTCATCAATTCCCACCAGTTTATCTTATCCTTCTCCAAACTACCGCCTTCCTCCACTTTCGCCTCTCCTTTATGGTCGTCCTGCGTAATATAAACGTACTCCGCCTTGGAAAGTCTTTTGGAATCCTGAGGCAATCTATAAAACAAAAGCCAACATATCAACCAAATAAGCCCCAAAGAACCGGTCACAACAAAAGCGCATTGCCACCCATACCGGACGGTAAGAAACGTAACGATAATAGGAGACACCACAGCCCCCACATTACTTCCCGAATTAAATATTCCCGTAGCCAAAGCGCGTTCCTTTATCGGGAACCACTCTGCCGTAGCCTTGATAGCCGCAGGAAAATTGGCACTTTCACCAATGCCTAAAAAGAAACGGGCTATTCCAAATCCGAACGGACCGCGCGCCACGGCATGCAAACAGCCGGCCACACTCCACACCACAATGGAAAGAGCATAAGAAATACGCGTCCCCATTTTATCAACCATACGGCCTACAAACAGCAGTCCGATGGCATAAGCGGCCTGAAAGGCAGACACTATATAGCCGTAATCGGCTTCCGTAATATGAATTTCATCCGAAATAACAGGCTTCAGCATGCCCAACACCTGACGGTCTATATAATTGATTGTCGTTGCAAAAAACAACAAAGCGATAACACGCCAGCGATAATGGCCTATTTTGGTTTCATTCAACAACATATCTCATGAATTTTATTGTATACATACTCCTGTTCTTCCGGTGTTTCACAATAAGTCACTACTATCAGCTTCATACCCGGCTTCCACAACTCTTTCACTTTAGCCTCCACCACTTCCGGAGAACCTACAATACGGGCATTCAAGACCACCCCTGTTCCGGCAAATGTATCGGCATATCCCTCTGTCGGATTAGCCCCCGGATCAGTTCCCTTCGAAAAGGCCCCATCCGCCATTCGGATATTCGGAATAGAAACAATATCCGCTTTCTTGTCACTCCAGTTCCCACAAGAATGGAATACAGTTCCCCCAAAAGCGTCACCGGCTTTTACCATAGCCGGTACGGCCATATCCATATACAAATCGGCAGAGAGCATGGTAATGGTATCATCACTCATCCCCAACCCGTCAAACCGCCGGCTCGAAGCAAATCCATGTCCCGGCTTGGCCAATGCGTCTCCAATGAGTTCCAACTGGGCACGAGTAAAATCAATCAGTAAATCAGCCGTACGGTCCATAGCCCGATGCATGGTATCCGCATCCAAGTAAAAATCCATATAGAACTGATTGGAGTCTATGATATTGCTAAGCGTATTCAGCGGAGACTGTACGTCACAATACGACATAGGAACTTTTCCCTTTGTCTTATCCAAAAAATAGGATACCATCTCCAACGTATGTTTCCCTATTTCCGTTTCAGCCACAGGCTTATAAGGAGCTTCCAGAAGCGCTGCCGTGGAAGCGAACTTGCCATCCACCGCCGGAGCCAGCCCTTTCTCCCAAACATATCCGAAACCATAGGCGGAAGCTACAGTTCCAAGTCCATACCACGGTTCCAGAAAGTTTGGAATATCTGCCTTGAACTTCATACTTTGCCGTAAAGCGCCCAATTGCCATTCCAAAGATTTTTTCGTATCACGACAATCCTCAGCAAAGACCTCTTTTACACGCATTCGTCTATAGACCAGCACACCAGAATCGGCAGACCAGAAACGGGCGCAGTTTTCATCCAGCTGTCCGGCATAGTCAGCATACCCCTCTATATCAAATTTTTCCGCCTCAACCGGTGTCACAACCGTTGCCTGTGAATCTGCCAAATTTACATTAAATTCGTCTTTCATTTGTGTATATACATTTATATATTATAGTTTCCATCACACAGCCAATGCCTGTTTTACAAAATCACGTATTTTCCGACGGGCTAAAAACAAGTGCTCATAACAGATTTAAAAGGTTAAGCGTCATTCACAAAACAAAAATACATTATTTCCGCCTAATAAACGCGCTTTTACGCAACAAATAGAGTCCACAATTGTAACAATCCCTTAAAAACAGCCGTATATCTTCTCTTTTTCTATTTTTTCCGCTCGCTATGGAGTCCTGATTGTTTTTTTTGATATACATCAAGAAAAACGCCTTGTTTTATGTTTTTCAGCACATTTTCCTTGCCATGAATAAAAACAGCCTTATATTTGCATCGTGATTTACGAATCACAAAGGATAACAAGTTTAAAATAGGATTATTAGTTAAAAGGTAAAAAGATTAAAATTATGACAGCACAAGTATCAATTCTGTTGGCTATCGTAGCCGTTTTCACTGTTTTAAGTGTCATTGCAGTAGTCGAAACCAACACGAAAAAGTAAAGGCAAGTGTACGTCCGACGACGTCACTTCTTAAAAAAGAACAAATGAATGAGAATCTGAACAGATTCGCAAGAACTCAGCAAAACGGAGGCGTGTCAAAACTAAAATGACCACTCCGGCAAATTGCGAAGTTCAACTACCCAATCTAAAAGAGCCGTATCAAACTCTGTCTCGAGGAATGATACGGCTCTTTCTCTTACCTTTTCAGGATGTTCAAGTCTCCAATTAAAAAAGAGGGAGAAAGGCAGAACGGAACAGACCGCTCATCCCTTTCCCCCTCCAAAGTCCTGATGTAAAAAGTTAATGATTCACCAACGGAAATCCGCTCATCAGCGAGATTCTAAAATAACAATTCGGTTCAGACGGTCTTCACCAAACATGTTTGGCGTAGCGCCGCATCCAACGACTTCCAGTTGGTCTTTATCAACACCTTCGGCCACCAACGCATCGGCAACTGCCTGAGCGCGTTTCTCCGACAATGTCTGGTTGATCTTGTCATTACCCGTAGCCTGGTCGGCATATCCGGCCACCTTATATTTCACACTCGGATTGGCTTTCAGGTGTTCGGCAATCAACTTCACATTAACCCGGTCTTCCTTAGACAAAGTAGAACCACCCAGACGGAAGAAGAACGCCTGTTTGCCGGCAATCACCACTTCCTTCACTTCGGTACGCACTTCCGGCTTCACGTTCGCATTGGCCTTGGCACGTTCCAATTCGGCTTCCTTGGCGGCCAACTGTTCGCGATAGCGGTTGATTTCCGCATTCAGGGCATCGATGTCATGATTGCAAGTAGCCGAAGCGACAAAATGCTTTCCACGGCCGAAAGTATACGTGGCGCCTACCAAAGCCGCTACCGCACCTTCCGTTTCCGCGCCTTTCTTTCCATAAATGGAAGGAGAAACATCACCGCGGATTTCAAGATTGATATCCCAGTTCTTGCTAACATTGAACGCACCCGTCAAACCAAGCGAACCGGTAATCAATGCCTTCATATCGCTCTTTTGTTCCGCGTCCTTGGCTTCCAGACCATTGGCTGACGGAACCCCTTGAGGCTCTTTCACCAAATAAGTCTTGGCAAAAGTCAGGCCCGGTCCCATGAAGAGACTCACCGTGAAAAGGCGATCCGGATTATAACCGCAAAGGGCATTGCTGATATTGAACAATCCGTCTATACGAGTCTGGACAAACTTGTTCTTATATCCATAATAGTCTTCCTGAAGTGCCCCCTCGTTGGGTTTTGTTACAAATTTCTGGTTCAACTTTGACCAGATTCCGGCTCCCTGCAGACGGACACCCCATACCGGGTTTATCCATTTACCGATAGACAATGACAGCTGTGGAGTAATGGAATGACTAAATCCATAATCTTTGTTATCAGGGTTAAGGCAGGTTTGTCCGCCTACTCCCACGCTGATAAACAGATTGTCTTGAAAACGCTCGCTGTAATAATGTTTTCCGCTCTGGGCCATAGCCAAAGTGCAACATCCCGACAGGAGCAAAGACATGAATACTAATCTATTTTTCATATTTATAATGAAGATTTTTACTTTAAATATATTTTATAAGTAAGGCCTCCCGAGAAGTAGCGCATCCCCTGCATCTCCACCAACACATTCAAGCGGTTGAAAAGCAGGCACTGCGCACCTAACGCAAAGTCCTTGGTATCGTACTCTCCGATAAATTCCAACGAAGGGAAGAACAATGGAGAAAAAGTGACGCCTCCCGCCACACCGTTCAAAGGATAATCCTCACGGCGATTATACAGGTAAGACACATGCACCCCCAATATTCCGGCCTCCTTGCACCGAAAGTGTTTCGTGGCAGCCAAATAGAAACGAGAGAAATACCCGTTGCCCTTCTCTGCAACTACTTCTCCGGAGCTGAAAACGTAAGGGTCTTGAATGCCGGCCACCAAGGCGGGCATCTTCTCCTTCTCCGCCGTCAGTCTGAAGCGGAAAGCAAAATGACGGTCCTGGTTGCAATAACGCAGACGTCCGGTGGTAGGTTGCAACATCTTGAACACCGTGGCGACGTATGCGAACTCGAACCAAGGAAGCAGGGTGGCGTTCACATAATAGTTGGCCGTGTGATAATACCATGTGGGAGGAGTCAGTTCCTTATTCATGAAGTTGCCTCCCACCATGATAGTACCGTCCTTCTGCATTTCGGCAGAAGGCGCATGCAACAATCCGGTCACGCCACAAGTCAATTGCGCCCAAGCCGTAGTCCAACCTAAGAGACATAACAAGCCTATGACAACCATGACTCTTCTCATTTCTTCCATCATTTCTTCCGATTCAACCATTACGGCACAACCCGCGCTGTATTAATTACGTCCTGTTGTACCGCCACCCCAAGCAGTTCCACCATTATCGTGGTGGTCATCGTGGGTTTCGTCTTCATGTACAACTTTCAATTCACCCGAATACGCATATCTCACCCTACCGGTATACTCCTCCAACTGTTCGCCGCACTCAAATGTCAAGTTACGAACAACAAAATATTCCATCACCTTGTAACCCTTGATTGGATATCCGGCAGCATTATTATAATGGATTTCTTTTATATCTTTCTTTAATCCGGGAGCCTGCACATTAAAGTAAGCATTGGCTTGTTCAAGCCACTCAGCTTTAGAATAATCAATGGCAGCACGAACAGCCTTGAAACTGCCGTCTTCATATTCATAACCTACGCTAATCGGGGCAAGGAAAACTACATCCTTTTCGCTAGTTTGTTTTTCCAATTCCAAAGGAACAGTCACCCGGACAACGTCCACATTGCTACCCTCTACCTCCAAAGTAATAATATCTGATTCCACAGCATCGACATTCACTGTGGCACCTTCTACTTCCAAACCTGTCATAGACGTCTTCACATCCTCCAAAATACTATTCTGAGTTTCCGGATCAATATCCGCTACAATCTCGTTTTCCACCGGTTCTTTGTTTACATAAATACCTATAACGTTTACGCTACCTACCGGACGGAAAACCGATGAAGTGATACTTTCCTTATTCTCACCGCAATTGAATGTCAGGTTCTCGGTTACAATGGCCATTTCGATATTATAGCCCATTAGCTGCTTGCCAACCTGTGTATCAAGGATAGTAGAAGAAGGCTCCATCGTATACCCATCTTCTTTTACGTTGAAGTATTTATTTGCTTGCGCAGTCCATGAATCCACGGGTTTGCTACCGTTAATTTCATAGCCTGCCAACGAAACGTAGTCAACCGTACGCTGACTCTTCTCGAAACGTACTGGAATCACCACCTTCGTAGCATGCAATTTCTGGGTCTTACCGTCTACCACCTCATCCACAATGATGGCCTCGGTTGAAGCGTCATCCAAAGCATTTTTTACCAATTCTGGAGTTTCACTTTGTCCTTTCAGATAGTCGATAACAGAAGTTTTCACATTGTCCATAATATCCTGGCTCACTTTCTCGTTCGTTACATCGGGAACACCGAAACTTGAATCTTCAGAAAGTGCCTTCAACACAACGTTAAAGTTCAGTATACCGACACTTCCATCTTCCACCTTAAACATTTGCTGAGCCGGTTTATTAACCGTAATATAGTCTTCTTTCTCCACCTTTAACGAATAAAGGCCTGGTCCGTTGTTAGTCGCATTGTAAGTAATACTACCATTAGCTCCAGTCTTCACCGTTTCAACCTCCGTATTATCGAAGGATATAGTAACGGTTGCACCCTCCACTGCATTACCGTCCGCATCCTCTACGGTACAATACAACTCATACGTGGCTTTTCCTGGAGGTGTAGGTTCCATATAGTCTACAGCATCACTATCTCCTTCGTAGCAGCCAACCACAGTCAAACCGCCCAGCAACATCAATCCAGCGAACTGGGCACCTAAAAAAAATGATTTTTTCATACGAAAATTAAATTTAAAAATTAATTAATATATGATTGAATAAAGTCCGAATTGTTGTTCACCTTATGCCACACATCATCGTCAGGTGCGGTAACGAAGTAGAACCCATAGCGTTTGTCACCACCGGCATTATACCTCAACGCCATATTTCCCGCCTCGACACGGGGAATGAAACCGTGACGTTTCGATTTGCGCGGCGGGAAATTCAACGCGAACAAGAATCCCCCGTTGAAACCATGATGGGCATACATCGGTTTCTTTTGAATCTTCGATCCGTAAAGGCCGATGGAGATGATGCGAAAATGGCGGATGGCTTCCAGCCTCACCCCATACTCCCCCAGAAGGAAACGGTGTCCGCGCAGGGAAAGTTGTACATTATGCGGTTTCCAATAATAGTTGACACCCGCATAGCCGGTCACCATCGTCCCCTCCCCGTGCTTATATGTCCAGCCATCGAAACGTCCCGGTTTCGTCCAGTCCACCCGAGCGTCCAACCAGAACTGCCCCCATGCGTTGCGCGGCAGATAGTGTTCCGCATAAACCGACATACCGTGACGGAAATCGCTGAAAAAACCCACCGAGGCCGTCACATTCGTGCGGCAAGGCAAGCGGAACGACTGCGACAGCGTGACCATGCCCGGACGCACCTTCTCATACAAGTCCCCGTACTCGTTGATGACGGGAAGCACCACCTGTCCGGTGAACTTCATGCCTTTCCATAGCGACACTTCTATGGTCGGACAAAGATTCAGCAGCACTTCATACATCACCGAATAACGGATATTACGGAAAAAAAATTCAGGATAAATCACCAAATCCACCTTGCCATAAGAGCGGTTCGTCTTTTTCAGCCGATTGATTTCACCCAACGCGCACCTCAACTCCTTGGAAACATTCCAGCTTCCTCCGGCCGACTCCTGCGAAACGGAAAATTGCGGCACATTGTTTTCCAACACAATAAGACGATTCTTCTTCCCTCCGTCCGCAAAAGGCTCCGCCTCCACAAGGCGGACAGCCTCTTTCACTCCATCGGGCACCACATTATAGGCGGTCGGCTGCAGAACAATGGTGCGAAGGGAATCGGTTTCCATCACGCCTACATTCTCAAATCCATGCGCCACAAGCGTCCTGATTATTCCATCGGAAGTCTGCGCCATCGCACACAGCGATACCAGCACCAACAAAAAAAGGACAATCGCCCTCCGTTCCGCTACTCTCCGCTTATCGAAAAAACTCAGATATCGTCTACTTACCGACATGTGTTATGGTTCATAATATATTAAAACTCACATGACGGAAAAATTGTCGTCTTCTAACAAAATTATCCGACAACATCCGTCCCTATCCTCTTAAAACACAGCTTCCTTATATAAAGGAGAAACACCCTTACAACGTCCTGTATTTTAAAAAGACACCGCAAAATTATAAAAAGTTAAACCAACTCCCCCCCCCTATCGCATTAATTAATGTTAATCATAAAAATCCCCTCATGGAAAACCATTCCGGCAAAGGAATAAAACATCCGTACAAAAGGATGGCGCGTACTACCGGAAGAATCATCACAATTACGGCAACTTGCGCGCCAAAAACAATAGCACAGGAGGAAAGTATCCGCTAAAAAACAAATCTTATCACATCATTGAAATTAGCCCATACCAACAAGATCAGCAACAAAGCCATGCCTGCAATCTGTGCACGTTCCATGAACTTATCACTCGGTTTCCGACGGGCAATGATTTCGTACAGCAGGAATAACACATGCCCTCCGTCCAAAGCCGGGATAGGAAGGATATTCATAAAAGCAAGAATGATGGAAAGGAAAGCAGTCATCTCCCAAAAACGATGCCAGTCCCACTGAGTCGGGAAAATACTCCCTATGGTCGCAAAACCTCCCAGGCTGTTCGCCCCTTCTTTAGAGAATACATATTTCATGTCATTGACATAGCCTTTCAGCACCTTCACTCCATGCGTAATACCGGCGGGAAAAGAAGCCCAAAAGCCATACCTGATCTCCTTGGGTGTATAAAGTTCCGCCAAACCGCGCGGAGCCACTCCTACCATAAAGGTGGAATCCAGTCGCACAGAAAGTGTATCCATCACGCCTGCCCGAGAGATCCCCAAGGAAATCAGGCTCCAATCGGCACTATCGGGTACAACCCCTGCCTTATATTTCAGATCGGCAAGCGCTTCCGTAAAGTCATTCCAGGAACTCAAGCCCTGTCCGTTCAAGGCCACCAGACTATCCCCCTTCTGCAATCCTGCCGCCATGCCCGGGTAATCGGGAATCACCGTATCAACCACTGCCGGCAACAAAAAATCAATAAATGCCGGCATCTCGTTTCCTACCGTCAACAAGCTCAAATCTTCCGGGATATAAACGGGAGTCTCCTTTCCGTCACGTTGCACGGTCACCACATTCGCATCCACCACATCGCGTAACATATCAATGCCGAAACGGGTAAACTCTTTCTCATCAGCGCGCAACAGGATGTCTCCGTCACGGAAACCTATTTTTTTCGCCCGGTCGTTGAATTTCATTCCATACTTCATATCTTGCAACGGGTAATAAGAATCTCCCCAGGTATAAAGAATCATTGAATAAATAAACAGCGCCAGCAAGAAATTAAACAAGACCCCTCCTACCATAATCAATAAACGCTGCCATGCCGGTTTGGAACGAAACTCCCACTCTTTTACCGGCAGTTTCATCTGTTCCGTATCCATAGACTCGTCTATCATACCGGAAATCTTCACATACCCGCCGAGGGGAAGCCATCCTAATCCATATTCTGTATCACTGTTTTTCGGTTTGAATTTAAAGAGCGTAAACCAAGGATCAAAGAACAAGCAGAATTTTTCCACCCGCACTTTGAAAAGTCGCGCAAAAAGGAAATGCCCTCCCTCATGAATGATGACCAATAAAGAAAGAGACATCATCAGCTGCAAGGCACGAATCAAAAATGTTTCCATTGTTTACTTAATTTTATTCACTTTCTATTATTACTTACTTATCTATCTTTTTCCATTTCCCTACCATCAACCTCTCATCACCGCCCCTGCTTTTTAGTACCGATTCCTGCCAATCAGTTCAAGCGCTTTCCGACGCGCCTCCGCATCCGTCGCCACATAATCTTCATACGTCGGGATACGTATATGGCCCACTTTCCGCATGGTTTGCTCAATCACCTCACTCATTCCCAGAAAGCTGATTTCATCCCGAAGAAAAGCGGCGACAACCATCTCATTGGCCGCATTCACGATACACGGCATATTACCGGCCTGGCGCAAAGCCTCATAAGCCAAAGCCAGATTACGGAAACGTTTTGTATCAGGCTGTTCGAATGTCAGATTCGTACATTTCGAGAAGTCAAGCCGTTCGAATGAAGATTTCACTCTGTCGGGATATGAAAAGGCGTATTGAATAGGCAGACGCATATCAGGCATTCCCAATTGTGCCTTAATGGCACTATCCTGAAACTGAACCATAGAATGAATCACCGACTGGGGATGTACTACCACCTCTATCTGATCAGGCCGAACCCCAAAAAGCCATTTGGCCTCCATTACTTCAAACCCTTTATTCATCATCGAAGCCGAATCAATGGTTATTTTCGCTCCCATCGACCAATTAGGATGATGTAAAGCCTGTTCCTTGGTCACTGTCCGCAACTGTTCCAGCGTATACGCGCGAAATGGACCTCCCGAAGCCGTAAGGATAACTTTCTCCACAGGATTCCCCATTTCCCCGGCCAAACACTGAAATACAGCCGAGTGCTCCGAATCTACAGGCAGAATCGGAATATGATACTGATTAGCCAAGTTGTTTATCAGTTCACCTGCCACCACCAGCGTTTCCTTATTGGCCAAGGCTATGGCCTTTCCTGCCCGAATCGCATTGATTGTCGGACGCAAGCCGGCATATCCCACCATGGCTGTCAGCACAAGATGAATAGGAGCAGATTCCACAATCTGGCAAAGCGCCTCCTCACCGGCATAGACCTTAATGGGCAAATCACTCAAGGCTTCCCGCAACCGAGGATATTTCTCCTCATTGACAATCACTACAGCCTCCGGCATAAACTTACGCGCCTGCTGAATAAGTAAATCGACTTTATTATGGGCTGTCAACGCATAGGCCTCATACAAATCAGGATGCTCCTCTATCACCTGAAGAGCCTGGGTTCCGATAGAACCGGTAGAGCCTAAAATCGCAATTTGTTTTTTCATTTAAAACACAATATATTTTTCGGGATTCAAAGCCTCGCCTTTACGCCAGAGTTCAAAATGCAAATGAGGGCCAGTCGTTTGTGCTCCAGTGTTGCCCACCAGCGCAATCACTTCTCCGGCTTTCACCTTATCTCCCATTTTTTTGAGCAAAGAACCGCAATGCTTATATACTGAAATAAAATCCCTATTATGCTGAATTTCTATCACATACCCTGTTTCGGCCGTATATCCGCCCAATACCACGGTCCCATCCAGAGTCGCCAAAACACTTTCATTCGGACTGGCCGCTATATCCACTCCAAAATGCCGATTATCCGGATTAAAGTTCGAAGACAGCAACCCTCGTGTAGGCCGATAAAAAATCAACCCGCCCACATCCGGGTCCGTCTGTATATTCGTCAAATTATATTTTTCATTCTCCTCAAACTGTTTCCTGAACTCATCCTCCCGCGCCGTACGCTCCATCAGCTCTTCCGAACGCGCCACCGTCAGCGAATCAAGCGAATGGACAGAATCGGCACGCACCACTCCCTTGAATATATCCTGAATATTCATGATATAGAGATTCTGGCGCTCCACCAGCTCTCGCAAGGAGTCGGCCCTTAACGCGTTATTCACTATTTGTCCCCGTACATCACTGTTCATGTAACCCGGCAGATAGTTACGTAACGGAGTAAAGGAAACGATAAGAGCGGCGACCATGAAAAGGAATGTAAACACGGTAAGAAGCACAGACACACCATTCAGCTTGGAGACATGGATGCCTACCACTTCCTCCAACGTGTTTTCATTGATGATTGTCAGCTTGTATTTAAACTTGAAATTATGCCAAAAAGGCTTTCTTCTTTTTTTCCTTACCATAGTTTATGGATAATATCCGACAAAAGTACGAATTTATCCCTAAACAACGCCCATTCTTCATTCATTTTAACGATTGGAGAAACTATCGCTACACCATTTCTGCCCGTTCCATATCCAATAATCCGTCGGGAAGTTGTAATGTCATGGTTCGTCGCCGACTGTCCAAATGATTGATAAACTCTTCCCGAGCCGGAACCAAAAGTTCTTTTCCGTCATGATCAATCACAAAAAGAGCATTAATCGTAGAATCATCCACTTCCGTTATCCTGCCCAGTTTACCAAAACGGGCATCTTCTACCTGAAAGCCGACAAAATAATTCCACGACAATTCCCCTTCCGGCGCATCTTCAGCCAATGACAAAGGAAAATAAACCTCCACATTCGTAAAGCGCCGCGCCTGCTCGGATGAATCAATCCTCTCGAACTTAACCAATGCCACCGAATCGGACTTGAAACGATATTCTTCTATATAAAAAGGAACCAGTATTCCTTCGAGCAAGCAAATGAGATAGTCGCAGTCTACCCTGTCGAACACATCATCGGTGAAAGAGAAAGCGATTTCCCCTTTCACCCCATGCGGTTTGGTCAACAAGCCTATTTTATAAACGTCTTCTTTCTTTATCATATACGTGTAATACGCGCTCCCAAAGCGTTCAGACGACGTTCAATATCTTGATACCCACGGTCTATCTGCTCTATATTATTGATCCGGCTAATGCCTTCCGCGCTCATTGCGGCAATCAGCAAAGCGATTCCGGCACGAATATCCGGTGAGGTCATTGTTCCTCCGCGCAAACGGAAGTTCTTGTCATGCCCAATCACTACGGCACGATGGGGATCACAGAGAATGATCTGAGCTCCCATATCAATCAGCTTATCCACAAAGAACAGACGGCTTTCAAACATCTTCTGATGAATCAGCACACTTCCCTTTGCCTGTGTTGCCACCACCAACATGACACTCAACAAGTCAGGAGTCAAACCGGGCCAAGGCGCATCGGCAATGGTCATGATGGAGCCATCCATAAACGATTCAATTTCATAATGCTCCTGTTCCGGAATAAAAATATCATCTCCCCGCTGCTCCATCTGAATACCCAAACGGCGGAAACTATCGGGAATAATACCCAGGTTCTCATGCGACACATTCTTAATGGTCAGTTCACTTCCGGTCATGGCTGCCATACCGATAAAACTACCAACCTCAATCATATCCGGCAGCACCGTGTGTTCGCACCCGTTCAGTTCCTTCACTCCTTCAATCGTCAAACGGTTGGAAGCAATGCCACTTATTTTAGCCCCCATCCGATTCAGCATTTTACAGAGTTGTTGCAAATAAGGTTCGCAAGCCGCATTATAAATGGTAGTCACCCCATCGGCCATCACGGCAGCCATCACAATATTGGCCGTACCTGTTACCGAAGCCTCATCCAGCAACATGTATACTCCTTTCAACTGCTTCGCAATAATTTCAAAAGCCTCCTTGGCTGCATTATAACGGAATTCCGCACCCAATTTCTGGATTCCGAGAAAATGCGTATCCAAACGACGGCGGCCAATCTTGTCTCCTCCCGGTTTGGAAATCATGGCTTTGCCGAAACGGGCAATCATCGGACCTATCAACATCACTGACCCTCTCAATTTCGCACATTTCTTCAAAAAGGCTTCACTTTCAATATAATCCAAATCCACCGCATCAGCTTTAAATGTATACGAATCCACCCCTATCTTGGTGACAGTCACCCCCATCTCTCTCAAGAGCTGTATCAGGTTATTCACGTCCAGAATATCGGGAACGTTATGTATCGTCACTTCCTCTGTGGTCAACAAAGTAGCACACAATATCTGAAGTACTTCGTTTTTCGCACCTTGAGGATATATATCACCTTGTAATTTATATCCTCCTTCAATAACAAATGAAGCCATAGTAGCAGATTTAATGTTGTATTGTATATTAAGGTAATAATCAGTATTTACGTTTTTGTCCGTTGTTATTGGTCATCCGCTTGCGTGAAACATAATTGTTTCGCTGCTGATGCTGGTTACTCTGTCCACCAACCAGCTGTATATCCGCTTCGCTCAAATGAATGGCACCTTGAGAATATTCATCTATATCATCAAAAATTTTCTTGTCCTCCACTGTATCCTTGTTCCATACCATGAAATCTTTCTTCATATGGTTGGCTATCAAGCGAATCAGATGCTTTTTCTCTTCCCCTTCCGGATACTCCACAGCCTTCTGTATAAGACGTTCAATCAGACGTCCGTAATGACGGTAACGAATACGGCTATTCTGATAGGGCACACGTTCCGGTTTTACATTCAGGTAATCCTTCTTTACTATTTCATAGGGAAAATCAATATCCAACTTAAAATCGGACATAATAGCCAAATGATCCCACAGTTTGTGCTTAAAATCGGGCACATCCCGCAAATGCGGGAACATGTTTCCCATCATATTGATAATGGTGTTGGCACAACGCTGACGCTCCGCGCGATCCTCAATCGTCAAGGCATAATCCACCATATTCTGAATACTCCGGCCATACTCGGGGAGCGGTAATTTTTCCCGTTGAGTATTATACTCCAAATATTTCTCCATCTATGTAAATTGAAATTATATATACTATAAATCAGTCACAGTCACGCAAAGCTTACCCTCACAAAAGTTTTTTCGGTTTGGACGCCACAAACTCTTTCAGGTAAAAAGGCTCGAAATAGGCAACGTCTTTAAAATCCTGAACGGCAACGGCTTTCTCTGCCAACGGAAACATCCACTTGGCCAACGGCACAATCTCTTCGATAAAATGCGCATTGAAGTGTGTTATTTTCTCCCGGCATTTAACGGCTCCGTTACCGAAAAAATAAACAGGATGAGCTTCCAAGAAGCTCAAATAAGAGTTTTCGTCCACAACATCAGCCGCAATCTCTTTCACCGGATTGAGGGCTTTGTCATAAACCGCGGCATACACTTCCATACGACGCGCGTCAATCATAGGGCAAAGCAACGCATCATCCGGCAACTCATGTCGTAAAAGCACCGGTACACATAAGACCTTCGGGGTAGGAAGAGCTATTAATTTCAAATCGCGCCCATAACAAATCCCTTTCGCCATAGACACTCCGATACGCAAACCTGTATACGAACCGGGACCGCAACTTACAGCCACCGCATCCAGCGGCATGCCATGACCATCGACAAAAGATAAGGCTTCCTCCACAAACACGCCCAACGAAACGGCATGCGACAGACCTTTATAATCCTCTCTGGAAAAGAGGCATTGTCCTTCTCCGCTGACGGCAACGGAACAGACCTCCGTAGACGTTTCAATATGTAAAATGCACGACATTTATTCCTTACGTGATGTATTCCAGTGCAAAAATAGCATAAATCTTCGGAACCAACGAAAAAAAACAGAAAGAAATGAGGAACGGCATGGACACTTCCAAACCGTCCTCATTTCCTATCCAAAAAAAGAAATTTATTGCTTCAGCTGAATTCCATCCAAGCAAAACCAAGACGGAGTGCGCATCACCTGTCCCTCCTTATCGGATGAGTCCAAATAAAATACCACTTTATCCACTTCGCCCAAAGAAGAAAGTTCCAGTTTACGCCAATCCGTCACGGTATAATCCCAAGCCGGATAATCGGCATTGTGCCCCTTTTTACAAACCAAATCGAACGATATGGTACCTGTCTCGGTGTTTCCTTTATAGCCTTTTACCGTCAAGGTGAAGTAATCGTTTTTCGCCATTCTCTTTACCCCACCCGGCACATACGTATGCCACACGCCCTTGGGTTTGCTCGGGATATTCGGATTGACAACCGGCCTCTCCTCGGTTCCGTATGTATCGCCATACGTAGTAGCCAAATAGACCCACGTAGTGTTGGCAACCAACATGTAATCGATAGTCCGAGCCTTATCCAACGTAAAATAAGCGTCATCACCCGCCACATGGCACACCAAATAATTTCCCGTATTATTGGGCCTTGTCGACCACACACTGTAACGAATGGAATCTATCGCTTCCGGCGTATTTTGCCAAACAAACGAACGATTGGAACGATTACTGTAACAGAATCCTCCCGCCAACTGTCCATCCGCGGCTTTCACTGTGCGGAAATTCAGCCCTTGTACCGAGAAACCGTTATCAGGAATGACATGAGAGAAACGGGTTGGAATCTCCAACTCCTCGAAAGTAATATTGGTAGGATAAGGGATAACCAAATCGATGTCGTCACCGCATGAAGTGAACAATGTCCCCAACGCTGCAAACAAACTTAGTATTATTTTTTTCATAAATTCAATTTTTTATTATTTAGGGATATTCAGAATTTAGTCAACTAATTATTTGCCAATATGATAGATATTTTGTAACTTTACAAAGAACC
>CANQSM010000015.1 GCA_947626525.1 uncultured Phocaeicola sp. | reverse complement strand
TAGCTGCGAAAGCCGATGCACCTATCTGCATGGACCGTCCAGCGTTCGCTGGACGGTGAACGGAGATACAAGAAACAAACAATACACATCCATAACCATAGCGATTCATATAGGTTGGCAGGTACTGCCATCCTCATTCAGAAAAAAGGGGAAAATCATTTTTTATTCAACTTGAAAACGTAACATTGTTTTTAATTTGTCTTTTTGTACTCTGCGGGCATCAGATAAATAAATTTCACGGTGAATAGAATTTATTCTTGATAAATTGTGCATCGAAATAAAAGACTCCATTTTTTGGAAAGTCATAAGCTCCGTATCATAGCTTCCAATATGTAGCATTTGCACACATAGCCCTTCTTCAATAATATCAAATGTTACCTTATCTAATAATGGATACGATTTTTTATTTTTTACCTGCTTTATAATTTCATAAGCATATTCATTAGAAATAAAATCAGGTTGCCTAATCATTAGTGTAAACAGTAAATTGTTTTTATCAAAAGAATTAGTACCAGACTGATTTGATGTTTTTAATGACCAAGTCCCTTCTAATGGATACACGCTATAATCTAAACCAGTTTCTTTTTTCCAACGCATCTTGGTTGCGTAGGATAAAGAATACAGACATTGTATATAAGCAGCAAAAAACTCATCATTAGGATTACCTTGCCCTGATAATGAGAAATACTTGAATGCTGGAAATGTTATTAATTGAGGTTCTTTACTTGATAGATAATAATTTTTTTCTTCTTTCTTCCAGTCGTACTTTTCTGACATATAATTTCTATTTAACGTGAGTTCGACGAATTTTAATTATTAAGAACAAAGTTACGGAATTATTCTGTATGGCAGACGATTTCTGCAAATTTTTTGACAACCATGATGGAAAAATACATGTTGAAATCCGACAAAAAAACGTCATTATCACCGAGATTCAACCATGTCAAAAGCTGAAATCATGCTGATAATGATATTGTTTCAAGACTCAGGGTACCATTGCCTGAAACATTTCTATTTGGAGAAAGTCTGCAGACATCTGCGCCATCTCTTTCCGGAAGTTGTACCCTATAACCGTTTCGTGGAACTTGAAAGAGAGATAGCCAGTTGCCTGTCATTGATAAACTTCACATTCAATGGCGGGTTCCTTTTCAAAGAAACAATATGCCGCAATAGCCGACAGGGGAATTGGCAATGAATTTATTGAAAGAACGATCCGAAATGCTGGAACAGTTGCTTTTACGAAAAGGAAAGGAGTTGGTGAAACTCTTAAGAAGCTCCGCTGAAACTGTCGGAGTTTTCCGAAACTTTCTTAAGAATCTTTCCGGAAACTCCGACAGTTTTTCCACTTCTTTCCAAAGAGGATTTCAATATAAAAAGGGAGGGTGCGCACACTCTCGCCCGAATCAATATACATCAAGCGTTACCTTTTCCGCACTCTGTTCCGGAGTTCGTGGTACGGACTCTCCATTGACAAAGGAGTTCTCAAAGATTACCTTATCAGTATTCATCAAATAATAAGGATGCCCGGCACGCTGCACCGTAAAGTTCCGAATCAGGATATCATCTATCTTCTTCTCCTTGTTCCCATCCATAAAAATAGCATAACGGTCGGCAATCCCGGCATCTACATTGCTAATACAGAAATGCTCGTATTTGGCCTGATGGTTTCCACCTCGGAAACCGAAGTAGTTGGTCTCGAATCGAAGAATCGCACCTTTGGCACGTTCTATCCGGATACTGTCTACCACTACATTACGGATGTATCCACCCCGGTCTTTATTCGACTTGAAATAAAGGGCATTCTTTACCGTGCCGATGGTGATGTTGTCCATATACACATTCTCCACTCCTCCAGACATTTCGCTGCCAATACACAATCCATTGCACTCCGAATGAAAAACGCAGTTCCGTATCACTATATTCTTGGAAGCCCTGCCTATCCACCGCCCGTCCGTATCTCTTCCGGCCTTGATGGCCACCGCATCATCTCCCGTTTCAAAGATGCAGTCTTCTATCAGTACATTGGTAGTAGATTCAGGGTCACATCCGTCGTTGTTCGGGAAATGGCTGTTTATCGTCACACCCCGTACGATAACATTATCGCAATACACAGGATGAATTGTCCAAAACGGAGAATCTTTTACCGTCACCCCTTCTATCAACACACACGAACAACCATACGGCTGAATGCATGAAGGACGCAAGATGGTTCCCTCTCCGAATATCCGTTCTTGCACAGGTACCAGTTTATCCCCCATTTCCCGCAAGCGGTCGCAATCGGGAGTTTCTCGCCTGCCCCATCCCGCAAACACCAATCCTCCCTGCGCATCGATGATTCCCTGACCGGTAATGGCTATATTGTTAGCGTGATATGCATATATCATAGGAGAATGTCCGTAGAGTTCCGTCCCTTCCCACCGGGTGAGCACTACCGGAAGGAAATCAGACGGATTTCCGCTAAACTGAAGATAGGCATTCTTCTGCAAACATAAATTGACATCGCTTTTCAAATGAAGCGGCCCATTCAAACGATAATAACCGTCCTCCACGATCACTTTCCCGCCACCCGACAAAGAACAGGAATCAATAGCCTGCTGCAAAAGTTGCCGGGCACACTGCAAGCTATCTTTTAAAGGGGCTACTTTCACTTCCCTGTCAGGAAAAGAAGTAAGTGCGATATTCCGCACAATCAAATCAACGGCATCAGACTTTGCATCTGCCAATGTAACCGTATGCAGTCCTCCGCTACAGGCTGTCATGACGCCTGCCAACAAAAATAATATTCTAAAATACATAAGCTAATCCTAATACTTGCCTTTACCTAATTCTTAATATCAGTATTATTTTGAGGTTTACACTTTGTCCTAAAACTTATAAGAGATGCCTACACTGACAAACAAATCATCCCAGTGTTTTATCACCTGATACTTCATCTCAGCTTTCACGCACCACTCCATATCAAAATCATAAGAACAACCAGCTCCCAAATTAGCTCCGAAACGTCCTTTCTCACAACGATAATACGTGATGCCCGCCAACGGATAAATCCTCCATAAAGGAATCGGCTTGAAATTATAATGCATATCGGCATCCAAATGCCAAGCATTGGTACCGCTCCGGAAATAGTAATTATAAGAAGGAGCAAAATCCAGTTCATCCACCACATTCATCGTCAATCCCACTCCAAATCCGAAATCACCGCGGAAATTAGCTTTCACGTCAAAAGCGCGCATCATTTGTGCCGATGAATAAATTGTCATAAAGCACACTACAACTAAAGAGATCCATTTCTTTCTATTCATCTTTGTATTCTTTTATTGATTATTTCTGGTTTATTCTGTCCGAAAGGACAAGCTTATGCTGCAAATATAACCATTATTCGACATAAATTATGAAGTTTGTATAAAATTTAAGGAGTCCCTATAGCCTTGAATAGCAAATTGCGCTATCTTTGTTGAGATTTGCAGAATGGGAACACAAAAAATAGACACAGACAACAAAGAGTTTCAGAATGCTCTGAACTTAATACAATATACCCGCCAGTCCGTCTTTCTTACCGGCAAAGCAGGTACGGGAAAATCTACGTTTCTGAAATACGTTTGCGGTATGACCAAAAAGAAACATATCGTATTGGCTCCTACCGGTATTGCCGCCATCAATGCCGGAGGAAGTACACTGCACAACTTTTTCAAACTGCCTTTTTACCCGCTGTTACCGGATGACCCGAATTTCAGTATCCGTAAAATAAAAGATTTCCTGAAATATTCATCTTCACACCGAAAGATTATCAAGGAGGTGGAACTCATCATCATTGATGAAATATCCATGGTACGGGCAGACATCATTGACTTTATCGATAAGGTACTACGAATTTATTCCCGGAATTTGTGCGAACCATTCGGAGGAAAACAGATTCTGCTTGTAGGAGATGTATATCAGCTCGAGCCGGTTATCAAAGCCGATGAACGTGAAATACTGAACCGCTTCTATCCTACTCCTTTTTTCTTCTCAGCCAAAGTATTCGATGAAATGGAACTGGTATCCATTGAGCTGAAGAAGGTATATCGCCAAAACGACCCCGTGTTTATCAATGTACTGGACCATATTCGTACCAACACAGCCGGAGCTGCTGACTTACAGTTACTGAATACCCGATACAATGCCCATATCAAAGAAGAAGAAAACGACATGTACATCACCTTGGCAACCCGGCGGGACAATGTAGACTATATCAATGAAAAGAAGCTGGCAGAATTACCGGGCGAAACGACTACTTTTGTCGGAGAAATTCATGGCGAATTCCCCGAAAGCAGTTTACCCACTTCCATGGAACTGGAATTGAAACCCGGCGCACAAGTCATCTTTATAAAAAATGACATGGAACACCGCTGGGTAAACGGAACCATTGGCACCGTATCCGGCATTGACGAAGAAGGTATCATTTATGTGACGACCGAAAACGGAACGGAATGTGACGTACAGCGCCATTCGTGGCATAACATCCGCTATACGTACAACGAAAAAGAAAAGAAAATAGAGGAAGAAGAGCTGGGTGTATTTACCCAATATCCTATCCGTCTGGCATGGGCCATCACCATTCACAAAAGTCAGGGACTCACATTCAGCCATGTGATTATAGACTTTACCGGAGGGGTATTTACCGGCGGACAGGCTTATGTAGCACTGAGCCGATGCATTTCCCTGAAAGGTATCCAATTAAAAAAACAAATTACAAGAGCAGATATTTTCGTACGTCCCGAAATTGTACAATTTGCCGGACGGTTCAACAACGAACAGCTTATTGAAAAAGCGCTGAAACAAGCACAAGCAGATGTCTGGTATGCAGACTCAGTGAAACATTTCAAAACAGGAGACTTCGAAAATTTCCTAAACAGCTTTTTCCGAGCCATTCATGCCCGATATGATATAGAACGTCCTCTCATCAAACGGTATATACGCAGAAATTTACACATCATCAATGTGTTGAGAGAAGAGAATAGAATATTAAAAGAAAAAATGCAGCATTTGCAAAAAAATCTTGAAAAATATGCCAAGGAATATTATCTGATGGGCAATGAATGTATTACCCAAGCGCATGATACGAAAGCCGCCATAGCCAACTACAATAAAGCCATAGAATTGGCTCCCAAATATGTAGACGCATGGGTAAGAAAAGGAATAACCTTATATTCCGAAGGAAACTATCATGAAGCTGAAAAATGCTTCAACGAAGCGGTACGACTCAGCCCCATACTATTTAAAAGTGTGTATAATCGGGGAAAGAATCGGATAGAGTTAAATAATCTGGAAGGGGCTGCGTCTGACTTCGACCGGGCTACCAGTATTAAACCTGACCACATCAAAGCACACGAACTGTATGGAGATGTACTTTCCCGTCTGGGAAAAACCGAAGAGGCTGCCCTTCAGTGGGCCATTGCAGAAGAGTTGCGCGATAAAAAGAACGAATCCTAAAAACACATAATTATGAAAAATGGTTTAAAAATTACAGGCATTGTCATAGCGGTCATTTTAGTGTTGCTCATCATATTGCCTTATGCCTTCAGAGGCAAAATCAAAGAGGTGGTTATAACCGAAGGTAACAAGATGTTCAATGCTGAATTTAGTTTCGAAGGTCTGGATATCAGTTTGCTCCGAGACTTCCCGAAAGCTTCTGTTACACTGGAAAATTTCTGGCTGAAAGGAGTAGGTGAATTCCAAAACGACACCTTAGTAAAGTCAGAGAAGGTAAGCGTATCCCTCAATCTATTCTCTCTTTTCAGTGATTCGGGATACGATATTTCCAAAATCAGTGTCAAAAATACCTCTATCAAAGCGATTGTGCTGGAAGACGGGCGCGTTAACTGGGATATTGTAAAAACCGACACTACTGCTGTTCCCGAGATAGAGAATGCAGAAGAGACTTCCACCTTCCGTATAAAACTAAAAAAGGTCTCATTGAAAGGAATAAATATCATTTATGATGACCGGCAAGGAAAAATGTATGCAGGGCTTCAGAATCTGAATCTTAATTGTGCCGGTGATATGAGTGCCGCACATACTATACTGAAAGTGGAAACGGAAATTGAAAAACTACTATTTAAAATGAACGGCATTCCTTTCCTTTCTAACGTGACCATTTATGCAAAAATGGACGTGGATGCCGACATGGAGAACGGGAAATATGTACTTGAAGACAACAAATTCCGTCTGAACGCCATCGAGGCGAACCTTGACGGCTGGCTCACCATTTCGGAAAAAGCTACTGACATGGATTTGAAACTCAATACCTCTGAAATACAATTTAAGGAGATTCTTTCACTAATCCCGGCCATCTATGCCAAAGACTTCGAGACCTTGAAAACAGACGGAAAAGTAAGTATGGAAGCCTTTGCCAAAGGAACTATGGAAAGCGATAATCTGCCGCAATTCAACGTAAAACTCAACGTAAAAGACGGTATGTTCCGCTACCCTTCCCTCCCGGCCGGAGTAGACCATATCCAAGTAAATGCTGATATCAGCAATCCGGGTGGAAATGCAGATCTGACAGAAATAAAGATAGAGCCATTCAGTTTTTCATTAGCTGGCAGTCCATTCAGTCTGACTGCCGATGTCAAAACCCCGGTCAGCGATCCGGACTTCCGCTTTGCCGCCAAGGGCACACTAAATCTGGGAAAGATTAAAGAAGTCTACCCGCTGGAAGAAATGGAACTAAGCGGTATCATCAATGCAAACATGAGTATCGTTGGGAAGCTTTCCTATATAGAAAAAGAGGTCTATGACAAAATTTTGGCTTCAGGGGATATCCATTTAAAAAACATGATACTGAAAATGAAAGATATGCCGGATATCATTATCCAGCAGTCTACATTCGGTTTTACACCTCAATACCTCAATTTGAGCGAAACGACCGTCAATATCGGAAAGAATGATCTCACCACAGATTGTAAACTCGAGAATTATATGGCATACGTCTTAAAAGGAAAAACCATAAAAGGAAATTTAAATATACATTCCAATTATTTCAACCTGAATGATTTCATGACGGCCGAAGGAGACAGTGTCATAGCGGCAGCCGTTCAAACCACAACGTCTGAAACACCCGCCACAGAAAATACCGAGGCAACAGGTGTGCTGCGTGTTCCTAAAAACATCGATTTCAATATGAATGCCAACATGAAAAAGGTCGTATTCGACAAAATGACCTTAAGCGATATCAATGGCAAAATGCTGATAAAAGACGGCGTGGCGGACATGAAAAACCTGTCCATGAATACCATGGGCGGAAAAATAGTAATGAATGGCACCTATTCTAACGCCAAAGAAAATGAGAATCCCGACTTAAACGCTTCGTTTAGCATGACCGGGCTTTCCTTTGCCCAAACGTTCAAGGAGCTGGATATGATACAACAATTCGCCCCTATCTTCCAAGGTTTGAAAGGTAAATTCTCTGGTTACATGAAAATAGCCACAACACTGAATAACAATATGTCACCCGTCATGAATACCTTGCAGGGGGACGGTTCTCTTCAAACAAAAGATTTGAGTCTGAGCGGTATTGCTGCCATTGATAAAATTGCTGATGTCATCAACCAGCCTGACCTGAAGAACATAACCGTAAAAGATATACATATCGACTTCCAAATTAAAGACGGACGCCTTAGTACGAATCCGTTTGATATCAAACTAGGCTCAACCACATTAAACTTATCAGGTAGCACAGGATTAGACCAGACTATTGATTATACCGGCAAAATCAAATTACCAGCTTCTTCCGGTTCTATTTCCCAATTGACAACGCTTGACTTGAAAATCGGAGGAACTTTCACTTCTCCCAATATTTCCGTCGACACAAAAAGTATGGTAAATCAAGCTGTACAATCCGTTGCGGACAAAGCGTTGGACAAAGTCGGCCAAAAACTCGGACTGGATTCCGCGACTACGGCAAACAAGGATTCCCTAACCAAGAAAGTAAAGGAGAAAGCCGCCGAAAAAGCTCTGGACTTTTTAAAGAAGAAACTAAAATGATACGTAAACTCTATTCTAAGAATAATCATCCGAAGGACCTTAATGAGGTCCTTCGGATTCTCAATGAAGGCGGATTGATTATCTATCCTACGGACACCATGTATGCAATCGGTTGTCATGCCTTAAAAGAAAGGGCCATTGAACGCATCTGTAAAATAAAAGGCATTGATCCGCGAAAAAACAATTTGGCGATTATTTGCTACGATTTAAGCAACATTAGTGAATATACCAAGATAGACAATACGACCTTCAAATTAATGAAACGTAACCTGCCTGGAGCTTTTACTTTTATAGTTCCTACCGGAAGCCGACTGCCCAAGATATTCAAAAATAGAAAAGAAGTAGGTATCCGTGTACCAGACAGCCCTATTATAAGGGAAATATGCCGTTTGCTGGATGCCCCCATACTGACAACCACCCTTCCGCACAACGAGACGGAAGATATAGAATACATAACAACCCCAGAATTGATTGAAGAAAAATTCGGTAGTGAAGTAGATTTAATCATAGACGGAGGCATAGGCGGTATAGAACCTAGCACCATTGTCTGTTGTATCGACGGAACATACGAAATAATAAGACAAGGAAAAGGATGGCTGAATGAATGAGATTTATTAAAAAAAGTTACAGTTTCTTCTTACTTTCAACTATTTACAAAGGAGCAACCCAAAAAGACAGTATCAAACTCCAGTTTAAACAATGGATGAATTCATTCAACTCATTGCCTCATGTTCTATTCAATGAGAAGTTCGTTCGTTGGACAAAAAGATTTCCGAAAAAATGGCTCAGGAAACAAAACCCAGCGACTGATTCACTCTTCCCGAAACTTCATTCAACCTAAAAAGGCTGTCTGTCAACACTATCTTTCCTACCACCATGGTTAATACAGCATACCAGCCCTAAACAACCACATTCTGTACCATTTGGACACCAAGGGTCAGTGATGTAATTACAGGAGCCGATATAGGTATACTCAATGCCAAAATGATATACCGATTGTCACCCATTATGCACAAGCTATTAGGTATTAAAGATAAGAATAAAAATCTCTCTATCCTGTCGGCTTGCAGCAACCGTCAGGCAGGCATCAACATATCATATACATTTTAATTCTTAATTTTTCTATTACATACAACAAGGATAACAGTTTTTTCAGTAAGTTTGTGGCAATTATTCACAAATTATTATCGCTATGAAGAAAATACTTTTACTCCTATTAATGATTCCAATCTGGGGATGGGCACAAACAGATTCCAAATATCTATCCGGCGCCGTACCCGTTGTTGATGGAAAGGTAACTTTTACACAAACCATAAATATTCCAGGGGCAACGAAAGAAGCCATTTTTAATATGGTAAACAATTGGGCAAAAGAGCAATTCAAAACAAATGAGAAATTTCCCAATAACAAACTGATTACCGAGAATGCCCAAAATGGTGAAATCGGTGCTATCGGTGAAGAATACGTGATCTTCTCATCCAGTGCTTTATCGTTGGACCGGACCCGCATCTATTATCAATTCATTGTTCAATGTGAGTACGAGAAATGCGACCTGACCATGACCAGAATCCGTTACTGGTATAACGAAGCGCGTGACGGAGGTGAACGATATGATGCCGAAGAACTTATCACGGATGAAAACGGACTCAACAAGAAAAAGGACAAATTAGCTCGTGTCATCGGTAAGTTCCGCTCCAAAACAATCGATTACAAAGACAATCTATTTAAAAGTGTAGCCAATTCCATCACTGAACAGTTGCAAAAGCCGGTGAATACCGCTCCTAAAGAAGTGCAAAAAGCAAAAGAAACGACAGCTCCTTCCGTCATTACCATTGATGTATCCAAAGGCATAGCATCGTCTAGCCTTTCTCAGGGAGAGAACCCAACAGAAATTAAAAGTAACACAACCTCTCCCATAGAAAATACGGTTACAGCCGCAACTACGGTTCCTGTAGCAACCAAAACGGTTATAGGTTCAGCATACGGAACCAAACAAACCGATATTCATGAAGAAACCACAGCCACATCTATGGAAGGATACAAAAGAATAGCCCCGGAAAATATCCCCGGCAACATTTATAAAATGCTTTCACAAGATTGGATGCTTATCACTGCCGGTAACAACGAAAAGTTTAACATGATGACTGCAAGCTGGGGAGGACTCGGCAACTTATATCAAAAACCGGTAGCCTTCTGTTTTATCAATCCAAGCAGATACACTTATCAGCTTATGGAAAAAAATGATACTTACACACTTACTTTTTATAATGAAAACAGTCGCGAAGCATTAAAAGTATGTGGAAGTCAATCCGGCCGAAATACAGACAAAGTAAAAGCCAGCGGTTTGACTCCCCTTACCACTCCTTCTGGCAGCAAAGCTTTCAAAGAAGCGTGGCTGATTATAGAATGTAAAAAAATGGTTGCTCAATCACTCAATCCAGAAGCATTAAAAAATGAAACTCTAAAACAAGAGTGGGAAGGAAAAACCATGCATAAAATGTATATCGGTGAAATCATCAATATCTGGATGAAATAAAATAGCAAAAAGACAAGTGATAGTTTCAATTGAAACTATACATAAAACAGCAATTAAGACTCTAAAAATCAATATAGTACATTGATTTTAGAGTCTTAATTTTATTCTAAATTAGTATAAAAAAACTTTATTCTTCATGCAAAAAAGTACGATTCATGAATTAAAAACTATCTTCGTATCAAATTTCATCTCAAAGTATACACATGGAGAATCTGGAAATGATTAAAAAAGAATTAAAGGAAGGCAATGTAGCAATCGCTATACGCAAACTCGACATCCTGATAGAAAATTCTCTCCCTTCTGACGAATTATATTATCTCCGTGGCAACGCATACCGTAAGCTGGGAAACTGGCAAATGGCACTTAACAATTATCTCGAAGCTATAGAACGCAATCCCAATAGTCCGGCACAACAAGCCAAAGAAATGACAATGGATATTTTGAATTTCTATAATAAAGACATGTTCAACCAATAACGAATTTATTTATGGCAACAATTAAAGGTGCAATTGTAGTAGATACGGAACGATGTAAAGGCTGTAGCCTATGCGTTGTGGCATGCCCACTTAATATTTTGGCTCTGACCCAAAAAGAAGTAAATAAAAAAGGGTATCCATATGCCTCACAAATAGAGGAAGACAAATGCAACGGATGTTCTTCATGCGCAATTGTATGTCCCGACGGATGCATCACTGTTTATAAAACCAAACTTTAACTATTAACTATATGGCAGAAGAAGTTGTTTTAATGAAGGGAAACGAAGCGATTGCCCGTGCCGCCATCCGTTGCGGTGCAGACGGCTATTTCGGTTATCCTATTACTCCACAATCGGAAGTGTTGGAAACCCTTGCCGAAGAAAAACCGTGGGAAACTACAGGCATGGTGGTACTTCAAGCAGAAAGCGAAGTAGCAGCCATTAATATGGTATATGGCGCAGCGGCTACAGGAAAAATGGTATTTACCTCTTCCTCGAGTCCCGGCGTGAGTTTGAAACAAGAAGGAATTTCATACATTGCTGGAGCAGAACTCCCCTGTCTGATTGTCAACATCATGCGTGGAGGCCCGGGATTAGGAACTATCCAACCCAGCCAGTCTGATTATTTCCAGAGTACAAAAGGAGGAGGACACGGTGACTATCGTCTGATAGTGTTAGCTCCATCATCCGTACAGGAAATGGCGGATTTTGTAAGTTTGGCATTCGATTTGGCTTTCAAATACCGCAATCCGGCCATGATTCTGGCTGACGGAGTCATCGGACAAATGATGGAAAAAGCAGTACTTCCTCCTTTCCGTCCCCGTCGTACCGAAGAAGAAATCATTGCTCAATGCCCTTGGGCCGCTAACGGTAAAAAGAAAGGGCGCAAACCCAACATCATTACGTCCTTAGAGCTGGATCCAGTTATTATGGAACAACGTAACATTCATTTGCAAGCCAAATACAGGGAAATAGAAAAAAACGAAGTTCGTTGTGAAGAAATACAATGCGAAGACGCAGAATATCTGATTGTAGCATTCGGATCGTGCGCCCGCATCGGAATGAAAGCTATAGAAATAGCCCGTGAACAGGGTATCAAAGTCGGTTTATTACGACCTATTACCCTCTGGCCATTCCCATACCACAAAATAGAACATTTATCTCATCACATGAAAGGCATCTTAGTACTTGAACTGAATGCCGGCCAAATGATAGAAGATGTTCGACTGGCTCTGCAAAGCAACATAAAAACAGTTCACTCCGGACGTATGGGAGGTATTGTTCCCGATCCAGACGAAGTGGTTGATGCAATCAAAGAAAAACTGATGAAATAGGCTTATGAACAGAGATAAACTTAGAACCATATTGAATACGCTATTCATGATTGGAGCCCTGATTTCTATCATCCTCTATTTTACATTGGAAGACAGGCATCCATTCTTTTATGTTTGCGCAATTTCTCTCTTTTTAAAAATGATGGAGATTATTTTGCGAATCATGCGTTAGTTAACACCTAGAACATTTAATTATGACGAAAGAAAATATAATAAAACCTGAGAATCTGGTTTATAAAAAGTCGACATTACTGAATGACAATGCGATGCATTATTGCCCGGGATGTAGTCACGGAGTGGTACACAAATTGGTAGCAGAGGTCATTGAGGAAATGGGAATGGAAGAAAAAGCCATTGGTATTTCCCCTGTAGGATGTGCTGTTTTCATGTACAATTATCTGGATATCGATTGGGAAGAAGCCGCTCATGGGCGCGCGCCTGCAGTAGCTTCCGCCATCAAACGTTTATGGCCCGATCGGCTGGTATTTACTTACCAAGGAGATGGAGACTTGGCATGTATAGGCACAGCCGAAACAATCCATGCATTAAATCGCGGGGAAAATATTGCCATTATTTTTATCAATAATGCTATTTACGGAATGACGGGTGGCCAAATGGCTCCGACAACTTTAGTTGGCATGAGAACAGCAACTTGCCCTTATGGAAGAGATGTACACTTACATGGTTACCCTCTGAAAATGACTGAGATTGCAGCAACACTCGAAGGAACTTGCTATGTAACAAGACAATCCGTTCATACAGTTGCCGCCATACGTAAAGCTAAAAAAGCCATACGCAAAGCGTTTGAAAACTCAATGAACGGCAAAGGATCCAGCTTGGTAGAAATCGTATCTACTTGCAACTCCGGTTGGAAAATGTCACCGGCAGCAGCTAACAAATGGATGGAAGAAAATATGTTTCCCTATTACCCATTAGGAGATTTAAAAGATAAGGAGTAAAACTATGAAAGAAGAAATTATTATATCCGGATTCGGTGGACAAGGAGTTTTGTCAATGGGTAAGATCCTCGCCTATTCCGGTTTGATGGAAGGAAAAGAAGTTACATGGATGCCTGCTTACGGTCCGGAGCAGCGAGGCGGTACAGCCAACGTGACGGTTATTGTCAGCGATGAACGTATCTCATCACCGATTCTCAGTCGTTATGATACAGCCATTATCCTGAATCAACCTTCATTAGAGAAATTTGAAAATAAAATCAAACCAGGCGGAACGCTCATCTACGACGGATATGGAATATTTGCACCACCTACACGCAAAGATATTCATGTCTATAGAATTGATGCAATGGATGCCGCCGCCGAAATGAATAATACAAAAGCTTTCAATATGATCGTTTTGGGAGGATTACTAAAGCTTCACCCAATCGTTTTGATTGAAAGTGTGTTGAAAGGACTGAGAAAAACATTACCCGAACGTCATCACCACTTGATACCTATGAATGAGGCTGCTATCCGCAAAGGCATGGAAATTATCCATCCACAGGAATAACCTCACCTATAGCACTTACTTATAAAGAATATTTTAGCACTCAATTTTTGGAAAAAGATTCTTCAGTCTGAAACTTGAGTATCCTTATCAGCAAAAAAGCTGTCTCAAAATACAAAAACGAGACAGCTTTACCTATATTTATAAATTAAAATATACCCCTCCCCTTATTTTAGTCTTCATGCTTTATGGTACAAAGTTAAAATTAAGGAGATTTTTCTTTTCAGAGTTTCAATCTATAAGATTTTCAACTTTCAATTTCTATTGGTAAGACGAACTCCTTCGAGTGAAAACCTCCCTAAACCATACATAGCCTATAGATTCGGGCATTGTCCATACATAAAACAGATAGAGATGAAATATACCGTCTGAATCATAAAAAATATTTTCAAATAAGAAGTTTCCCCTCCGAAAGGAATATGCGTTTCGTTTTTTGTTGTATTTTTGCGCCTAATTATGAAACATTTACTACTTATACTCACAGCCATTTTTGCCATTGCACAAGGAGTACTTGCGCAAACAAATCGCTTGTATAATCAGACAACCGACGGGCCACGTACTATTAATCAGGATCCTAACGAAGATCCCAACGATACGACTACAGTTGATTCGAAAACCATCCCAATCGGTATACGAATGTGGACAGTCGATTGGCTGGGAACCATACATTCCACAGAAGTCGATACTTTACGACACCAATTTCAGAATATACACCTGACTGATGGCATGAACGGCCATTATAATTATTTGGGGAATATGGGAGCGCCACGCCTTTCGCGAATTTTCTTCGACCGGAAAGAACCTTCCCAGTTCCTGTTCACAGATCCGTATGATTTCTTTTTGGTTCGCACGGAAGACTTTCACTTCATCAATACCAAATCACCATTTACCAATCTGTCCTATTATTCAGCCGGAAATCAGACAGACGGTGAAGACCGTTTCCGCTCTTATTTCGGAGTCAATGCAAACCGCCGCCTAAGTTTTGGATTTACATTCGATTACCTATACGGACGAGGAATGTATAACAATCAATCCACTTCGTTTTTCAACGGAACCCTGTTTTCATCTTATTTAGGCGACCATTATAACCTGAATTTCATATTCAGCGGAAATCACATGAAAATGGCTGAAAACGGAGGAATAGAAGATGACATTTACATTACTAATCCGGAAGATCTACCCAATACTTACAATCCATCAGACATTCCGACTACATTTGATAAAACATGGAACCGAAATGATAATTATTATCTGTTTTTGACACACCGCTACAACTTAGGATTCCATAAAGAGCCTCTTGATACGGCACAGCATTATATGGACTTCGTTCCCGTTACAAGCTTTATACATACTTTAAAAATACAAAACTACAAACGTAAATACATTGCTTACGATACGCCGGACAACTATTATCTTCATAACTATCTCCCTGGAGATTCCACATTGGACATTACCCGAAACTCTTCTATCAAAAACACATTTGCCATTGCTTTGCATGAAGGGTTCAATAAATGGGCCAAGGCGGGATTGACAGGTTTCGTATCCTACGAAATACGTAAATTCGAGTTACCGGACACATTGAATACCTCCACATCTCCATTTACCAAAAAATATACAGAAAACATCCTCTCCATCGGTGGTGAACTCTCCAAAAGATTTGGAAAAACCCTTCATTACACCGTAAGAGGTGAAACGGTCCTTACCGGAGAAGATGCCGGCCAATTTGACATTGACGGTAAACTGGACTTGAATTTCCGACTGTTCAAAGACACCATTCAATTGGCCGCCCACGCCTTTACCAAACGTATTACCCCCTCTTTCTATTTCCGCCATTACCATTCACAACATCTTTGGTGGAACCATGATGACCTAGCTAAAGAACTTCGTTCCCGCATTGAGGGAGAATTCATCTCTAAAAAATGGAAAACCAACCTCCGAGTAGGGGTGGAAAACATAAAGAATTATACTTACTTTGCCAATGCCAGTGAAGTCTCCACGCCACCAACAGACAATGAGGGGGCTCCACAAAGCATCCGATACAGAAACAATGTGGCAGTACGGCAATGCACGGACAACATACAAGTGATCAGTGCCATACTGAAAAAGGATTTCAAGTTCGGCATTCTGCATCTGGATAATGAAATAGCCTACCAGAAGAGCAGCAACGAAGAGGTGCTTCCTCTGCCAAAACTCTCTCTGTACCACAACCTTTATCTGGACTTCAAGGTGGCCAAGAAAGTACTCAGTGTGGAATTAGGAGCAGACGTACGCTACTTCACCAAGTATTACGCACCGGATTATTCTCCGGCTATGGGACAATTCTATACACAAAATCCGGAAAACCGTATTGAAATAGGTAATTATCCCATCGTAAATGTCTATGCAAACTTGCATTTAAAGCATACACGTATTTATGTTATGTTCTCGCACGTAAACGAAGGAACAGGTAAGTCTAATTACTTTCTGGCTCCACATTATCCTATCAACCCGATGGTATTTAAATGGGGACTTTCATGGAACTTCTTTAACTAGTCCCTATGAAAAGAAAAGTTCTGAAATATGTGATAATGGGAACCCTTTCAGCCCTGATTGCAACTTATTTACTATGCTCGCATGAAGAAGAGGGAAAGCCTAGAGACTATAAAGAAATAGTTGCCTCCGGAGTCTTAAATGTAACGACCGAATATAATTCGGTCAGTTACCATATAGAAAATGACACGCTTTCAGGATTTCATTATGAACTGATACAAGCCTTTGCCAAAGAAAAAGGCTTGCGATTGCACATCACTCCCGAAATGAATCTGGAAAAACAAATCAACGGAGTAAACCATGGTATTTATGATGTCATAGCCCACAGCATCCTAGTAACCAGCGAATCCAAGGATTCACCTTTATCTTTTACGCACCCTATTCTTTTAAACAAACAGGTATTGGTACAACGAAGCAAAGAAAAATCCGATACGGCATTTGTACATAATCAACTGGAATTAGCCGGCAAAACAGTTTACATTCCCCATCATTCTCCTATAAGCTACCGCATCCACAATCTAAGCAAGGAAATTGGCGACACCATTATCGTAAAAGAAATAGAAAAATACAGCATAGAGCAACTTATGGCATTGGTTGCCCACGGAGACATTGATTATGCTGTATGTGAAGCAGGAGTTGCACAAGCTTCCTTATCTGATTTTCCACAATTAGATATCAGTACAGAAATCAGTTTCAACCAATTTTATGCATGGGGAGTAAGCAAACAATCACCTATGCTGCTTGATACACTCAACCATTGGTTGCGCCTTTTCATGCAAAGCAAAACTTATATGATTTTACTGCAAAAGTATCAAAAAAACTAAATGTTCATCTCTTTTTCCTTTTTCATGGTAACAAGCGAAGCATATTGGAAAGTCATAGGTACGACAACCAACAACGAAGCATAATAGGTTGCAATGGACGCCAAAAAAGCAAAGACAATACGCAAAGACAAATAATAGAAAGGCAACGTCACCATATTGCCGTCTTCAGCCGACAAAGCGATAAGGTAATTAATCAATTCAGTAATATAATATGGCAACGCTCCCAACGCCTCGCCAATAAAAGCCAAAATAAGTGTAAACAATGCTATACCAAACATCGAACCCCAATGTGGAATTCCCAACCTGTACGAACTGGTAAAAGCCCCCATCAGAGATTCCGAACCCAACAGATAAAAGTTCGGCATGAGGAAAAGGGGAACAAACGCAAACGTAAAACCAAGAAACAATAATAGAGACAAGGCTATTCCCCATACAGGCATCGAACCTGTGGCAAGCTCCGCATCCATAGACGTCGCACTGATGATAAACGGAGCAAAAACGATTAATATACAAATCATGACAAAAGCCGCCATGAACAAGTCATACAACAATATCCGGCCCATTTTTTTCTTCATCAAAAGCCACCAAGCTTTCAGCTTCATACAGGGCACATACCCCAACTCACCATACTTTTCCAACATGACATACACAAATGAATGAAAATAGAGTGAGGCCACCAATGCAAAAAACATCATCAGCAAACACCAGACAACCACCATCCACCCGTCCATCGCCTGTATGGGAAAAAAGGTCATAGTCAAGGCCGACAAGACACTGACAGGCACCAAGCCCAATATGGAAATTTTGAATATCTGCTTGAAATTTTTCTCCAGAAATTTAAAGCTTTCCAATAAACGGCCCGAGAAGCCGCGAGATTTATACAAGGGAGAAGTTTGAAGTTGCTCGTCCATAATCTAAATATTTAAAAAATCTGCGTCTATTGCATGGCAAAAGTAGCGAAAATGAATATATTTGCAATTAATAGCATGCAGATTTTTTATTCATTATAGAAAAGAAAGTTAAGAAATGATTAAATGGGGATTTATCGGCTGTGGCGATGTGACAGAGCGCAAAAGCGGTCCGGCATTCAATATGATAGAAGGTTCCATGGTACAGGCTGTCATGAGCCGTGACATAAACAAGGCTAAATCGTATGCCCAACGGCACCATATTCCAAAATGGTATGATGATGCACAAGAATTGGTAGACAATCCGGATGTGAATGCCATTTACATTGCCACGCCTCCTTCGTCACATGCCACATTCGCTATTATGGCCATGAAAGCAGGAAAACCGGTTTATATCGAAAAACCGATGGCAGCCTGTTACGAAGACTGCACACGCATCAACCGCATATCCAAAGAGACGGGTGTCCCCTGTTTCGTAGCCTACTACCGACGTTACCTACCTTATTTCCTGAAAGTAAAAGAGTTGATACACAGCGGACAGATTGGGAAAATCATCAATATACAAATACGCTTTGCCCAACCGCCGAGCGAAATGGACTACAATAAAACGAACCTCCCGTGGCGTCTGCTTCCCAGTATAGCCGGAGGAGGTTATTTTTACGATTTGGCTCCCCACCAGCTGGACATCCTGCAAGACATGTTCGGCTGCATCCTCGAAGCAGAAGGATATTGCAGCAATCGAGGCGGACTCTACGAAGTGGAAGACACGGTCAGTGCTTGTTTCAAGTTTGAATCCGGACTGCCAGGCTCCGGTTCATGGTGTTTCGTTGCGCACGAATCGGCCAAAGAAGACCGGATCGAAATTATTGGCGACAAAGGAATGATTTGCTTCTCCGTATTTACGTTTGATCCGATAGCCTTGCACACCGAACGAGGAAGAGAAGAAATCACCATAGAAAACCCTCCCTACGTGCAACTTCCACTCATCAAAGCCGTGGTAGAGCATTTACAGGGAAAAGGGCTCTGCACCAGTAACGGAATAAGTGCCACCCCGACAAATTGGGTAGTAGACAAGATTCTGGGAAAGATATGATTCATTAATACACCCTGTTCATGCGTAAGATACTGTTACTGACAGCTATTCTTTTATTCTCCTGCTTAGAATCCATAGCACAGGACAATCAGGATACGGTATCTTCCCGAGAGCATGTCAGGCCTTTGAAGAAGTTTGAACGGTTTGTCAAAAAGTTTATCGACTTCAACGACTATGACACCACTTATATCTCCCCCAACCGTTATAACTTCGCCTTCATGCTTACCAACAACACGATTTTCGAACATTACCGTATCGGCACTTCCCAACCCAAAGAACAACGCATGAGCTTTGCTCCCAATCCCAGCTATAAAATAGGAGCCTACTTCGGATGGCGCTGGATATTTGTCGGTTGGTCGGTAGATGCCGCCGAAGTTTTTGGAGGGCACAACAAGCATAACAATAAAAAGACGGAATTTACCTTAAACCTGTACAGTTCGAAAATCGGAGTGGACTTCTACTACTGGAAGATAGGAAACGACTTTAAACTGAAAACACTGAAAGGATTCACCGCGCCCGGCAGCTCTTCCTCCCCAACCGACAGCCCTTCCAAGCTAAAGACGTCCATTGACTTCAACGGGCTGGACGCTTACATCAAAGGATTCAACATGTACTACATTTTCAACAACAAGCGTTTTTCCTATCCGGCCGCTTTCAGCCAATCCACCAACCAACGGAAAAGCACAGGTTCTTTCCTGTCTGGAATTTCCTATTCCTCCCACAAAGTGACATTCGATTACCGGAAGCTCCCTTCTTGGATAGAGACCCAAATAGAAGCTCCCCTTAGAGTAGACAAGGTGGAATACAAAGATTTCAGCATTCATTTCGGATACGCCTACAACTGGGTGTTTGCCCGCAACTGCTTAGCCTGCCTGTCCGTCGCACCTGCCGTCGCATACAAACGTTCCCGCATCTTCTCACAGTATGAAGAAAACAACGACCGGCATCACAATATCAACCTTGACCTGATTACAAGGGCCGCTCTTGTTTACAACAACTCCAAATACTTTATCGGAGCCTCGTGGGTAGGCCATACATACGATTACAAACAAAAGTACTTTTCCATGAGCAACACATTGGGAACCCTGCAAATCTATTTAGGTTTTAACTTTGGAAAGAAAAGGGAGTATCGTTCCAAGGGTTCTCAGTTGTAAAGTTCGTTGACAGGTTTATAAGTCCGTTATTATATATGTTGATTCTTTCTGAACCTTATTTCTTTGTCCGGTTGACAATGTAGTATAAAAAAGCCCGGATTGCCTTTATAGGAATCCGAGCCTTTCTTTTCACGTTCCGTCCGATACTTCCCAAAGAGTATCGGTATTTCCAGTTATTTGCAATCTCTTTAGAATCTTATCCCTAAGGTTAGCAACACACGACTTTTATCATCTTTCATCCTGGTAGCTGGTAAGGATTCGTCATCAAACGAATAGAAATCTGACTTCTGTGTACTATATACATAGGCCATATCCGCATAAAAGTTACTCAGTCTGTAGCCCAATCCCACAGAAAAAGTATTGGTTGCCAAACCATTCGCATACTGCGTATCGGTACGTGTCGTATTATAAGGTGAGAGCTCTTTATAGGCATTCTTATTGTACATGGCACTGCTATAATTATAGCCGGCACGTATACTGAATTCCGGAACCAGTTTGGCTTCCATCCCCAGACGAAGCGTATGCACACCTTTCAAATCTTCCTTGATAAAACTGTTTTGCGTCACCATGTAACTATCTTCATAACCGTCCCCGTTTTTCAACTTCGCCGAAGAATAGTCCGCATATTCATATTCGGCGCCTAAAGCCACTGATGTACCAATGGTGTATCCGGCACTCAGGTTAAATTTCCAAGGAGTAGTCAGTTCATAGTCGTTCACAACATTGCCACCCCAACCGTTATAAGAATCAGTCTCGGGTTCATAACACTCTATCGTTCCTCCATTTAACATATCATATTTTGAGCGAAGACGTGCCGAATAGCTCTCGGTTAAAGAATACCATGTAGGCGTGTGTACGGCGAAGCCCAAACGCAAAGGTGAATATTCAAACGGCCGGACAATAAAGCCCAATTTCACATCCACTCCGGAACCGTCCGTCTTATACCAATTTTCGAAAGAATAACTTGCATACAAATCATCCACGCCACTTGTCCGGTAAAGGTCCTCACCATAAACCGAATAGCGGGAATAATCCACATCGTATGCGCCAACGGTCAAACCAAAATAAAAACGGTCTTCTATATTGAACGATACATTAAAATCATACACATTCACACCACCTTTCGTCTCACTGCGATAGCTGGCACAATCTCCATTCCAGCCATAAAAATAATCTCCATCTGCGTCAGAAACCGCATCCACCAGTCCGGTACGGCCACCCATCACGCTCAGCCAACCAAACGCCTCGTTTTCATAAGCCTTATACTCCTCCTGCAGACTAATCATGTCCATGAAACTGTCAAATGTCGCCCCACTCTGCGCCATCTGATAGGCCATATATCTGGTCTGCGACGCTCCTTCCATATTACCCTGCATGGCAAAACGCTTGTTGAAGTTATTCAGTTTGCGATAATTAAATCCAAAGTTGACAAAACGCAGAGAAGTATTGTTCCCTATCTTATTGCTATATACAAATCCTATCTGGTCGAAAGACAAACGTGAACGGCTGTCCTTTGTAGTCATCCCATTGAATGTACCTTTCGACTGTACATCATTGTAACTCATACTCACCGACACATCATTACTACGATAGATACCGATACCGGCAGGATTGGTGCCTATGGTAGTAATATCTCCGCCAAGCGCCCCCATCGCGCCTCCCATTCCTGCAAAACGGGCCGTACCGTTCAATTCATTTGTCATAATCGGAGTAATATCATATACCGTCTGAGCATACAGACCGGCACTCAGGAGCAATGCCCCTCCTATCGCCAAAAACAATTTATTTCCTTTCATAGTTATATCTATTTTAGTTTTTGTTCCTTATCTTCTACTGCGTCCGCCGCCTGAACGGGAACCGCTTCTACTCGTACCACCGCTCCGGTTGCCGCTTCCCGAATTGAATCCGGAAGAACGTACGGAAGTTCCCGAATCATAGGAACGAGAATAATTGCTTCCCGAAGAGCGAGAAGAATTACTCTCGCGAGTCGTTCTGTTATTGGAACTGCGCGTACTGCTCGGACGCGAATAAGTATTATTGCTAGAACGTACACTGTTCGGACGCACATAAGAAGAGGTTGAACGAACTCTAAAGGTTCCGCCATTGCTTTCATTCTCATAACGGTCTCCACGTGTTCCGCCAGTAGAGGGTCGTACGGATGCCGAATTGTTTCCTCCTGCACTGCTACCCGTACTGCGATATCCCTGCACACCGTTGAAACGCCCTGAGGAAGCTGATTCGCCCGTACCGTTTACACGTGTCCCCGAATAACGATTTCCGCTACTTCCATTCACACGAGTACCGGTAAAGCGAGTACCGGAATCAAAACGGTTTCCCCGGTCGTGCCCTCTTTGTGCCGTAGAAGGACGGTAATCCGGACGATAACCCGAGTGTCCCCAGTGAAGGCCACTGCCCCAGCCCCAAGACGGCCCATGCGCATGCCAATGATGAGAATAGAAAGGATCGTACCAGCCGCCCCAACCCCAATGCGGACCATAGCCCCAATTCCAGCCCCAACTGTAATAAGGCGAGTAAGCCCAAGAGCTCCAGTTCCAACCCCAGTTCCATGAAGCGAAGGAGTTGAAACGCCAATCCCACCACAACCGGTTGCTGAAAGTCGGGAAAATATAAGCATATATGCCATCATCGTACACATTCCAATTCCACGGCACATAAGCCTGCGCATACACAATGTCCCAATATAACGGACTGCTTACGGGAATGGCATAACGGGGATTCTGAAAGCGAATCAGCCTTACGGCATACTCATAATCGTCCCGGGTTCCTTCAAAACCATTCACCCACTCCCCTCTTAAGTCGCTGTCTTCCCGTTCATCAATATACAGCGTGTCATTCTTTACCGAGAATTCATTCTTTTGTGCCGAATACCGACGGTTATACTCATCTACGTCCCGCACATTTCCCTTTTTATCCCGTACGACCACCGCCGAAGCGTTAGGTGCCCATACGTTTACCTGTCCACCGGAAGAAACCTTTATCTCCTTCACAGGTTCTTTTACAGTAGTCGTAGTCGTCTTTTGTTTACTCTTCTTCGGAGTATAGTACAAATCATCGTCTACGCTCTGTGCCGACGCCACCCATGGCAGCATGGCCAACCATAACGATACGAATACAGTTCTTTTCATTGTTATTTCCAGTTTTAAGTGTTATGACCTTATTTTATCTGTCGCAAAGATAAAAGGGAATTTCTATAAGAAACAGGGAATTTCCCTATTTGTTGATAGGGGTTTCCCTATTTATCCCTATCTTTGCCAAAGCAAAAACAGGCCACACAGCTTCCTGTTTGTCAATCATAAAAATATTGAGTCATGAAATATCTTGAGGTTACTTTTTATACACATCCTTGCGATGAAACGATAAACGACATCCTTGCCGCCCTTTGCGGGGAGATCGGATTCGAAAGTTTCATGGAAGCAGAAAACGGAATCAAAGGCTATGTTCAGGAAGTCCTATACAATGAAGACGCTCTGAAAAATATACTGGAAACGTTTCCCATAAAAGACACGGAAATTTCCTATCAGGTGATTCCGCAAGAAGACAAAGACTGGAATGAAGAGTGGGAAAAGCATTTCTTCCAACCTATTATCATAGAAAACCGTTGCGTCATCCATAGCACCTTCCACAAGAATGTTCCCCATGCGGAATACGATATCCTTATCAATCCCCAGATGGCTTTCGGAACAGGACATCATGAAACGACCAGCCTCATCCTTGCCGAACTCCTGGAAGCGGAACTGAAAGGAAAATCACTGCTGGATATGGGATGCGGCACCTCCATCTTGGCGATACTCGCCTCTATGCGCGGAGCCAATCCCATTACGGCCATCGACATCGACGACTGGTGTGTTTCCAACTCAAAAGACAATATCCGGCTCAATCAAATCTCCAATATAGAGGTAGAGTTAGGCGATGCTTCTTCCCTCTCGGGACGAACTCCATTTGATATAATCATAGCCAACATCAACCGCAACATTTTATTAAATGACATGGCACAATATGTTTCCTGCATGCATTCAGGCTCTGAAATCTATATGAGCGGATTTTATGTGGAAGATATTCCGTCCCTCCGTGCCAAGGGAGAAGAATTAGGGCTACGTTTCATGCACTACAAAGAAAAGAACCGTTGGGCCGCCATGAAACTGACCAAAATATAAAGGAGCCTTCAGGAAATCCCGAACGGAAAGGCCGGCTTGTTCACGGAGCCAGCTTCATCGGCTGATGAACAGGGGAGGCCTCCTTCTCTTGTATGGTCAATTTCAGCAATTCCTGCAAATCCCCGTTAAAGACATTCATGTCCACCTTTCCTTTAATGCCTTCAAGCTCACCGTTGTCCCGATATTGCCAGAAAGCCCATTTGCCTTTATATTCGAGCGTATCCACTTCGTAATGGGCTATCCAGAAAGGGTAAGTATTCAATAAAGAATCGGAAAGATAGTTCTCTTTAAACCGGTAAGAAGCATAAATAATCGGTTTCACGCCATAATGCGCCTCCACGATACGGAGCCAGTTCTTCACCTCAATGCGCAGCGAATCATCCCCATAGCTTCCACGCCGCTCCACATCCAAGACCGGCGGCAAATCGTGTGCTTCGAGTCGCACGTTCCTTATATAAAAATCCGCCTGCCTGGAAGCCGGAGAGAGCGGACTGAAAAAATGGTATGCGCCACGGATAAAGCCGCTTTCCCTCGCATTGGCAAAATTCCGTTGAAACGTCGTATCCAGCATATCAGAGCCTTCCGTTGCTTTCATAATCACAAAATGGAGCACGTTTCCCTTATATTTGTCATCTCCAAGCTTTACCCAGTCTATCTCACCCTGATGATGAGAAATATCAATGCCATGTACGGCCTGACGATAAAAATAAATCTCTTCCGTATTCCAACGATACAAGTAAGGACGAATAAAAAAGAAATATAACGCGACGGCATATGCCGCAACAATGATTCCCGAAGCCAGCCAAACCACCCACCTCGGCTTATTAGCGTACCATTCGGAAAAAACATTCTTCTTTTTCCTCTTGCTCCGGGAGGAACGTGACGCCGACCGTTTTACCGTAGCCGTCTTGCGGGGTTTACGTATAGGTTTGTTTGCTCCATCAGGAGTACTCTTTTTTGCCATAGTTTATATACAGATTCAAATCAACGGCTATCACCGATTTCTCTTACCGCCGCATTCTTACACAAACTACACAGACAACGAAGAGGAGGAAGCACATACTCCTCCTCTCTATTACCTGTGCAATTTTATATGCTCAATTCACCGGATTTCCGTAACTCCTAAATTCCACGCCTGCGCAGGATCCCGGAATCAAAGCCCTCCTCAAACATGTTCCAGCTTCAATGTCTTAGTAGGCTGATCACACACTTCCGACGGACCGAAATACTGAATCGGACCCGGATACACGTAATCCGTTTCGATAGCCCAACGTTCACGCTGTGCAGCGAATTCCTTAAACGGAGCGCCATCCAGTTTCACCAGCGCCTTCTGAATAACCGGCTTCATCTCCCCATTGCGGCGTTCCATATTCATCATCATGGTAATAGGCACTCCTCCTGCTATCCATTCATCTGCCGGAGCGGTTGTATTACGAACGGAAGACATGTACCCGGTCTTGCCTTCCGCAATCAGCATGGACGCCGTATAACCCAAAGAATAACAATAATCCGCATCGTAATTGGAAGGGGCCGCACACCGTCCTTCATATCCAAAGAAGTGATGCTGCGTGGCAAACTTACCTGTATATTTACCTTCCGCAGCCCATTCAGCCAACTTTCTTCCTACCATTTCGGACAAAAGCTTTTCGGTTTCAATCTGTGAGACCTGTACATTCCCGTGCGGGTCACGGTCCAATGTCAATTGTTTGGCCACGCCACTGGGAAGGCTTTCGTAAATCTTCGCATTCTTTTCAGAGAGTTTGGAAATGACCCAATCACGCTGGGCCGACTTCTTAATCATGGCAAAATCCTTATTCTTCGCCAACAGGTCATTCAACTCGGCAATCAGCCCGCGAAGAGCCGGAATAAATTCAATCACTCCCTCAGGAATCAGCACTGTACCGAAATTATGTCCTGCGGCAGCCCGGTCCGCAACAATCCGCGCGATATAGGTCACCACATCATCCAACGACATATTTTTTGCTTCGATTTCCTCTGAAATCAGGCAAACGTTAGGCTGCGTCTGCAAGGCGCATTCCAAAGCGATGTGTGAAGCGGAACGTCCCATCAACTTAATAAAATGCCAATATTTACGCGCGGAATTACAGTCACGCTGGATATTTCCGATGACTTCCGAATATACCTTACAGGCCGTATCAAACCCAAACGAAGTTTCAATCATCTCATTCTTCAAATCCCCGTCAATCGTCTTCGGACAGCCGATTACCTGAATCCCCGTCTTCTTGGCGGCGTAATATTCAGCAAGAATGCACGCATTCGTATTGGAGTCATCTCCACCGATAATCACCAAAGCAGAGATTCCCAGTTTCCTCAATATCTCCAACCCTTTCTCAAACTGGTCCACCTTATCCAGTTTGGTCCGTCCCGAGCCTATCATATCAAAACCTCCCGTATTCCGGTACTCATCAATGATATCGGCAGTAAGTTCCATATAATCATGCGCGACCAATCCGCCGGGGCCCAGAATAAAACCAAACAAGCGATTCTCCTTATTCAATGTCTTTAAGCCATCAAACAGGCCGGATATCACATTATGCCCGCCGGGAGCCTGTCCGCCCGAAAGGATAACTCCTACATTGATAGCGGGATATTCTCTCTTCTGCCCCTCCGTAAAACGGATGACAGGCATACCATATGTATTGGGAAACAAACTCTTGATTATTTCCTGATCAGCTACAGACTCTGTAGCCTCCCCCATTTCAGCCTTTACCGCTCCTTTCAAGGCTTTTGGAAGCTTTGGCCGGTAGGCCGCTCTCGCAATTTGTAATGCACTTTTTGTCATAAATCTATCAATTTTGTATCGAATTAAATTTAATGTGAGCAAATTTCGTTCATTTTTCCGATATATAAAAATAAATTAAGTACCTTTACACCTGAATACAACAAGTATTAACTTAATACCTTAATAATATGGCAAGCAAAAAGGATTTGAAAAAGAACGTAAACTACATCATCGGAGAACTCTTTACCGAATGTTGGATACAGTATAATCACGCGTCCGGAACCGACAAAGAAAAAGCGAAAGACCTTATGGCAAAGATGCTGACGATTCAAAATGATTTCGTAAACCGCATCAGTCATCCAGAGCCGGGCCAGATCAAAGGGTTCTACAAAAAGTTCCGTTCAGACTTCAATGCACAAGTCAATTCACTCATTGAGGAACTCGGCAAACTGAATCAAATATGAAAAAAAACATTTGCAGTTTTATATACTACAAATTGCTCAGATGGAAAACAAAGGTCGCAGTACCCGATTACGACAAATATATTCTGTGCGCAGCCCCTCATACGACAAACTGGGATTTACTTATCGGAAAGCTCTTTTATGGAGCAATAGGCCGCCGGACCGGCTTCATGATGAAAAAGGAGTGGTTCGTATGGCCTCTCAGCATGGTTTTCCGTGCAATGGGCGGTATCCCGGTCGACCGAAAGAAAAAGACTTCTTTAGTAGAACAAATGACGAATGTGGCCAAGTCGAGAAAAGTTTTCCATCTGGCCATCACTCCTGAAGGCACCCGATCCGCAAACCCGAACTGGAAAAAGGGATTTTATTATATCGCATTAAAAGCCGGGATACCTATTGTCCTGGTGGCAATCGACTATGAGAAAAGATGTATCACCATGGAAAAGGAAATCTTTCCCTGTGGAGACATTGAAAGGGATATGAAAGAAATAAAGCTGTATTATAAGAACTTCAAAGGGAAGCACCCGGAGAACTTTTCCATCGGCAATATCTGATTTCTTTCCTTTAAGAACTGAAAATCAGACAAGAATTCCCTGTTTTGACTCCGGCGGTTTCCGCAAAGGAAGTGTATGGAAAAACTCTTAAGAATCTCCGCCGAAACTCTCGGAGTTTTCGGAAAGATTCTTAAGAAAGTTTCGGAAAACTCCGACAGTTTTTCCGCTCCTTCTTATATCCGTAAAGAGTACATCTTATCCATCTTCATTTCTTCATTCTCGCGCGGATACGCCCGCATCGGTAGAAATTATGCTTTTTTTACGTATCCGGACATAAAATTATTGCAAAAGTTTATCAATATTACAGAAATTTTCCTTTACTTTGTATGCGGTGATTGTGGGCCGTCCTTATGTTTGTCTTTATAAATGATTGACTATCACCCGTAAGGATACAAAGAAGGTCTCAGATTACCATACTTTTTAAAGGACTTCTTATGCCAGACTGACGTACAAATTAAAAGAATGAAATATTATTTAATTATTTAGGGCTATGAAAAAGAATCAAGCACAGAAGTTCATTGTTTTATTCTTGCTTTTCCTTTTTGCCTATTCATGGCGTTTAGAGGCACAGACAAGCAAAGAGAGGCAAATAACAATGGAGTTTGAAAATGAAGGACTTCCTTCCATTTTTAAACGTTTTGAAAAAGTAACCGGGGGGGGGTATAAAGTACTTTTTATCCAGAGCGAAATCAGCTCCTATACTTCTACCGGAAAAGTAGAAAACGCTACAGTTGATGAAGCGTTGAAAGTGATTATCGGAAAAAATCCGTTGGAATATCGCATTGACGGACAACTCATCCATATCACAAAAAAAGATTCCAAAAAGTTTATCTCACAAGTAAAAGGGAAAGTGCTTTCCGAAGAAGACGGGCTTCCGGTCACGGGCGCCACGATTATAGCGGAAGGTTCCGACATTACCCCTACCGTCACAGACGACAACGGTAATTTTCAGCTTTCCGATGTTCCGAAAGACAGCCGCATCAGAATATCGTATGTAGGTATGGAAACCCTGTTCCTGCATCCTTCGTCTTATATGTCGGTAGTGATGAAACCTGATATGAGGGCGCTGGATGAGGTGGTGGTGACAGGTATGTTTAACAGAAAGAAAGAAGGATTCACCGGTTCGGCCGTTACCATCAAAGGCGAGGATCTGAAGAAATACAGTACGAACAATGTGGCTAAAGCGATAGCCGCTGTCGCTCCCGGACTCCGTATCGTGGATAATATCGACATGGGATCCAACCCGAACGGTTTGCCTGACATACGTATGCGTGGCAGCGCGAACATGGATCTGGACACACGATCCGCGGTGGACCTTAATTCCACCAGCAATGATGTGCTGGCAGTCCAAGGTGAATATGAGACGTATGCCAACCAACCGTTGCTTATCATGGACGGATTTGAAATCAGTATACAGACACTTGCCGATATGGACCCTGACCGAGTTGCTTCCATCGTTGTATTGAAAGACGCGGCAGCTACGGCCATCTACGGTTCGCGCGCGGCAAATGGAGTAATCGTCATCGAAAGCAAGACTCCCAAACCGGGACGGATCTGGGTGACTTATGGCGGGGAACTTCGCATTGAAGGTCCGGATATGACAGGATACAATCTGATGAACGCAAGGGAGAAGATAGACGCGGAGTTAAAAAGCGGGCTTTATACATACGGAGGCGAGACGGCTGGAAAATGGCAGCTCTATCAGTCCAAGTTGCGTGAAGTGTTGGCCGGAGTAAACACGTATTGGCTGGACAAACCTTTGCAGACAGCTTTTCAACAACGGCATACCGTCACACTGGAAGGCGGCGACGAGGCCTTGCGTTATCGGATGTATATCGGATACAACAGTTCTCCGGGTGTGATGAAAGACAGTAAGCGTGATGTATTGACCGGTTCGCTTGATTTTCAGTATCGCCTGAAAAAAGTGTTGTTGAAGAACAGCATTACGTTGGACAATTCGGTGGCCGATGAGTCTCCGTGGGGAAGTTTCAGTGAATATACCCGCCTGAACCCTTATTTGCGTCCGTATGGAGAGAACGGGGAGATACAGAAACGGCTTGATAACTTTGATGGAGTACCAAATGCATCGAGCTATCTGAATCCGATGTACAATACGACATTCAACAGCAAAGACCAAAGCAAGAACTTTACAGTGCGCGAACTTTTCAGGGTGGAATACAATCCTACCAATGAATTACGGCTTGAAGGAGCTTTCAACTTGTCCAAGAGTGTAGGACATCGTGACATTTTCCGTCCGGCGCAACATACAGTTTTTGACAATGTGACCGACCCTACCTTAAGAGGTGATTACCGCAGAAGCCAGAGTGAAGCGGTCAATTGGGGAATCGATCTGACAGGAAGCTGGAACAAGCAGCTGAAAGACCATTATCTGACCGCCAACGCGCGCATGAGCGTATTGGAGAACATTTCGGAGAGTTACGGAAATTATGTGACCGGTTTCCCGAATGATAATATGGATAACCTGCTGTTCGGCAAGAAATATAATGAGAAAGTGACGGGAGATGAGAGGACATCACGCTCCATCGGTTGGGTGGTTGCCGGAGGTTATTCTTATAAATATAAGTATTCGTTCGACTTTAACGTACGTTTGGACGGTTCCTCACAGTTTGGAAAGGACAACCGCTGGGCTCCTTTCTGGTCAACAGGGTTACGCTGGGATTTGAAAAAAGAGAACTTCATGAAAGATGTATCTTTCATCTCCGATTTCATCTTGAGGGGTACATACGGTACGACCGGTTCGCAAGGTTTTGATCCTTATCAGGCACATGGTTATTATACATACTCCAACTTGCTGCTTCCTTATTACTCATCGGACGCGACAGGTTCGGAAATCCTGGCTATGCATAATGAGGGCTTAAAGTGGCAGACCACGAAAATCACAAACTTCGCTTTGGAACTCGGTCTCTTTGACCAGCGTCTTACCACGCGTGTGGAGTATTACCGGAAAATAACAGATAATATGGTCACTTCGATAAGCCTTGCTCCTTCTCTCGGTTTCGGCAGTTATCCGGAAAACCTGGGTACGATAGAGAACAAAGGTTGGGAAATTTCTCTTTCGGCCATTCCTTATAAGAATATTGCCAAGCAGGCTTATTGGACCATTACGGTAAACGGCTCCCATAATACCGACAAATTGAAGAAAATATCAGAAGCGATGAAACACAGGAATGACATGAACGCGGCAAATCTGGATGACACGCCATTGCCACGTTATGAAGAAGGCGAATCCTTGTCGCGCATTTGGGTAGTACGTTCATTAGGCATTGACCCGGCTTCCGGAGAGGAAATATTATTAAAGCGTAACGGAGAAATGACAAGCGCCGTCAACTGGAGCGCGACGGACGCGGCACCTATCGGTAATACGGAACCTAAATGGCAAGGGTATATCAATTCTTCCTTTACATATAAAGGCTGGGGAGCGGATGTCAGTTTCAGATACCAGTTTGGCGGTCAGGTATATAACCAGACCTTGCTTGACAAGGTGGAAAACGCCAATCTGCAAAATAATGTAGATCGGCGGGTAAGTCAGTTGCGTTGGACCAAGCCGGGCGACAAGGCACAATTCCGTTCCCTTACTCCCTTTGGTTGGGAAACGAAAGCCACTTCCCGGTTTATCATGGATGAAAACATATTCCAGGGAAGCTCGTTGTCTGTCTACTATCGCATGGATCGTACCAATGCCAAATTTATCAGCCAGTGGGGATTGAGCTCCGCCAAATTGACGTTTAACATGGAAGACGTTTTCTATTGGTCTACAGTGAAACGCGAAAGAGGTCTGTCCTATCCCTATTCCCGTCAGTTTACATTTGCTTTGAATGTTGCTTTCTAATTAAAATATTTTTGTATGAAACAGATAATATATATACTATCAACAATAACCATGCTGGGACTTGTGTCTTGCAGCGATTGGTTGGATGTATCTCCGAAGACTTCCATTCCTACTGACAAGCAATTTGAGTCGGAATCCGGATTTAAGGACGCGCTTACAGGCATTTATTTGAAGTTGGGAACCAGGACATTGTATGCCGGAGACTTGACTTATGCTTATCTGGACGAACTGGCAGGACTATATTCTGATTACCCGGGATATAATACAAACGCCGTCGTTTTCGACCAAAGTATGGTATTTGATTATGAGAACACGTTTTTGGGTAAGAAGAATGGAATTTACTCGGCGATGTATAATATCATAGCCAATATCAATAACTTCCTGGAGTATGTAGACAAAAACAGAGAGGTCTTAACCACTGAGCGCTATTATGAGACCATGAAGGGAGAAGCGCTCGGACTTCGCGCGTTTCTTCATTTTGATTTGTTGCGCATGTTCGGCCCTGTCTATAAGGAACATCCCGCATCCAAAGCCATACCCTACCGTACGACTTTTGATAAAGATGCCACTCCCGTCCTGGCAGCCAATGAAGTGGTTGATTCCATTCTCACAGATTTGCATAACGCGGAAAAGTTACTGAATGAGAGTGATCCTCTTGAATTCTTTACCAACCACAGGAGTGAAAGCTATGCGGAAAAAGATCATTTTCTTGTCAATCGTGAATTCCGTATGAATCTGTACGCGGTCAAAGCCATGCTGGCCCGTGTATATTGCTACAAAGGTGACGCGGAAAGCAAAGGATTGGCCACCGAGTATGCCAATCAAGTAATTGCCGCCTCCGATTATTTCACATTGTACAAATCGCAGACCGCTTCCAGTTACAATTCCATACGCTACGCAGAGCAGATATTTGGAGTGACAGTCAATGAATTCTCCAACTTGCTTATCGGCAACTATATGGATATGGAGAATACCAATACCCAGCAACATTTCTATCTGGATGGAGATAAATTCACATTCTTCTATGAACCAACCGGTGTGGGGATTACCGATTGGAGAAGAAATCCGGAAATGTTTGAAGTTGTTGAAGGAGCGAATCGAATAGATGTCTTCTGTAGGAAATATAACCAGAGCCCTTTGAATGGCGGTGCCTATTCCGGTGCCAATGCCGTTCCATTGATACGTTTGCCGGAAATGTATTACATCGTAGCGGAATGCGCGAATTCCGCGTCAGAAAGTGCGGACGCGTTGAATACCGTACGTTTTGCGCGTGGTATTTCTTACAGTGATGAGATATCGACCATCGGATATGATGATCCGGACAACACCTCGGAAGAAGACAACAAACAGACCAAGCGTATCAATGAGATAATGAAAGAATATAGAAAAGAATATTTCGCGGAAGGACAACTTTTCTATTTTCTGAAAGCACATAATTACAGCACTTATTATGGTTGTGGGGTAGAAACAATGGATGAAGCTCATTATCAGATGACATTGCCGGATGATGAGTATATTTTTGGAAATAACTCTAAATGATGAAGCATTATGAAACGTATTATATATTTTGTTTTAGCTATTCTTGTTTGCAGCGTCTATATGGGATGCAGTGAAAACGAGATAGAACTATATGACCAGACACCTCGTATCAATTTTTATGGAAGCATACATATCCGTACTTTGGTTGATACGGATTACGTGAAGAAAGACGACCCTTACGCAATCGACAGTTTTACGGTAATGATACAAGGGGACCTTTTGAAAGAGAACCGTGATTTCTGTGTGAAAACCACTTTAAATCCTGATTATCAGAATCCGGTGGATGTCATACTGGAAAGCAAGTATACATATACCGAACTGGACACGGTCTGCCAGGTATATTACTATAAAATTAATCGTCCGAAAGTAGAGGCAGGCAGAGATGTCTACGGCTGTTTTCTGGAGTTCGACTTGAGTAATCCTCTTCATCAGTTTGACAAAGGGCTGGTGGAAAAGAATCAAATACCCTTAAATGTCAGATGGGAGTTGAAACCGAGTACCTGGAGCGATTGGAGCGGATACAGATACGGCAGCTATAGTGATGAGAAATATATGTTCATCATGGATGTGTGCGGGTGTGTGTATAAGGATCTGAAAAATGAGGATTATGACAAAGTCAAACAGGCTTACAAAGAATACATAGAAGCGGGAAATCCTCCTATTTTAGGTGAAAGCGGTGACGAAATTGTTTATGAATAAGATTAAAGGAAAAACGTTATGAGAAAATATATCATCTATATAGCAAGTTTTATCGGAGCGGCTTTATTGCAGACAGGCTGTTACGATGACAAGGGAGATTACGATTATCATGATGTGAATATGATGGAAATTGTAATACCTGAAACCAAATTGCGCATGCCTAAGGAAGAAGCGGTGGAAGTCTCTATCATGCCGCAGATTTCCCAGACATTGGAACAGAACGAGGAAAATCTTGTATTCCAATGGAAACGTCTCAATCCGAAAGCCACATTGGGATCGGACAGGATGGCTGACTATACGGATTATTCTGTAGGAAAAGAATGCAAGGTAACTGTCGAGCCCAATGAATCCGATAATATAGGTTTGATGCTGGTCGTTTCAGACAAAAGAAACGGAACCGCCTGGTATCAGAAAGGTGAAATTACAATCATTCACCCTTTAAATCCTTGCTGGTTTGTATTGCAGGAAAAAGAAGGCAAAGGAGTGTTAGGAGCGATAGAGGGTACCCCGGCAGGATATTTTGTTTATCCGGATGTATTCCGGTCAGAATCGAACCTGTCTTTTCCTTTAGAAGGCAAGCCTTTGGCAGTGAGCGCAAGAAAAAACTACGGGGATTCAAATTTGAAATCAATGTTTAGTTACGCTGGATTTACAATGAATCCGGCATTGATGATAGTAACCAATCAGGATTTGGCATTGTTGACTCCAAGTACTTTAATGACGAGATATACTTCTGACAACATACTTTTTGAACCGGTAGGAAAAGGTGATCCGTTGAATATCGGATATTATAAAATGAATGCCCAAGGCGAGCTGTTTATAAATAGCGGAAAAGCATATTGCGCTCCTATGGATGGATATTGCCTGCCGTTTTCGGTAAAACAGGGAAGTGAATTTCCTGTTATTTCCGCTTATGGTTCGTATGGAACAAACTACTTGTTTTTCGATTCAGAAAATCATCGTTTCCTTAGAGCAACCGTTCCGGATTGGATAAGTTATATGACAAATCAAGCTACTCAAAATATACGTAAATATGGAACCAAATGGAACGATCAGAAGCCTGTTCAAACATATCCCATATCAGCCGGCGATTCGGATGCCTTTGATCCGAATGAGATTGATCCGTCTTTGGAAATGCGTGATATTGTCACAGGAGGAAGTCAGGGAAATTTTGCCTATGCGATTGCCGCCCCACAGAACGGGCAAGAATTGACAGTGTTCAAGTTCAGTAGGACCGCTCCGGTTTGTGCTGACCTTTATACGCTTGACTTGTCTGAAGCAAATATAAATATAGAAACAGCAAAGTTTGCCGCTTCATACGCGTACACGGCAAACCTTATATTCATGGCTTCAGGCAATAAACTGTATCGCATTGATCTTGATCGGGGAAAAGTAGTCGAACTTTATCAATATGAAGCGGATCCATCAGCGCAAATCACATGTTTGAAGTTTAAAGATATTGAAAACAGTAATGAAGAACTCAGCATGTGTCTCGGATTAGGCGTCAATACAGCTGATAAAGGTGTAGTGGTAGAATTGCGGCTGACAATGGCAGGTGACGTGGCCCGCGAAGAAAACAGCATCTGGGTTTACGAGGATCCCGAGCAACCTATCGGGAAGATTGTTGATATTACCTATAACTATGAATAACATAAACCGCTCTTTATGCCAAGAGGAATTGTCAGTGCGGTATTTCTTGCTGTTGCCTGTACTTTTTTGTACGGGCAACAGCCCAGTATCGCTACTTTTCTAAAAGAAGGAACACCTGCGGAGGTTGTTCCCGGCATGTTCACTACCTATAGGAGTGGCAAACATATATATTGGGAAATCCCGGATTCATTGATTGGGCGTGAATTTGCCGTAACAACTACTATTCTGACCGCTCCCGCCCGTCCGGACCGGAATATGGAAAAGACATTCGGATATTCGGGGGATATGATAGGTCCGGTATTCTTCAGTTTCAGGAAACAGGGGGATGAATTGTGGATGATAGACCCGCAACATGGAAGGGTCCTGGAAGATCCCGAAGGAACATATGCGAAGATTGCCGCCCAACGCGGGAATAGCAGGCTTTATAAGAGACTGCCGATCAAAACAAGGACTCAAGGAAGCAGTTTGATAGAGATTGGTGACGTATTGAAAGATTTTCCCTTGTTTAATCTTGATATTGTATCTTTTGATTTATCAATCGGCATGCGTCTGAAAGAGAAAGATCGCATCAAGGAAATCAAGGGATACGACAACCGTTTGCTGGTTCGTGCATCACGGGCTTATCGAAGTCCGGCAATAGAAAAGCCCGGCAGACCGGCTTCGGATCCTTATGTCGGTGATTGGGATACGGGCATTTGCATTAAGCTGTTATCAAAAAATCCATTGGAAGCAGTTCCCGCAAATAACGGAGCCTACTTTTCTATCGGCAAGGAGTGTTTTCAGGGCGATCAGCCCGCTGTCCGGAAAGCTGTCGCCAAACGGTGGCGTTTGGAGATAAAACCGGAAGACAAGGAGAAATACATGAAAGGTGAATTGGTGGAGCCGATACAGCCTATTACCTTTTATATAGATCGCGATATACCGGAAAAGTACGTAGGTTGCATCATTGAGGCTATACGTGACTGGCGTCCTGCCTTCGAGCAAGCCGGATTCAAGAATGCCATTGACGCACGGCTGGCTCCCACCGCCGAAGAAGACCCGGATTTTAGCATTTATGACAGTACTTATCCGTTCATTTCATGGAAGATATCAGGACGGAACAATGCTTATGGCCCGTCTCCTTGCGAATCCCGATCGGGTGAGATTATTGCCTGCCACATCGGTATCTTCAGCAGCGTGCTGAATCTGGAACAGAAATGGTATTTCGCCCAATGTGGAGCCAATGATCCGCAGGCATGGAATATAGAAATGCCGGACTCCTTGATGTTTGAACAGATAAAACAGGTCTTGACACATGAAGTCGGTCATACGTTGGGATTGGAGCATAATTTCTTAGGTAGTTCTCATTATTCCATCGACCAATTACGCGATAATGATTTTTTAAATCAACATAGCATAGGTAGTTCCATCATGGACTATGTGCGGTTCAATTACGCCTTGCGTCCTCAAGATAAGGTCGATTTGGAAAACAGACGGATACGTGTCGGCGACTATGATAAGTGGGCCATTGAATGGGGTTACCGCATATTTCCGGGTAAGGATGCTTCTGAAAGAGAAAAGAACAGGAACCGTTGGAACCAGGAAAAACAGAAAGATCCTTCATTACATTTCTTAGGTGGGACGGATGTACGGGCACAAGCGGAAGACTTAGGGAATGACCATGTCATTGTCAATGCACAAGGAATAGAGAATTTGAAATATTTGTGTGAGCATCCGGATGTCTGGAATGTAACGGACAAAACGTCTTTATATGTATTACAGGGACGTTATGAAGCCGTATTAAACCATTATAAACAGTGGGTACGGCATGTTTTGTCGCATCTGGGCGGGAGACGTTTTGCTGAAGCCGATAATAAGAATATTTACATACCGGAAAAGGCTGATTACAATAAGAAAGTGATGAACTTTATACAGACTTATGTATTACAGCCTCCTATATGGATGTTTAATACAACGTTTACCAATAAATTGGAAATAGATGCCAGCCGGGAATTCGATCGTTTCTATGAAGAACTGATGCCGGAAATAATCCGTTCTCTTCGGAATGTGGAAAAAGCGGAGAATGCTTGTGAGGGAATGTTATCTGTAAACGATTTTCTGGAAAGCATGCATGAAGGATTATTTGCCGAATGGGCTAATAATGCTCTTGTCAGTGAAGCGAAGTATAAGGTACAGACGCTTTATGTAAATAAACTCTGTGATTTGCTGAACCGGTCGGAAAAGACAACCTCGTCGAAATTATTGGTTTCTGTCATGCAAGCTTTGAATAAAATTAAGAAAGAGGGACTTGAATATAGTAATAAGGTATCAGAACCGGTTACTAAAAAACGTGTCCTGTTTCTTGTAGATAGTATCATATTTTAAGGATGAAAAGCAAATAAAAAGTTCATGGATAAGAGAAAATATGTGATTTTTATATTGCTGTGTATGACAACATGGCTTCAGGCACAGGATTCCGTCAAGACATTTGATGAATTCTTTGTCACCGGAATGAAAAAAATAGAGGGCGTATTTCCTGTATATGTAGCGGAAAAAGAGGTTTATCTGGAAATACCCGGCGAATATATCGGGCGGGAAATTGAAGTGCGAGGACAGATAGACAGAGGTTTCGATTTACTGAATCGTCCTGTTACCGGTTTGGGGGTAGTACGTATCATCTCTCCTGATAAAGCCACGATATGTTTCCAAAAACCGTTTTATACAGAGCGTATTCTAGATGAAAAGAGTATATATCAGCACTCATTTTCATTGTCAAACATACAACCTGCCGGCGATAGCTATCCGATAGTGGCTTATTCGAAAGAACAAGGAGCCATTATCAGGATAACAGAATATCTGGTAAACGGCAAAGAGTGGTTCAGTTATAATCATACTTTTATCCGTTCGTTGGTTCCGGATCTGTCAGAGGTAACCAAAATACATCCTTTTGAAGAAGGGGTGTCATTTACGGTCAGGCGTTATCACGGGGTTGAGGCGGAAAGATACATGCTTTCCAGTTCTGCCATTATATTGCCAGAAGGCAGCATGCCTTTGGAAGTTACTTGTGTAATACGTTTGCTCCCTCAAAAGAAAGATCAGATCCGCCTGGCAGATTACAGGATACCTTATCAGACATTGACTTTTAAAGATTATTCCCAAGACCCTTATTGTATGGTAGAAGATTCATTGATTCTTCGTTGGGACATGTCGCAACCGCTTACTTTTTATGTAGATACGCTTTTCCCGGAGGAATACTTTCAAGCTGTGAAAGAAGGAATATCGGCATGGAACATTGCATTCCGCAAGGCGGGTATCCAGAATGCTTTACAAGTGAAGTATGCAGACAGCAAGATGATTCCGGCCGAACAGCGTGCGTTCGTTTCTTATGATTTGATGATGCCGGGGATAAAGAGCGACTTTACCTGTCATCCTCGTACCGGAGAAATACTGTCATGTCGGGTGAATATCGGACATGGATTTCAAAAAGAGAAATTGGATGACTATCTGTTGGGTTGTGGCGCTTCGGATCCGCGTATCCTAACCGACCGTTATTCTAAGGAAGTGGAAAAAGAGCTGTTGCAAAATGAAATAACAGAGGAAATCGGGCATCTTTTAGGTTTACGCGGGAATCTGTCGAAAAGCTCGTGCGGAACGACTGTGAAAATCGGGGACGATGCTTGCCTGGCTATTTATTTCGGCTATAATCGTCTTAAAGGAAGTAGGAATTGCTATGATGAACGGGAGCAACTCCGCCGATGGATAGATAAGAACCTGCCGGATGGGACTTTTTCTCTTCCACCATCCGATTATGCAGCAAAAATATCCAATCTGCAAATTGTACTGACTCAATTGGATAAGATTGTGTATAAAGGAGAGAAAAGGGACAAAGGCAGTTCACTCACTGATATATACAGGAAGGCTATTCGTCTATATGGAAGTTATCTGAGGGGAATAGCGGAAACAGTGGGAAGCTCCCAACCGGCCGACGCACAACATCAAGCAATGCTTGAACTGGACAACTATTTATTTCATCCCGTAGAAAAGATGGAATGTACGTATGTAAAAGAGAACTTACTGGAAGCAAAAAACAACATTCTATATCCGGAATTGGTGAATATGTTCAGGCACCTATTAAGCATAAAAACAATATCGGCTCTTAAATTGCAGGCATTACACAGCAATCAGCAAGGGTATAGTGATGACGATTTCTTCCGGGATTTGTATAAAGGACTGTTTAACGATTTTGACCCGTCAGTTGCTGTAAGCTATGAACAAATGGATATCCAGTTGATATGTGTGGACACATGGCTGGATATAATACAGGAAAATGCAAAACATACCAGTGCAACAAAGCGTTTAAAGGACGAATTGCATAGTCTGTACAACAGATTGAAGAAGCTTGGCACGATACATCCTCAGACAGAGGTGCGTGATATGTATACTTTGCTTATGGGAAGAATAAAGTGACATTTCTGTTATTTTCCGGATATTGTTGAAGAGGATAATTTGTTTCGGGTGATGAAAAAATGATCGGGCAGGCAGGATAACCTGTAAGTTTTGGGTTATCTTTGCGATGATTTATGAATAAATAATTAGAATAAGATGACTATTATTTTTCCTTCACCCATCTTCGGCCCTATCCATTCCCGCCGTTTGGGCATTTCTTTGGGAATCAACTTATTGCCGGGCGACGGCAAGGTTTGTTCATTCGACTGCATTTATTGTGAGTGTGGTTTCAATGCCGAACATCGTACGAAGAAGCTTCTTCCTACCCGTGAAGAAGTCCGCATGGCTCTCGAAGAGAAACTGAAAGATATGCAGGCAAACGGTCCCGCTCCCGATGTATTGACATTTGCCGGAAACGGTGAACCGACTGCGCATCCCCACTTCCCGGAAATCATAGAAGATACTCTTACGCTTCGCGACAAGTATTTCTCAAAGGCGAAAGTAAGTGTATTGAGCAACTCTACGTTTATCGATCGTCCTGCCGTATTCGAAGCACTGAACAAGATAGACAACAACATCCTGAAATTGGATACGGTGGATGAAGAATACATTCATTTGCTGAATCGTCCTAACGGAAAATACTCTGTCAGGAGAATCATCGAAAAAATGAAAGAGTTCAAAGGAAACTGCATCGTACAGACAATGTTTCTGAAAGGAGGTTATCAGGGGAAAGACATGGATAATACATCTGATAAATATGTACTTCCCTGGATAGAAGCAGTGAAAGAAATCGCTCCCCGTCAAGTGATGATTTATACGATTGACCGGGAAACTCCCGACCACGATTTGCAGAAAGCCACGCATGAAGAGTTAGATCGTATCGTGGTTCTATTGAAAAAGGAGGGCATTTCGGCAACGGCTTCTTATTAAAATATACAGGATGTATCAGACACTAAGCATATCCGTGGCGTCCGGCTGAATAATTTTCATTCAAGAATTTATTTACCTAATCATGTTTCCTGTAAATACTTATTTTACCGAAACATAGTTAGGTAGACAAAATAAAGTTCTTATATCGGACTCACGTTAATTTATTCTAATTTTCAATTCTTCTTTCCTTTCATACATATACTTTTGTATATACCTAACTGAAGTACATATATGAAGCGAGTATATTTATTCCTCCCATTATGGTTTCTCCTTCTATCAGTTCAAGCACAAAGTCTTGATCAAACCGTAGAAAGCCGCCTGAAAGAGTTTTTCCGAAATTACATGACTTCTTACGCACAAATCGGTACGACCCGACTCCAATCCATACGTCTGGATAACGAACATAGGAAACTGGACATCTATCCGGATATAAATTTCGGCTATCAGCCATTTACCAATGAAACAGTAGAAGCTATATACCGCTCTGTAAAACAATCCCTTCCCGGCCCAGTCAACTATTATGACATTACCATCTACGCCGATGGAAAACCTATTGAAGAATTAATACCCAATGTCTTGCGCAAAAAGAGTCATCGGGACAAGACACGCCTTTGGAATGCCACTGATTACAAAGATGAGGCATGGGTCAAAAACCTGTCCCGCCCTTACGAAGCCCCCTTAGGGCTAGAGGGCAGACACATCGCAGTGCACCAGAGTCATGGAAAATATTTCAAGAATGAAAAGGGAGAATGGATGTGGCAACGCCCCCGTCTGTTTTGCACCACTGAAGATTTGTTTACCCAATCTTTTGTCGTCCCTTATATTATCCCTATGCTCGAAAACGCCGGTGCCATTGTTTTTACAACTCGTGAACGGGACTGGCAACCCAATGAAGTAATTGTAGATAACGATGTCAATCCATTAGGAAATATCTATTATGAAGATAAAAACAAACGGAATCCGTGGCAAATCGCACCGGCCAGAGGCTTTGCACAGCTTAAAGAGGTCTATCTGGACAATGAGAATCCATTTATGGACGGAAGCGTCCGTTTCACTCCCACGACTACCAAGAAAAAAAGCAAGACATTCGCCGAATGGATTCCAAACATACCGGAAACTGGCAGATATGCCGTATACGTTTCTTACCAGACTCTTCCGCAAAGTGTCTCCGATGCCAAATACCTTGTTTTCCATAAAGGCGGAGTCACCGAATTTTCTGTCAATCAGAAAATAGGCGGAGGCACTTGGGTCTATCTGGGAAGCTTTGAATTTGACAAAGGAAATAACGATTACGGCATGGTTGCCCTCAGTAACGAAAGTAAACAAAAGGGGGTGGTCTGCGCAGATGCAGTCCGTTTCGGAGGCGGAATGGGAAACATCGCAAGAAGCGCTTCTCCTTCCACATCAGCCATTTCAAGCGGATTGCCCCGTTACCTGGAAGGAGCGCGCTATAACGCCCAATGGATTGGAATGCCTTATGACGTATACGGCGGGAAGGAAGGTCTGAATGATTATGCCGATGACATCAATACCCGATCCAACATGCTCAATTATCTCTCGGGCGGATCGATTTTCAATCCTGCACAAAAAGGATTAAAGATACCGTTCGAGTTGTCGGTCAGTGTACATAGTGACGCAGGATTTTCCAAAGAAGATGAATGGATTGGTTCATTAGGCATCTATACCACCGACTTCAACAATGGCTTGCTTGGAACAGGCATATCGCGTTATGCATCGCGTGACCTGAATGACATGGTGCTTACCGGACTAAAAAGAGACTTAAGTGCCGAATTCGGTATTAACTGGGTATGTCGCGGAATGTGGAACCGGAACTACAGCGAAAGCCGCCTACCTGCCGTTCCGTCCATGATTTTAGAGAGCCTTTCGCACCAAAACTTCGCAGATATGAAACTGGGACACGACCCCCATTTCAAATTTACGTTCGGACGTTCCGTATACAAATCGATTCTTAAATACATAGCGACCATGCACCAGAAAGACTATGTGGTACAGCCTCTTCCGATAGACCATTTCGCTATACAGTTCGAAGGGAAAAAGAACACGGTAAGGCTGTCTTGGCGACCGGTAGACGACCCTTTGGAACCCACCGCCTCCGCACGGGAGTATGTCGTGTACACCCGCATCGGATTCGGAGGATTCAATAACGGAGAATTAGTGAAAGGTACTTCCCTTGTCAAAGAACTGGAACCGGAACTGGTTTACAGTTTCAAAGTAACAGCCGTCAACAAAGGAGGAGAAAGTTTTCCTTCAGAGATTCTCTCCGCATACTATACCAAACAAAGCAAAGGCACCATTTTAATTGTCAACGGTTTCGACCGTTTAAGTGGGCCGGCAACCATTGAAACCACCAACCTGCAAGGCTTCAATCTCCGCCAAGACATAGGTGTGCCTTATATCAAAACACCCGAATATTGCGGAGAACAAACAGGATTCGACCGTAAGCATATAGGCATCGAAACAGAAGGCGGATTAGGTTACAGCGACAATGAACTGGAAGGTAAACTCATTGCCGGCAATACGTTTGATTATCCGTTTGTCCATGGAAAAGCCATCCAATCGGCAGGCGGGTATTCATTCGTATCTTGCAGCAACGAAGCCGTAGAAGCCGGAATCGTCCGCCCATCCGACTACCCGATTATAGATTATATACTCGGAACCCAACAGCACCCTTTTACACCGCCCGCCCAACATTGGATATCCCTTTATTGCAGGCAAGGAGGCAAACTGATGATCAGCGGTTCGCACGTGAACGATGAAAAAGTTGCGGATTTCACTTCTTCTATCTTGAAATACACCTCAGGAGGTTCCATGCTCTACTCCCCCTCCAATGAGATAATGGGAACAGGCATCCGTTTTTCCATCTACCGCACTCCTAACGAAGAGAGTTATGCCGTACCCGCACCCGCATGCATCACACCGGTCAGCCCGGCCTTTTCCTCTTTCATTTATACCGATGGGAATACAGGTGCCGGCATTGCCTACAAAGGCACTTACCGGACATTTGTGTTGGGATTTCCATTGGAAAGTGTCCAAAGCGCAGCCTATCGGGCACATATCATGGCGGGAGCTCTGAGGTATTTTGAATAATATGGCAACACTTTCCATCTCTGCCTTTCAGTCGGGTCAACAATGAAATATGGCCGAACGCAAGACGACAGTTAGATTAAAGACATAGAGAAGATGGTTGCATAGTAATAACAAGGAAGCATCGTTCACCGTCCAACGGTCCGCTGGACGGTGAAGTTAGATAGCTGCGAAAGCCGATGCACCTATCTGCATGGACCGTCCAGCGTTCGCTGGACGGTGAACGGAGATACAAGAAACAGACAAAACACATCCATAACCATGGCGATTCATATAGGTTGACAGGTACTGCCATCCTCATTCAGAAAAAAGGGGAAACACCTCACTTCTGAAAGCCAACCATGGCATCCGGCATCCCGAACCACATATACGCCGTAAAAGGAATGGGTTTCAAGGCTGATAGACAGACGTATCGGAGGACAGGGTGATGACTCCATACCGCACTTCATCCTTTCCTTCCCGACACTGAATCATTATCTCCCCTTTCGGGCTCAATAATTGGGAATCTCCGGCATAGAAAAGCCCGTATGGGTCACTGCCCGCACAATTCACTGCCACTACATGCACTTGGTTTTCCATGGCACGTTCCTTCAACAGACGGTTCCAATCTCCCCGCCGGGAAGCAGGCCAGTTAGCTATATAGACAGCCACGTCATACCGTCCGTTGTTACGGCTCCACTCCGGAAAACGCAAGTCATAACAAATATAAGTAGGGATATTCAGAATTTAGTCAACTAATTATTTGCCAATATGATAGATATTTTGTAACTTTACAAAGAAC
>CANQSM010000014.1 GCA_947626525.1 uncultured Phocaeicola sp. | reverse complement strand
CTGGGCATCACCGTTGATACCCGCATCGTTGCGCATGATATTCCGAATACTTTTTACAAAATTATTGAGTGCCATATCTATATTATGCTATATCACTGTAAATTAGATTTGAAAGTTCTTTAACTGCTGTAACATACTGTTGATTCCCGCCGAAAAGTTTGGCTATGTTGGCAGGAGAGCCTATTTGGCGGAATGGGTCGAGATATAGCACCGCGCGGTTTTCTATTGGGTAATGCCGCCGTTAGCGTATTTGTCGAGCAAGGCTTCCAGCACTTTCCGAGCTTCTGCACCATATTTGTTGAATACATCGCGCTTCTTTACATTTTCGGCACGTTCACGGCGTGTGAGCGGTTTCTTACCGTAAGCAATATGGCAGATGAAGTCGAAATCATCTACATCTTCCATATTCTTTTCTTGTTTCAAGGCGTGTAAATCTATACCGCTTTCGCGCAACAAGTCTGTAATTTCGGCTTTCTTTTCGGCCGCATTCCAACGACAAATGAAATCATCGAGATTGACATAAGTGTCGTTGATATTCTTTTTGGTATAGTCGGTAATGCTTTCCGTGCGAAGCAACTTGCCGTTGGTGTCATAAACCGACACCATTTTATTTATGATTTTTACGATACAGCCCTCCTTGTCTACAATAGGCAAGTACGGCACCTCCACATCACTCACGACACTTGGGTTTTCCTTATGATACACTGGATATAGTTTCCCTTTCCCCTTGATGTAATCCTCGTCCATTTCTAATGGGCCGTCCCACTCCGGGTCGGCAAACAGGCGTGTGATATTGCGGAAATCCATTATAGTGAAGTGTGTTTTTCCCTCTTTCTCACGAATTCTGGTACCCCGGCCTATAATCTGCTTAAATTCTGTCATGGAGTTGATTCGTTGGTCAAGTACTATCAACTTGACCATTTTGCAGTCCACTCCAGTCGATAGCAGTTTACTGGTTGTCGCAATGACAGGATATTGGGATGCAACTGAAATAAAATAATCCAATTTCCCTTTACCACATTCATCGCTACCGGTTATACGAACCACATAATCAGGGCTCTTCTTACACATATCAGAATTTTCATTGACAAGTGCGGTTCGCATTTTGTCGGCATGGCTTTCATCAGCACAAAATACGATGGTTTTAGCCATACGGTCTGTATGTTTGAGATAGTTTGTTATCTCATGAGCTACTTCTCTTATGCGGTCTTCAATGATGATATTATAATCGTAGTCGGAATTATTATAGATACGGTCTTCTATAATGTGGCCATTAATATCCAGTTGCCCCTTGACGGGTCTCCATTCATCGCCGATGTTGGTTGTGATATTAATCACCTTAAATGGAGCAAGAAAGCCATCTTCTATACCTTCTTTCAAACTATAAGTATATATCGGATCGTCAAAATAGTTGATACTCGATTGATACTTCGTTTCTTTCGGGGTAGCGGTCATACCCAGTTGTATCGCGTTGTCAAAATACTCCAGTATTTCTCGCCAATTGCTGTCGTCCTTGGCACTTCCCCGATGGCATTCGTCTACAATTACCATATCAAAGAATTCCGGCTTGAACAGTTCTTTATAGTTCTATTTCCCTCCTTGTCCGATGAGTTGTTGATAAAGAGCAAAATAGACCTCGTATGCAGTGATTCCGCTGTTCAAGTCCTGCTGGTAGTTAACTTTATGAATCGTCCCCTTCAATGGTTTGAAATCCTGTTGAATGGATTGGCCAACAAGTACATTGCGGTCTGCAAGATATAGAACCTTTTTAACAAGTCCGGCTTTTAGAAGGCGATACACGATTTGGAAAGCCGTATAAGTTTTTCCGGTTCCTGTGGCCATAACTAACAGAAGTCGATGTCTACCCTGCGCTACGGCATTGACGGTGCGGTTGACCGCATTACGCTGATAATACCGGGGAGGAAAGATATCTCGACCGGTGCAATAGGGCTGTTCGATGATTTTTTTCTCATCAGCATTTAATCCTTTGCCCTCGTTGATTTCGGACAAAAATCTGGCATATAGTTCCTCTTTTGTTGGGAACTCATTCATCGAGAAACTGTGTTCCTTGCCTGTAAGAAAATCATACTCTTGGAATCCTTGCCCATTGGAGCTGAATGCGAAAGGAACATCCATCATTCGCGCATACTCCTTTGCCTGCTGCATTCCAAAACTGACATAATGACGAGCGTCTTTTGCTTCTACAATGGCGATAGGGGTAGCCCTATTGTAATACAGCACATAATCCGCATACTTGGCCCTCTCGCGGACCGCAAGATTCCCTCTAAGGTTAATTTGCCCGTCTGTCAACTTAACCTTAGTCTCCATTGTTATGTCTTCAACCGACCATCCTTTGCTTGTGATTGATGGGGTGATGAACCGAAGTTTTATGTCCTCCTCCGACAATTCCAATAAGTTATTCATACGCATCTTCCTAATAAGGCCTATTATAGGAATATGACACAAAGTTACTAATTTTTTTTCAGTTGATTGCTAATCAAATCATTTATTAGGTCAATTATTTATGTAGTTTTGGGCTCTACAAATATAATATTTATTACTTAAATACGAGCATAAACCACCTCGAAAGTTTGTCTAAAGTTTATTTTCTTGCAAACTTTCAACGAACTTTCGGAAGATTTCAGAAAAATAATCTCTATGACATACTCATTTTACCGATGCAACTTGACTTTATTGACATTCTATATATACACGAATTGTAATATTTTGCCAATGCTTGTGGGAGATGTTCTGACAAGTCTTTGCCATTACGCAGGTATTTCCTCCAATGACACAATAAAATGTCCGAAATTCTTGAAGAAAATCAGAAGTATCCGCGCAAAAGTGAAGACGGATAAAATGCACTCTTTACGGATATAGGAAAGAGCGGAAAAACTGTCGGAGTTTCCGGAAAGATTCTTAAGAAAGTTTCGGAAAACTCCGACAGTTTCGGCGGAGATTCTTAAGAGTTTTTCCTTACACTCTCTTTTCTTTGCGGAAACCGCCGGAATGGAACAGGATAAGAATATCCATCATCTCAGCATCACTCATGCGGCCGGCTTTGTTGCGATGCAAATTCCTTGCAAAAATCATCGGCCATATAATAAATTTCTATAATTTTGAACTCTGGGAACATAGCGGTAATCGTTTAAATGTTATAACTTAACCCTATAAATTTAATACATTCATCTCTATGTTCTTAATAATCAAACGAATAAATTAATCTTTATTTCGAACTCACGTTAAATAATGAAAGTATATGTATTGCAAACAATGTGGAAAAGAAATTGCTGACAATTCCGTATTTTGCCAGCATTGTGGTTGTAAGCAAGATGCTAAAACAACCCCATCAGAAAAGAAAATAATTGAGATTACAACCACCACGATTAACCTATCTGATAAATCAAAGAAATGGTTAGTTATTTATGGCGCTTGGTTTTTAATGACCCTGATTTTCTTATTCTATGATGAGGAGGATTATTATGAATTTAGTATGTTCTTAATTTATGCAATCTTTCTTCCATATGTTATTTGGGGTGGAGTGTGGTTATACAAGAAAAAATCAAGCAAAGATTCAAAATGAAATTATTGGTCATACAATAAATTTCTGTAATTTTGGACTCTGAAAACATAGCGGTAATTGTTTAAAGGTTATATTCTGTACTATAAATTTAATACATTTATTGCTATATCTCTAATAATCAGGTGAATAAATTAATCCTTATTTCGAACTCACGTAATTTATATGGAGATAAGAAGTTATTCGTACATCAAGAAACTTCTAGGTGATAGAACCTATGAAGAATTTAGAGGGTATGCTAAAACATATATTCCTATTGCAACCATTATTCTTGTAGGCATTTTGACCTTTCTCTTTGGGGCAAGACCACTTATTACCATCATGGTTGCAGGATTGGTTGGATGGTTGATTTGTGATATTGATGTGGAAAAAGAATACACTTGGTATTCAGGTGTTTGGCAGGGAATATTCTTTGTTCCAAACTTTATTAGACATTTGGTTTGGGATACTCCTTACAAAGCTGAAATATATACAATTGGTTATAATATTTGGTATTGGATTCTAAGCATTCTTTCTACCATAAGTTACATTTTTGGTGGAAGATATTAATAGCGATATATCAAACTTATAATGGCAGTAGCATTGATTGTTTGTTTGCTGCCTATGCCTTATGGATACTATTCCTTAATAAGATTCGTTTCAATGGCTGTATTTGCATTTTTTGCATATACTTACTATGAAAAGAATAGAATCGAGTTCACGTTAATTATTTGGTTGGGAGAAGCCGTATTTTAGGATTAAATTCTTATTTTTGCATCAAGCGAAAAAGGCCGAGGTGACATTAGGTCTCTTTTTGTAACGACTTACTTCGTAATGATAGAGCTATGTATACTGTAAAGAAGCGAATAGAGATTTCTGCGGCGCATAGTCTGCGCCTCTCTTACCCAAGTAAATGTGAGAATCTGCATGGTCACAACTGGATTATCACTATCTATTGCCGTTCGAAAGAATTGAATGAAGACGGTATGGTAATGGATTTTAACTATATCAAAGAGAGGATAAAGTCCAGGCTCGATCATCAAAACCTGAATGAAGTGCTTCCTTTCAATCCTACGGCGGAGAATATGGCTCGCTGGATATGTGGACAATTGCCTTCCTGCTATAAGGTGGAGGTACAGGAATCGGAAAACAATATGGCTGTTTATGAGGAAGATTAATGAGATTTTCTATAGTCTGCAAGGAGAGGGGTATCATACGGGTACACCGGCCGTGTTTGTGCGCTTTTCGGGTTGTAATCTTCATTGTCCTTTTTGTGATACCCGTCATGAGAACGGGACAAGGATCAGTGATCAGGACATTTTGTCTCAAGTCTGCCGGCATCCTGCCAAAGTGGTCATACTTACGGGAGGAGAACCCGGTCTGTGGATAGATGACGCGTTTGTAAAAATGCTGCATAAGGCAGGGAAATACGTCGCGGTAGAGACAAATGGAACCCGGGTGTTGCCCTCTTCCGTCGATTGGGTTACCTGTTCTCCCAAGGAGGGATGGCCGGTCCGGTTGAAGCGCATGGACGAGGTGAAGGTCGTGTTTACAGGCCAGGATGTTTCCGTTTACGAAGAACTGCCTGCCGCGCATTATTTTCTTCAGCCTTGTTCATGCCGTAACACGGAAGAGGTGATTGAATATATTCTGAAACATCCCAAATGGCGTCTGAGTCTGCAGACCCATAAATTGGTAGGTATTCAATAGAGAGGGGGACAACAACAAGGGACCGCCCGATTTCTCGGACAGTCCCCCTTTGCTTGATTCGAAGATTTTCCTTCCCAGGTATCTCTTCTGCTATGTATATTGAGAGAGAAAAATTATTTCACCTCGATTTGGCGTGAGACCTTAGGCTTTTCTTCCGGGATTATTTTGGGCAGTTCAATATTTAAAACCCCGTCATTCACTTTCGCGTCTATTTTGTTCTTGTCCACGTCCTCCGGCAGAATCAGTGTCTGTTGGAATTTAGTGTAAGAAAACTCCCGGCGCAGATAACGTCCTTCCTTTTTCTCTTTGTTCTCTTCCTTGCTTTCGGCTTTTTTCTCCATAGAGATGACTAAGTCATTATCTTCATTGATGTGAATGTTGAAATCCTCTTTGGTCATGCCTGGTGCGGCGACTTCCACTTTATATTCTTTTTCTGTTTCGATGACATTGATTGCAGGAGCTGTTGCATTTGCCTTCACCATCCAATCGTTATCAAAAAAGTCGTTGAAAATACTTGGAATCCAACTCTGTGTTCTTCTAACTGGCATCATAATTCAAAATCTCCTATCTTTAAGTTAAACATTTCATTAACCATACTTGCAAGTCTGATGCCAAAAGTACATGTGTCAGTTCTCTTTTTGCATTATTTTAATCGGAGTAAATCCTTTTAAAGGAACGGGCCTTGGACGGCCTGTTCTTTTGACCGGGGGGAGTGCCGTCTCGTTTTAGGGGTTGTTGCCCAGTCGGAATACAATGCGGAACACGCCATTCTCATAACGGGTGCTGCTGATGCGGAACGTCCCGATTTCCGAAGTGTTCTGCACATGCGTGCCCAGACACGGGCAGGTATCATAATCTCCTATACGGATAATACGTAATGTCTCGCTGGCGTCTTCCGGCAGTTTACTCAAATCGAAGAGGGCCCGTGCCTCTTCCTTCGGCATATATTCCATAGTGACGGGGAGATTTTGTGCGATGATTTCATTGACTTTCCGTTCTATCTCCGCAATGTCTTCCGCTGTGGGGCAGGAGGGAAGCGGATAGTCCAGTTTGCTTTTTTTGCGTTCGATATGGGTATGGCGTGAACGTTCGCATCCGAACATGCGTACCATGGTCTGGTTCAAAATGTGCTCTGCCGAATGTGCCGGAGGATATTCGTCCTTGTTGTGGGCGTTGAGTATGAGTTGCTCGTTATTCATGTCTTAAGTTTATTTTAGGATGGGGCATAAAAAAAGGGGTAACGCCTTACCCCAACCTTTGTTAACCTTAAATCTAATACTATGAAAAACACATTGCAAAGATACGCGCTTTTCAGCTGTCTCCAAACAAATCTCTGATAAAAATGTGTTTTATAACATTGTTTAGGATTTGCATCTGTCAAAAGACTTTTCTTTAACAGATATTTGATATGAAAACGTCTGCTTCTTAATAAAAGTAGAGTGTCTCTGGCTATAAAAAGAGTGAAAAGTCTTTCTATTTGCTTCTTTCCGGCGACCCGAAGGGAAATACCTGCTCTTTCGCTGCCAAGTCGGCTTCCCGATTCTCGGAAAGATTAGAAACATATTTTCAGAATCTTTCCGTTCTGGGCCTTTACTTCTATATTCGTCGCGTAGCTGGCCGAGAGGGAAATCTTTTCTTTGTCACCTGTCAGCAAATCCGTCGCTTCATATTCCTGACCGATGGGAATCCTCAGACAGTCGAATGCGTGTTGCGGAATGTTGATGCCTACACGCATAGGGAATTCGTCGAAATTGACAATTACCAGAATGATTTCGTTTTCATGCTTTCTTAAAAAAGCATACTGTTTGTGCTCGTTGAAACTCCAGCTGCCTTTATTTACATACATCAAATCGAAGAATTCTCCTTCCGAAATAGCCTTCTCCTCCCTGCATATATGCAGCAGGCGAGTGTAGAACCGCTGTAGTTTTCTTTCGTCTTCATTCAGCAGCGTATCGTCAAAACTTCCTCCGTTTTTCCATCGTCTGATGGTGTCCACGCTCCAGTAGTCGAAAATGGTGGTACGGCCGTCGCGTCCGCTAAAGCCCTCACAATCCATGCCTCTTTCTCCCAGTTCCTGACCGAAGTAAATCATCACCGGGTTGGTGTGCATGCAGGCGGATACTATCATGGAGGGAATCCCTTTCATTCCGTTGCCGGCAAAGAAGTCGGAAGCCAGGCGTTGTTCGTCATGATTCTCCATAAAGTTCAACATGCGCTCCTGGATACCGTTCAGGCGTTGCCAGCAGGAGGTGATGGCGGAAGCCGATGCGTTGTTGCAGGTAACGGCACGCAAGGTGTCATACAGGCCTACCTTGTCATATAGATAGTCAAACTGTCCGTGGTTCAGGTAATTATAATATTCGTTGGGATTGTAAACCTCGGCAATGAAGAGGAGCTCCGGGAATTGCGCCTTGATTTGGGGGATTACCCATCCCCAGAATTCTACCGGAACCATCTCGGCCATGTCGCAGCGGAATCCGTCAATGCCTTTGGCTGCCCAGAAAAGTAGGATATCTTTCATCTTTTCCCAAGTGTCGGGAATCGGATGGAAATGGCAAGCGCCTCCGTTCGCGTAGTCTACTCCATAATTTAGCTTTACCGTTTCGTACCAGTCGCAAATATTGGGGTATGCGTCGAAGCGGTTGTTGCCGGTCGCTTTGGCCGGAAACTCCACGTATGGCTCGTTCGCTTCCTGTTGCATGTCGAACGCGCATTCCAGTTTGGTGCCGGGGATGTAGTAGAAATTATTCATCGGGCTGAAAGCCGTGTCGGTACGGTCGTTTTCTCCCAAATCAGCGATTCCTTCCGGTTTCATGGTCGAATGATACTGACGTGCCACGTGATTCGGGACAAAATCAATAATGACCTTTAGTCCGGCCTTGTGCGTGCGTTTGACCAGATTGGAGAACTCTTTCATGCGGTCGGGCACGCTGCTTGCCAAATCCGGATCGACATCATAGTAGTCTTTTATGGCATAAGGCGAGCCGGCCTTTCCTTTGACGATGGCCGGATGATCCGGACAGATATGGAAACGGCTGTAGTTCGTCTGGGTGGCGTGGGCGATGATGCCTGTGTACCAAATATGCGTCGCGCCTAATTTTTTGATTGCGTTCAATGCCTTGGCTGTGAAGTCCGCCATTTTTCCACATCCGTTTTCCTGAATGTTGCCGTTCTGTACGGCGGGAATTCTGGCATTGCCAAACAGACGGGTCAATACTTGATAAATGATGATTTTCTCCATAATCTCTTATTTTAACGATTAAAGTCCCGCGTTGGCAGGACTTTAATGATATGGTTCAGTTGATTCCGTGAGCATTTACGGTAGAGTCTATTTTCTTGATGAGTCCCTGCAATACGGCTCCCGGGCCACATTCCGTAAATTCGTCGGCTCCGTCTGCAATCATATTCTTTACCGTTTGCGTCCAACGTACGGATGCGGTCAATTGGGCTACCAGATTGGCTTTGATTTCAGCGGGATCCGTATGGGGCAATGCGTCTACATTTTGATATACGGGGCATTTCGGTGTATGGAAGCTTGTGGCCTGAATGGCAGCCTCCAGCTCTATCTTGGCCGGATTCATCAAAGGGGAGTGGAACGCGCCGCCCACTTTCAAGGGCAACGCGCGTTTGGCTCCTGCGGCTTTCATCCCTTCACACGCTTTGTTGATGCCCTCAATGGAACCGGAAATCACAATTTGTCCTGGGCAGTTGTAGTTGGCTGCTACCACCACTTCTCCTTCGTCGGATACCTGCTTGCAGATTTCCTCTACTTTCTCGTCCGGTAAGGCGATAATGGCCGCCATGGTCGAGGGAGCGGCCTCGCATGCTTTCTGCATGGCCATGGCGCGCGCATAAACCAATTTCAGGCCATCTTCGAACGACAAGGCTCCTGCTGCCACCAGTGCGGAGAACTCACCCAATGAGTGTCCCGCTGTCATGTCCGGTTTGAAAGCGTCTCCCATGCAGAGGGCCGAGATGACGGAGTGAAGGAATACAGCCGGTTGAGTCACCTTTGTCTGGCGCAAATCTTCATCCGTGCCTTCAAACATGATGTCGGTAATGCGGTATCCTAAAATATCATTGGCTTTTTCAAATAATTCTTTGGCTGACGCCGAATTCTCATAAAGATCTTTTCCCATCCCTACAAACTGTGCTCCCTGTCCGGGAAATACGAATGCTTTCATAATTTGAGTCTTTAATTAATAAGTAATCGCCTGCAAAGGTACAAAGTTTCATATTCTCTCACAAGGAAAAGACTTTATTTTCATTGGGATAGGGGCGTAGAAATGGTTTAGCGGGCCATGGCCTTCCCCTATGTGCACGTCCTTTCCGTGGAAGATTCCTCCGGTTACGTACTGTTTGGCCTTTCCTGCCGCCTGCTCCATCGAGAGTCCCTGTGCCAGCAAGGTGGCAATGGCGGATGACAAAGTACAACCGGTGCCGTGCGTATTGCGGCTTTCCGTCTTTTCGCCTTTATACAATACAGGTTCCTCTCTGTTCGCGAACCGGAGCACATCCGTCATCTCGCTGCCGTTTAAGTGCCCTCCTTTTAATAGTACCGCTTTGCTTCCGAATCGGAGCAGTGCTTTGGCCGCTTTCTCCATTTCTTCGAGTGTCTCGATTTTTCTGTCCAGCAACAGCTCCGCTTCTTTCAGGTTCGGGGTAATTAAATCCGACAAAGGCATCAGCTCCGTTTTGAGCGTCTCTATTGCCTCGTATTCGATGAGCCTGCATCCGCTGGTCGATACCATGACCGGATCAAAAACCACCCATCCGGGCTGATATTTTCGTATGGAATTCGCAATGACTTTCACTATTTCCCTGTCGTTGATCATGCCTATCTTGACGGCGTCGGGGTGAATATCTTCCATCACGGCCTCTATTTGTCCCTTTACGAATTCCGGAGGGACTGCGTGTATGGCCCTTACTCCGCAGGTATTTTGTACAGTGATGGCCGTGATGGCCGTGGCTGCATAGCCCCCCAGCGCGGAAATGGCTTTCAGGTCGGCCTGTATACCGGCTCCTCCGCTGCAATCACTGCCTGCGATACTGAGTACAATAGCATATTTTTTCATTGTTTTTTGTCGTTTTTATGATTGTCCGGCAAATATAGCGAAACAAAGAGAATAAATAATCATCCTCTTTTACAATATAGTAGGTTACAAGAATGAAATAAACAAAAGAAATATTTGCAAAAAAGCGCTCTTATCCCTATTTTTGCTCCTAATTACAGACGCATGCTAAAATATAGTGATGCAAACATGCCTAATGGAAATTATATAATGGAAATCGACAGGTCGGATTACACGATTCTGATAGTGGATGATGCCATGTCTAATCTTCTTTTGCTGAAGGTGCTTCTTGCGAATGAAAAATTTAATGTCATCACGGCAAATTGCGGCCGTCGTGCCTTAGAAGAAACCAGGGAAAAGAAACCGGACCTGCTTTTGTTGGATGTGATGATGCCGGATTTAAGTGGGTTTGAGGTCGCTCAGGAATTGAAGAAAGACCCGGAGTTGTGTGAGATACCCATTATATTCCTGACGGCGTTGAATACTGCCCGGGATATTGCAAAGGGATTCCAGTGCGGAGCCAGTGACTTTATCTCCAAGCCGTTCAATAAAGAGGAACTGGTTATTCGCATCATGCACCAGATTTCAATGGTTGCCGCCAAGCGGATTATTGTAGAGAAAACAAGAGAACTGGAGCGCGCCATCAGTGCCCGCGACAGACTTTATTCGGTGATTGCGCACGATTTGCGTTCTCCGATGAGTTCCATCAAAATGGCGTTGAACCGTTTGCTGGCAAACTTTCCGGAAGATACGGCAGGCGAGGAGGCGTATAAATTGCTTTCTATGGCCAATATGCAGGCGGAGGAAGTTTTCTCTCTGATCGATAATCTGTTGAATGGACAAAATCCCGAATTGGACGTATGAATGTCGTTTGTCGGCATTTAACTTCTCTCTTCCTTTGAAGAAAGCCGGCGTGTGTTCTTCCTGATCCATCCTATGGGTGGAATATAGTCTCCGATTTTCGTCATTTCCGAATTGTGCCCGAAATAGAATCTGCCGGTCTGTCCGTTGCGGTTCTTGGCCACGATTCCCACACCCAGCCCTTCGGTGGGGTAGCCCGACTCCTTGTCGGTGGGAATGTGCAGCATGGCGGGGCGGTAAAGCAGAATCACCATGTCTGCGTCCTGTTCGATGGCGCCGCTCTCGCGCAGGTCGTTCAGATGGGGTGTGGCGTTGGGACGGTTGTCTGCGTCGCGGTTCAGCTGGCTGAGCAGTATCACCGGTATGTTCAGCTGTTTGGCCAGCGTCTTGGCCCGGCGGCTGGCTTCGGCTACTTCCTGTTCCCGTGTGCGTCCGGTGTGTTCGGGACGGCAGAACTGGAGGTAGTCTATCAGCACCATGCCGCACCGTTGCTTGCTCCACAGGTATTTGGCGGTCAGGCAGATGCTTTCCATCGTCTGGCTGCCGTCGTCCTGTATGGTGATGGGATATTGCCGCAGCATGCCGGCTGTTTGGAGCGCTTCGTTTTGCTCTGCCTCGTCGAGGGTGCCTTTCCGGAAACGGTTTGCGGGGAGGCTGCTTCGGGAGAGCAGCATGCGGTCGCCCAGACGGTCGGCCTGCATCTCGAGGCTGAAGATGACGACGTGGTGTCCGCTTCTCGCCGCCGTCAGAGCGAAGTGCAGGGCAAGGGCTGTCTTGCCCACTCCGGTGCGGGCCGCCAGTACGGTACATTCGCCTCCCTGCCAGCCCCCGTTCAGCTCGTCCAGTTCGCTCAGTCCGGTGGGGATGCCGGTCAGTCCGTGCCGGTTGTGTTCTATGCGGTGGTTCATGGAGGAGAGGGTGAGGCGCATCACCTCGTCCATGTCCTTCAGTTCGTTTTGTGTCGGAGCATTGTCTAAAATCCGGTCGACAAGCTTTTGCAGTTCCATGGCCGTGTCTATGAAGTCCGTTTGCAGGTCGATGGCCTGGCTGAGCAGCTTGCGCAATCCCTCGATGAGCGTGCGGCGCAGATAATAGTCTTTTACCAGCGCGATGTGGGTGGAGAGGTAGGCGGTGCTCTTCATTTGGCCGGAGATGTAGGTGACGGTGTAAGGGCCTCCCGCCTCTTCCAGCCGTCCGCTCCGTTTCAGCGCTTCCACCACGGTGAGGAGGTCCACCGGTTCGTCGGCTTCGTAGAGGGCGAGGATGGCTTCGTAGATGAAGCGGTTGCGGTCGTGGTAGAACATTTCCGGAGTCAGTTCGCTGCTGGCTTGGCGGATGGCGAGGGAGTCGGTGAGGCAGGAGCTGAGTACGGCCTCTTCCACTTCTTTCACACTGGGCATTTGGATTTCCTGTTCTTTCATGGTCATTCGTTTTTTTGAGGTGATTGTTCTTTCTTGTCGTTCTCTTTTGTTTTTGGGGATTGTCTGGTTCCCGTCTGCCTCGTGGCCGGGAAGTTTGTCCGGGGGTGGGACGCGGCGTATGCCGGGAACGCTTCCTTTCGCGTGTCCCTACAGGATGAAGCTCTTGTGCCGCAGGTAGTTGTACGCTTTCTTGGCGTGCCTCACGTCCTGCATGGTCAGGTAATAGTCGTACACGTTGTCCATGGCCGTCCTTCGTTCGTCGGGACTGAGCTTTCCCCATTCCTTGCGGGCGAGGTGCTTCTCCGAAGGCTCCAGCGTACGGTTCACCGAATAGTAATGCTCGAAGAAGCGTTCGAACTCCTCGTCCGTCCGGCTGGGAGCCGGCGGATCCGTCTTGCTCTCCTTGCTCGGGGCGTGTCCCGCTTCCTTTCCGCAGAGTTCCTCGTAACGGGTCAGCCGCAGGATACGCTTCCTCCCTTCGTAATGTTCGGCCAGTTCACCTTCCTTGAGAAGCTTGTCGAAATACCTCTTGGTGGCCCAGCGGGTCCAGTGGAACAGCCGGCTCCATTCGTCAAGGGTAAGGGCGGATTCGCCTCTTTGCAGTGTGCCTTGATGGGAATAATGGCTCATGTACAGGATGATCAGGAAAGCGACCGGCCCGGTCACAGCCTGTTCCGTAGACAGGAAGCATTCCTGTAGCAGTTGTCTCGACAGGACGATAAAGCCTCCGTATCTTGCTGATTTGCAGGGTTTTGTTTTCTTTTTCATGGTCGTATGTGTTTTGAAAGATGAATAAATGTTTTTTACCTCAAACGAAAAACGCAACGTTTTTCAAACGAACATTTCCCTCATTTCCAGCGTGTTCGGTGGGTCGTCCGCAACGATTTTCCAAACGTATGACGCACTCTGACACCTCTTTATTAAAGAAATAAAGGATAAGAACTAAAGCATATTCTTTTTCTTAACAGAAAAAGGAATATGGGGGAGAGCTCTTTTTTTGTTCATCACAAAGAAAGGTAAAGTTCCTCATAGCCGCAAGGGCGGATGCGTCCCTGTGAGAAAACCCGCACGGAATGGTAACAAACCGGCAGAAACGGAGAATATTTGGTAAAAACGGGCGGAAAGAGCCGGAATGTGATGAAAATGGCGGAAAAAGGAACGTTTGTGCCGGAAAACGGAAGGAGGTGAGGATGCCCGTAAAAAAGCAAGCCCGGACACTCAAGCTTCTCTCCCGGTTGCGGACAGCTTCATCCGATGTGCGGGGAGATGGTTCTTGGATGCCCAGGCTTGCGCTGTGATTGGGTGTCCCGTATCCGGCTTGTACAAATCAGTCCGCAGGGTCGAGCCGTCTTTTGAGGATGGCTATCTGCTTGGGCGAGAGTTCGCGGGTATGGTGGTCATATCCCGTTTCCTGCAATTCCCTTTGCAGTTCCTTGTGGCTTTCAATGTACTGGCGGAGGGCTCGCGCCGCCGCGTTGGTCGAACGGGTCGGATAGTAGTATCTGGCTACTTCCGTGAAAGGACAAATGCCTTCCAATCTAGGTCTTCTCGTGCTCATAAGCGTGCTATTTTAGGTTATTGAATTCTTTTTTGGATTGATTGTCACCCCTTGGTTCGCGTATTTCTGACATGTCCTGCACGAACAGTGTGGTAGTGCTGTTTTATTGTCTTCTACCGGAACCGAACTCAGTCCTAATCGCAGCCTATGCTTTTTGAAAATTTGGGGGTAAATATAGGCGTTTGTTTTGATATATGCAACGGTTCGGGTAAGAAAAAACAGAAAAAATTTTCAACGCGTCGTGGAGGCGGTGTCCGGGAGCGTCCCGAGGGGGGTGCGGGGAGGACTTTTCGGGGAACTCCCTCCGGAGAACCGGCCCCCGGAACGCCCGGAGTTTCCTTGAAAACTGTCGGAGTTTCGGGAAACTTTCTTAAGAGTTTTTCCGCAAACTCCGACAGTTTCCGCAGAGACTCTTAAGAGTTTTCCGGCGGTTCCCCGCATGTTGAAAAAAGCAGGCAGGAATGTTCAGGGCACTCCCAGCCGCATGTAAATGAGTTTTACTTGCAGCGGGGTGAAGCGTTTGCTCTTCGGGTTGTATCCCGTTTCTTCCAGTTCCTTGCTTAGGGTGGGGTGGTTCTTTATCCATTCCCGCAGGCTTTTCAGGGCGGAGTCCAATGTCTGGTCGGGGCAGTAACGGTGTGCCAGTTCCGATTTGTAACATCCTTTTGGCTTGTCGTCGATGATTTCTTTCATGTGGCTGTGTATAAATGGTTTGTATAGAACAAAGATAAGTAAAATCCGGCTGCGGATAAAGGTTTTTGTCCGATTTGTTTGTGCGTTTTTTACCGGATTCGTACGGATTCTTACCTATTTGTACGAATCTTTACAAAGGGGAACGAAAAAAGAGGTATGTATGCTTTTTCGGAGCGTGACGGAGGATGGACGACTGTGCGGGAACCGGTTTTGCGGGGATTGTCTACCTTTGTCATGTCAGAAGAAAAGAAGGCGCCTCGGCTGACAGACAGTATGTAAAGATAGTAAAAACCATTTAAAAAAAGAAAGCGTATGGCAAGTGTAGTGAATTATGCGTTGGTGGCACGGAAGAACCCGATGAAGAAGGAAGATCCTGCCAAGTATTATCCCCAGATACAACATTCCGGGGAAGTGACGTTGGACGAGATGGCCGCGGACATCGAAGAGAATTGCACGGCGACAAGTTCGGACATCCAGGCGGTGATAGACGCTTTGCGCAAGCGCATCATCCGTCACCTGAAGGAGGGGAAGATAGTGCGTCTGGGCGCGTTGGGCAGTTTGCGCCTGTCGGTAAGCAGTGCGGGAGCGGAGTCGGAGGAGAAATTTTCCGCGTCGCTGATCAAGACCTCCCGGGTGATTTACGTTCCGGGCGGCACGTTGCAGGAAATGCTGAAGGTGCTGAAGTTCCAATTGGTGAAGAAAGCGGACTCGGCTTCCGGAGGGGGAACCGGTTCTTCCGATCCGGACGGTTCCGATTCCGATTCTGATTCTGGTGGCGGCAGCAGCGGCGGCATCGAAGGCATCTGATTTCGGTAAGAGAATGAGTGTTAACCATTAAAAACAGGAAATCGTATGGAAAAAGAAAAGAAGTCAGTATGGGGAATTGTCCTGAAACTGATTGTCGCCTTGGCGACAGCCGTGGCGGGAGTATTGGGAGTAGGCGCGTGCGCTTAGTCTGAACAGGAATGGTTCCGGATGGCATGATTGGGTACCGTCCGGAACATTCGTGAAAAAAAATTAACCGGCGAGCGTTCGGTCGACGAAACTCGGAAAGGCATTTTATAATACAAAAAAGAAAATCATCATGGAAAGAAAAATCGATTACATCATCATCCACTGTTCCGCCACCAAGGCGGACAGGGACTTCACGGCAAGGGACGTGGACACGGCGCACCGCTACAGAGGCTTTTCCTCGGCCGGCTACCACTATTATATCCGCAGGAACGGGCAGGTGGAAGCCATGCGTCCGGTAGGGCGGCCCGGCGCGCATTGCTATGGCTATAACCGGAATTCGATAGGGGTCTGTTACGAAGGCGGGCTGGACGGGAACGGCGCTCCGTCCGATACCCGCACTCCCGCGCAGAAGGAATCGCTCCGCCGGCTGGTGGGACGTCTGCTCTCCGGCTTCCCCGGCGCGAAGGTGGCGGGCCACCGCGATTTGAGCCCCGATGTGAACGGCAACGGACGTATCGAACCCATCGAATGGCTGAAAGCCTGTCCCTGCTTCGATGTCATGAAGGAGAGGTGGGTGCCCGTCCCGGAGGAAGAAAGGCAGGGGAAGAGATAGCGGAATGACCGATGGACGTTCGCGGTAATGGTTGAAGAACACGTTGCCGCGGATTTTTTTGCGGAATTGCGATTGTCAATATTCTTTTTTCGTTATCTTTGTTCCCATAGAATAAAAAATATATGCAATCTCCTAAAATCTCAGTCATCATACCGGTATATAACACGGCCCCTTATCTGCGCGAGGCTCTGTCGAGTATTACGGGTCAGACCTTACGGGAGTTGGAAATCATCGTGGTGAACGACGGTTCCACGGACGGCAGCGGTGAGATCATCCGGGAGATGGCGGAGAAGGATCATCGCATAAAAGTCTTCGAGCAGAAAAACTTATGTGGTTTCCCTTGAAGAAAGGGAACAAGGGGTTGCGCACAGGGCTGCCCGTTATTATCGGTTCGATAGGGCGCTTTATAATAAGCGGAGGAGTTGAAAAATTTTTATATGGATAAAGGGAGTGAAAGATGAAAAGAAATGTTAAGTTTGGAAGGGCTTTATGTTTTAATTATGGCATGGATGAATCATTAATATAAAATAATAAGGTAATATGTATTTGTTAGGTTATGACATAGGGAGTTCATCTGTAAAGGCGAGCTTGGTGGATGCCGGAACGGGCAAATGTGTCGCTTCGGCGTTTTATCCCAAATCGGAAGCGGAAATCATAGCCGTGAATCCGGGATGGGCAGAGCAGAATCCGCGGATGTGGTGGGAAAATTTAAAGCTTTCTACTAATGCGGTGATGGATGCTTCGGGAGTGAAGGCCGGGGAGATTGCGGCCATCGGCATTTCGTACCAGATGCACGGATTGGTTTGTGTGGATAAGAATAAGAAAGTGTTGCGCCCTGCCATTATCTGGTGTGATTCGCGTGCCGTGCCTTATGGGCAGCGTGCGTTTGAAGAATTGGGAAAGGAAAGGTGCTTGTCGCGTTTGTTGAATTCGCCCGGCAATTTCACGGCCTCTAAATTGGCTTGGGTGAAGCGGCACGAGCCGGAAATCTACGAGAAAATAGACAAGATTATGCTTCCGGGGGATTATGTGGCAATGCGTCTGACCGGAGAGGTCTGTACGACGGTCTCGGGATTGTCGGAAGGCATGTTGTGGGACTTTAAGGAAAATAAGGTGGCCGGTTTCCTCATGGATTATTTCGGATTTGATTCCTCTTTTATCCCGGAAATCAGACCCACGTTTTCGGAACAGGGACGTGTGACGGAAGAGGTGGCACAGGAACTGGGATTGAAAGCCGGAATTCCGGTGACCTACCGTGCAGGTGACCAGCCAAACAACGCATTGTCTCTGAATGTGTTCAACCCGGGTGAAATCGCTTCAACGGCAGGTACGTCGGGAGTGGTCTACGGCGTAAACGGCGAAGTGAATTATGACCCGAAGTCGCGTGTCAATACGTTTGCCCATGTGAATCATGCGGGTGACTGTACCCGTTTGGGAGTGTTGCTGTGCGTTAACGGAACGGGTATTCTGAATTCGTGGGTGAAACGAAATATTGTGCCGGAAGGTGTTTCTTACGCAGAGATGAATGACTTGGCGGCTCGGGTACCTGTGGGAAGCGAGGGACTGAGTATTATTCCTTTCGGTAACGGTGCGGAGCGGGTGCTTGAAAACAGAGAACGGGGTTGTTCGATACATGGCATCAATTTCAATTTCCATCATCGGGCGCATATAATCCGTGCGGCACAGGAAGGCATCGTGTTCTCTTTCAAGTACGGTATGGAGGTGATGCAGCAGATGGGAATGTCCATTTCGAAAATCCATGCGGGAAATGCCAATATGTTCTTGAGCCCGATATTCCGGGAAACTTTGGCCAGCGTGACCGGCGCCGTTATTGAACTGTATGATACGGATGGTTCGGTGGGTGCGGCGAAAGGCGCTGGAATGGGAGCTGGCATATACAAGGATAACAGGGAGGCTTTCGCCACGTTGGCGAAGTTACAGGTGATAGAGCCGGATGAAACAAGAAAGTCGGCTTATTGTGAGGCCTATGAGCGATGGAAGTCTTATATTTGAGGCTTGCTACACGCAAAGATAGCTCCGATTGGAAAAGCAAGAAAAGCAATTTGAAAATAGAGCATAAATTAATTTATTAATAAACAAAAAGTTATGGCAACAAAAGAGTATTTTCCTGGTATAGGAAAAATTAAGTTTGAAGGAAAAGAAAGTAAAAATCCTATGGCTTTCCGTTATTATGATGCGGAAAAAGTGATATTGGGCAAGCCTATGAAAGACTGGCTGAAGTTCGCGATGGCTTGGTGGCATACATTGTGCGCGGAAGGCGGTGACCAGTTCGGAGGTGGAACGAAGGTGTTCCCGTGGAACGGCAATCCGGATAAGGTGCAGGCTGCCAAGAACAAGATGGATGCGGGATTTGAGTTTATGCAGAAGATGGGTATCGAATATTATTGTTTCCATGACGTGGATTTGTGCGCGGAAGCGGATACTATCGAGGAGTATGAAGCCAATTTGAAAGAAATTGTGGCTTATGCAAAACAGAAACAGGCTGAAACGGGTATCAAGTTGTTGTGGGGCACTGCCAATGTATTCGGACATGCGCGTTACATGAACGGTGCGGCTACTAATCCGGAATTTGACGTGGTAGCGCGCGCTGCCGTGCAGATTAAGAATGCCATTGATGCGACGATTGAGCTGGGAGGTACTAATTACGTGTTCTGGGGTGGCCGTGAAGGATATATGAGCCTTTTGAACACAGATCAGAAAAGAGAAAAAGAACATCTGGCACAGATGTTGACCATTGCGCGCGATTATGCCCGTGCACGTGGATTTAAAGGCACGTTCCTGGTAGAACCGAAACCTATGGAACCGACTAAACATCAGTATGATGTGGATACGGAAACTGTTATCGGCTTCCTGAAGAGTCATGGTCTGGATAAGGATTTCAAAGTGAATATCGAGGTGAATCATGCTACATTGGCTGGACACACTTTCGAGCATGAACTGGCTGTGGCTGTGGATAACGGCATGTTGGGTTCTATCGATGCGAACCGCGGTGACTATCAGAACGGATGGGATACCGACCAGTTCCCAATTGACAATTATGAGTTGACGCAGGCTATGATGCAAATCATCCGTAATGGAGGCCTGGGTAACGGAGGCACGAACTTTGACGCGAAGACTCGCCGTAATTCGACGGATTTGGAGGATATTTTCATTGCCCATATTGCCGGAATGGACGCTATGGCGCGTGCGCTGGAGTCGGCTGCTGCCTTGCTGGAGGAGTCTCCTTACAAGAAGATGCTGGCAGAGCGTTATGCTTCATTTGACGGAGGCAAAGGCAAAGAGTTTGAAGAAGGCAAACTTACGTTGGAAGATTTGGTTGAGTATGCCAAGAAAAACGGTGAGCCGAAGCAGGTAAGCGGCAAGCAGGAACTGTATGAGGCAATTGTAAATATGTATTGCTAAGCGACTTTTCTTTCTTTTATACATAGTTGAATCGCGGGTTTGCGGCGGGAAACCGTTGTGAATCCGCGATTCTCTTATTGTTCGGGGGATTTCTTTCCGTTCTTCTAATCTTGGCTTTTGCGTGTTGGGAAGTGGATTCCCCCAGACTTTCGGTGCGGCGGATTCGTTTTTTATACAGATTTATTCGGCTTTGTTAGAATAATTTGTTAAGTTTGCCGGATATATTCATGAATGATATGGAACAGACGAATAACCACTTGGTAATAATGGCTGGCGGTGTAGGGAGCCGTTTCTGGCCTATGAGCACACCGGAAAAGCCGAAACAGTTTATTGATGTGCTGGGATGCGGACGTACGCTGATACAGTTGACGGTAGATCGTTTTGAGGGAATCTGCAAACCTGAGAATATCTGGGTCGTGACTTCAGAAAAATATGCTCCGATTGTGCGTGAGCAGTTGCCGGAGATCCCGGAGGAGAATATCCTGAAAGAACCTTGCCGGCGGAACACTGCTCCTTGTATTGCATACGTAAGCTGGAAAATAAAAGCCAGGAATCCGAAAGCGAACGTGGTGGTCACTCCGAGCGACCATGTGGTGATGAATGTGAAAGAATTCAAGCGGGTAGTGGAGTCGGCTATGAATTTTACAGAAAATTCAGACGCTATCCTGACGCTGGGAATGAAACCTATCCGGCCGGAAACGGGATACGGATATATAGAGGCGGATTTGACTGTGGCTTCTTCCACGAACCGGGAAGTTTACAGGGTGGATTCTTTTAAGGAAAAACCGGATTTACAGACGGCGGAACGATACATTAAACGAAATAATTTCTTTTGGAACTCGGGTATTTTTTTATGGAATGTCCATACGATTGTGAATGCTTTCCGGATTTATCAGCCGGCCATAGCTTCCATATTCGAAAACATCTCACCCGCTTTCTTTTCCGCAAGGGAGCAACAGCTTATTAATGAGGAATTTCCGAATTGTGAAGATATTTCAGTGGATTATGCCATTTTGGAGAAAGCGGAAGAAATCTTTGTTTTCCCTGCTGATTTCGGTTGGAGTGATTTGGGAACGTGGGGTTCCCTGCATGACCAGATGCCTCGGGATCTGGAAAAGAACGTGTGTATAGGCAAGCATATTCATCTGTATGATACGAGCAACTGCATTGTGCATGCTACGCAGGAAAAGAAGGTGGTGGTGCAGGGATTGGACGGGTATATTGTTGCCGAACAGGAGGATATGCTGCTGATTTGCAAATTAAGCGAGGAACAGAGAATCAAATTATTTTCTTCCATAGATTGAATATGAAAAAACTTTTATCCTTGCCGCCTAACTTGGTGGAATGTTTTCATGAGATAGAAGGAGTGGAGCGGAATGAATGGTTTTGTACCTCCGATCCGGTGGGTGCGAAATTGGGATCGGGGGGAGGAACAGTCTGGCTCTTGGAGGCCTGTTGTAAGGAATGGGCACAGGGACGCTCGTTTTCTGAATGGCTGGGCGAGGACAAACGGATTTTGTTGCACGCAGGCGGACAGAGCCGGCGTTTGCCCGGATATGCTCCTTCCGGAAAGATATTGACTCCTATTCCGGTTTTCCGTTGGGCCAAGGGCCAACGGCTGAAACAGGATTTACTGTCGTTGCAATTGCCGTTGTATACGAAGATTATGGAAAAGGCTCCGGATTCATTGCACACACTTGTTGCGAGTGGTGACGTGTATATTCGTTCCTCTGAGCCGTTGCAGGAAATTCCGGAGGCTGATGTGGTATGTTACGGCTTGTGGGTGGACCCGAACCTGGCCAAGAACCACGGAGTGTTTGTTTCTTCGCGTAACACGCCGGATAAGTTGGACTATATGTTACAGAAGCCCTCCGTAGCGGAACTTGGAAAGTTGATGCAGACTCATCTGTTTTTGATGGATGTTGGCATCTGGTTGCTGAGTGACAGAGCCGTGAGTCTTTTGATGGAGCGTTCGAAAGAAGGGGGGCAGTTGAAATATTATGATTTATATTCTGATTTTGGAAGGGCTTTGGGAGAACACCCGCAAGTGGCAGATGAGGAACTGAACCGACTGAGTGTAGCGATATTGCCGCTTCCGGGAGGTGAATTTTATCATTATGGCACAAGTCGCGAACTGATTTCTTCGACAGTGGCCGTACAGAATCTGGTGAACGACCAGCGGGAGATTATTCATCGGAGCGTGAAGCCTCATCCGGCGATGTTTGTTCAGAACGCTGTGGTAAAGATTCCTTTGCGGGCGGAAAATTCTGAGTTGTGGATTGAAAATTCGCACGTGGGAGGCAAATGGAAGATTGCCAGGCGTCATGTCATCACCGGTGTTCCGGAGAATGATTGGGAGCTGACACTTCCGGAGGCCGTCTGCGTGGATGTGGTTCCCTTTGGAGAGGAAGAGTTTGTGGCTCGTTGCTATGGCTTTAATGATGCGTTTAAAGGCTCTCTTTCTGATGAAAAGACTCTTTTTATGGGGAGTCCGGTGTCACAATGGCTGTCCCGCAGGAATTTGTGTCCTGAAAATATGGAAGGGAACGGTGATATGCAGTCGGCCCGTTTGTTTCCCGTTTGCAAATCGGTAAATGAGTTGGGGAAGGTGCTTCGGTGGATGTTGAATGAGCAGGAGGAAACCGAAGGAAAAGAAATCTGGATGAAAAGCCGCAAGGTTTCGGCGGATGAAATTTCTGCCTATGCCAATCTGCGCCGTTTGGTCGCGCAGCGTCAGGCTTTCCGTGCATTAAATTGGACGTTACTGGCCGAGAATTATCAGAAGAGTGTCTTCTATCAGCTTAACCTGAAGGATGCGGCTGAAGAGTTTGCCGCATGGGGGTTGGCTTTACCTGCGTCGTTGCCTGATAATACTCCTATTATGACTCGTATCAGTGACCACATGTTTAGGGCGCAGTGGCGGCAGCTGAAAGGAGAGCCGTATAAGGAAGAAGAGGGGAAGGCGTTTGATTTGCTCCGGAAAGGTTTGACTTCTACGGTACTGTTGCGTAAACAGCAGCCTCATCTGGATGTGTATGCCGATCAGATTGTCTGGTCGCGCAGTCCGGTGCGTATAGACTTGGCCGGCGGGTGGACGGATACTCCTCCGTTCTGTTTGAACGAAGGGGGAAACGTAGTGAATATAGCTATCGAGTTGAACGGACAGCAGCCTTTGCAGGCGTATGTAAAGCCATGTAAGGAGTATAAGGTGGTGTTGCGTTCCATTGATTTGGGCGCCATGGAGGAAGTACATACCTATGAGGAACTGCGTGATTTCGCTAAGGTCGGCTCACCGTTTTCCATACCGAAGGCGGCATTGGTGCTGGCGGGATTCCAGCCCGGATATTCGCAGGAGACATATTGCTCACTGGAAGAACAGCTGAGAGCATTCGGTTCGGGACTGGAAGTGACGTTGTTGTCGGCCGTACCGGCAGGTTCCGGATTGGGAACCAGTTCTATTTTGGCCTCTACCGTATTGGCGGCCATTTCGGATTTCTGTGGTTTAGCGTGGGATAAAAATGAGATATGTTTGCGTACATTAGTCTTGGAACAGTTGCTTACTACTGGTGGCGGATGGCAGGATCAGTATGGTGGCGTACTTCAAGGAGTCAAGCTTTTGCAGACCCACAGCGGTTTTGATCAGTGCCCATCGGTCCGTTGGCTGCCTGATTTCCTGTTTACCGGTCCGGAGTACCGGAAGTGTCATCTGCTTTATTATACGGGCATTACCCGCACGGCAAAAGGCATTCTGGCTGAAATCGTGCGCGGGATGTTTTTGAATTCAACCGAACATTTGTATATGCTGAATGAGATGAAAGTCCATGCGCTGGATTTGTTTGAAGCCGTACAGCGGGGAAACTTTGATGAGTATGGTCGTCTGGTCGGGAAAACCTGGAAGCAGAACAAGTTGCTTGATCCGGGAACGAATCCGGAAGCGGTGGAACGAATCATCCGTCGTGTCCATGATTATTGCATCGGGTATAAGTTGCCGGGGGCCGGTGGAGGAGGATTCTTGTATATGGTGGCCAAGTCGCCGGAAGCGGCCGCGCGAATCAAATCGGTTCTAACGGAGACTCCGCCCAACTCGTGCGCCCGTTTCGTGGAGATGACTCTTTCGGATAAAGGATTGGAAGTAAGCCGGAGTTAGTGGATGAAAATTCCGTTGGACTGAACTTTTTATGATACATCTTTGTTATATATGGGTAACGAATAAAAAGAAGAGCGTATGTCAAAAACACAATTTAAAGGTCAGCCGGTAGAATTAGCCGGAGATTTTGTTCGGGTGGGAGTCAAGGCTCCGGATTTTGTATTGACAAAAGGGGATTTGAGTCCTTTCAGCCTCAAAGACGTGAAAGGCAAGTGGGCGGTATTGAATATTTTTCCCAGTCTGGATACTGCCGTATGCGCAACGTCCGTACGTAAATTCAATGAGAAGGCGGCCAATCTGCCCAATGTGACAGTTTTGGCGATATCGAAGGACCTTCCTTTTGCCCAAAGTCGTTTCTGTACCGTAGAGGGAATTAGCAATGTGATTCCTCTTTCAGATTTTAAGGTACATTCCACTTTTGGAAAAGATTATGGAGTATTGATGACTGACGGTCCGCTCAACGGTTTGTTTGCCCGTGCCGTAGTCATTTTAAATCCGGAGGGTATGATTGCTTACACGGAGTTGGTCCCGGAAATAACCCAGGAACCTGACTATGAGGCGGCTTTGGCTGCCATAAAGGCTTAGAATTCGTTGTTTTGTTTTTTTTAATTTGTTAAGCCTCCTGTCCCGCTCATGTATTGAGACCAAGGATAGGAGGCTTGCTTGTGGATATGCGATGTTTTTGTGCCGTATGGGGCGGGAAAAACTCCGGGAGTTTCCGCAAACCTTCTTAAGAAAGTCCGGGAAAACTCCCGGAGTTTTTGGAAAGATTCTTAAGAAAGTCCGGAGACGGTATCTTCGAAGAACGGAGACGTGCCGTGCGCGCCGGGCCGGCCGCTCCGCAGGATTTTATTTGTCGGTGGCTTTGGCGGACAGCTTCTCCAGGAAGTAAACGGCCAGAAAACCTACGGCCATCAGTGCAATGGCTTCCCATACATATTGATTGGGAAGAATGTTTGCTTCTACCAAAGGTTTTACCACGCCATGGCTGTCCGTATAGGTCTCGATGGTTTCTTTCCATGGCCAGACTTTGTTTAGCGAGCCCAGCATGAACCCGGTCAGTACGGCCAAGGTGATGTTACGGATTTTCTTCAGGGCGTATGACAATATGCGCGAAAAGGTAGTGATACCGATGCAGGCTCCTGCCGCGAAAAATAGCAAGACAACGAGGCGCAGGTTTTTGACAGCCTCCATGATGAAGAAGTACTTGCCCAGCAATACCAAAATGAAGCTGCCTGAAATTCCCGGTAGTATCATGGCGCAGATGGCGATGGCTCCACATAAAAAGACAAACAACAGGTTGGAAGGAGTATTCGACGGGGTGGCTACTGTAATGTAATAGGCTATCACGGCACCGGCAATAAATGCAAGGATGGTTTTCCAGTTCCAGCCTTTTATGTCTTTCCCCACAAACCAGGTGGAAGCCAATACCAGCCCGAAGAAGAAAGACCATACCAAGACAGGATGGTCGGTAAGCAGCCACGTGATGACCTTGGCCAGCGAGAATATGCTGATTCCTATGCCTGACAGGATGGAAAATAGGAAACTTCCGTTGATATATTGCCAGAATGCCCTCCATTTACCTGTGAGGAACAGTTTCAGACTCTCTTTATTTATACTTTTTATCGAGTTAATCAGTTCGTCGTAAATGCCCACGATAAAAGCGATGGTTCCTCCCGATACACCCGGGACGACGTCTGCGGCTCCCATTCCCATGCCCTTCAATACGAGGAGCGAGTATCCTTTCATGTCGCGTTTCATTTTTCTATTTGTTTTGTCTCGTTATAAAATCATTGCAAAAAAGAGTCTGTAACGATTAGGAGAATCGCTCTCTTTCCGATTCGTAGAATTCTTTCGGGGACATCTCTTCCGGAATGAGGTCGGAGAATACGATTTTTGTGTCATACGGCGTTTCCTGACAGGCTTCTTTCAAGAACCGGAGATATTCGTCGTATTTCTCCAGACGCAGATAGCAATATGCCAGCATGGACGGGACGCTTGGAAATTCTCCCTTCTCAGTCGCCTCGTATACTTGGAGCAGTATGCTCTGACAAGGTTCATAACAGCCATAAAAAAATAATTCATTACTTATCAAATATAAAATGGCAATTTGGTCTTTGGCTTCGGCAATGGCTTTCTTGAAGTATTGGAAGGCCTTTTTTTCCATCTTCTTCTCTATGTAGATGCCTCCTTTCATGATATGGAAGATGGATTTATCCATACCTAACTTAATGGCTTTGTTTATCCATTTAATCGCTTTGTCAAGTTCCTTGTTCAGCCGGTAGGTACGGACAATCAGATGAAACAAATCCAATTGGTTGACAGTCGGGTCGTCTTTGCCGAAATTGGTTTCTTCCATTATGTGCTCAAGCAGTTCGATGGCTGCTGAGACCTGTCCGGAACTGGACAGGCAGATGGCGGAAAGAAGAAGCGCATTGAAGTCATTCGGGATTTTTTTCAGATATTTGTCCAATAGTTGGATTCCCTTTTCATAGTTCTCGAGATGAATGAATGCCACCGCTTTCTTCTTCAAGGCTTCGGAGTCGTCCGTATCGATAGCCAGAGCAAAGTCGTACGCGTCAATGGCTTTTTCGAATTGCTCGTTGTTCAGATAAATATCTCCTGCCAGTTTCCAGTAGTGAGTGGAATAGGGGTCTTCATCCACCAATTTTTCCAATATTTTCTCGGCTTTCTTTATATCTTTCCGGTCATTGTAATAATAACTCAGCATTTCCAATGCCGGTTGGTTATCCGGAATCAGTTTGATGGAACGTTCTATCCATTTAATGGTTTTTTCTTCAATCTCGTATTGCAGATATAAGGACGCCACATGGATGGCTACGTATGATTTGTCATCCTCGGGCAGAACCACATCGAACGCTTGCCGGAAAAAACGGTCGGCTTCTTCCGGATTGTTGTGCATAAGCGCCATTTCTCCCTTCAGCATATAGATGTCGGAGATAATCCCGTTTTGGTAGTCTGTGTTTCCTTCTGTATGGAGGTAATGGGCAAACTCTTTCATTTTCTCGATATTTGCGTGTACTTCTTTCCACTTTCCTTGTCTCAGAAGAAAGCGTCCCCGGGCATACGCTATTTCGTAACTGTCAGGATGCATGCTTTCGAATAAGTCAATGACCTGTTTTAAATTCTCGTCATCGCCGTTCTCGTCATAATAGTCTGCTAAATCGGCCAGTTCATAATCTTCGAGATAGGCCGCTTTTCCTGTCCGTTGCATTTCTTGGTAGATGGAGAGGATACGGTTGAATTCCGGATCATTCTCGACCGATAAAAAATCGGATTCCTTCATTGTCGTTATAAAGTAAAGTTGTTTTAATAGACCCACTATGCCGCTGATTTATTCGAAAACAGCCTTATATTAGGGAGATTGATTGTAAGGGAAAGAAACGGTCGCGATGCTGGAACATCCTCTGCGGCCGTTTCAGTCCCCTTGTTTTATTTGTTGATTTTGCTCCATGTGTCTTTTAAAGATACTGTACGGTTGAAAACCAGATGTTCCGGTGTGGAATCCTTGTCCACATTGAAATAGCCTATACGTTGGAATTGCAGATAGTCGAGCGCCTTGGCTGTCGCCAGGAATTTTTCTACGTAGCAATGCTTCAATACTTTCAATGAGTCTGGATTAATCATTTCCTGCATGGCCTCTAATGAGGAACAGTTCTTTGTTTCCTTTATGGCGGACAACTCGTCGCGCGGGTTTTCCACTTTCCATAACCTGTCATACAAACGTACTTCCGCGGGGAGGCAATGCGCGCGGCTTACCCAATGAAGCGTGCCTTTTACTTTCCGATTGCTTCCCGGCATACCGCTTCGGCTGTTTGGGTCATATTCGCAGTAGACTTCTTCTACTTCACCCGCTTCGTTCTTTTTGCATCCTGTACATTTTACAATATAGGCATTCTTTAAACGGACTTCTTGTCCTGGAGTCATGCGGAAATATTTTTTGGGAGCGTTTTCCATGAAATCTTCCTGCTCTATCCATAATTCCCGACTGAATTCGATGGTATGCGAACCTGCGCTCGTATCCTCCGGATTGTTGACTGCTTCCATATCTTCCACTTTCCCTTCCGGATAGTTGGTGATTACTAACTTCACAGGATTTAGAACTGCTGAAACACGAGTGGCGCGCATATTCAAATCTTCCCGTACGGCGCTTTCCAACAGACTGAATTCATTCAGTGCGTCGTAAGTCGTGTATCCTATTTTATCGATAAATTTATGGATGGATTCGGGGGAGTAGCCACGACGGCGGAATCCGCAGAGGGTCGGCATGCGGGGGTCATCCCAACCGTTGACCAGACCTTCTTTTACCAGAATCAGCAGATTCCGTTTGCTCATCAGCGTATAGTTCAAATTCAGTTTGTTGAATTCTGTCTGGCGGGGACGATTGTCGTCCAAGTCTTTTCCTTCTTTCAACCAGTCGATGAATAGATCATAGAGCGGGCGATGAACGACAAACTCCAGCGTACAAAGAGAATGAGTCACTCCCTCGAAATAATCACTCTGCCCGTGCGCGAAATCATACATGGGGTATGCTTTCCATTTGTCGCCTGTACGGTGGTGAGGAACATTTAAGATGCGATATATAATCGGGTCACGGAAGTGCATGTTCGGGTTCGCCATGTCTATTTTGGCACGCAATACCATCGAGCCTTCTTCCGCCTCGCCGCTGTTCATCTTTTCGAACAATCTCAGGTTTTCTTCTACGGGACGGTTCCTATACGGACTGTCCATGCCCGGTTGGGTAGGGGTGCCTTTTTGTTGTGCAATGACTTCGGCCGACTGTTCGTCGATGTAGGCTTTCCCTTCTTTTATCAGCTGGACGGCAAAATCCCATAACTGTTGGAAGTAATCGGATGCATAGTAGACATTCCCCCATTGGAAGCCAAGCCACTGGATGTCCTCTTTGATGGAATCGACATATTCCATATCTTCCTTGGTAGGATTGGTATCGTCAAATCGCAGGTTGCATACTCCTCCGTATTTGGCTGCGATACCGAAATCCAGGCAAATGGCTTTGGCATGTCCGATGTGTAGATATCCGTTAGGTTCGGGCGGAAAGCGCGTCTGAACTCTTCCTCCGTTCTTACCCTCTTTTAAATCTTTTTCCACAGCCTGTTCGATAAAATTCAGGCTTCTTTTTTCCGTAACTTCTGCGTTTGTTTCAGTCATAGTGATTTTCTTTATTACCCTTATGTCTGCAAAAGTAATGATTCTTTTTGTCTTTTCTCTATTTGACAGGAATATATCTATCTTTTTTTATGATATTTTGCCCCTCGCCCGACAGAATATAATTGATGAATGGTTGACTTTTCCTTACATTATAATAATAGTGGACGAACAACAGGATATTCACCGACCCGGGAGAGGAGGCCATGCGGAATATATTGCCGGACGTTTCGGGTGATGCCTCTTTTATTCGCGGAATATGCAGGCACGTTGGAATATTTGTGTATATTTGTATTTTCAGGAGAGAAGGTCTGATTGCCTTGCTGGTTGCGGGGTGAAATGTTGATGCTCCTTATTGATTTTGTAAAACCAAAACGAAAATATATGGTAAAGTTTATCGAATCGGAACTCGTGGACCTTCGTGGGGAGGTGAACGGGATGTGGACATTGGTGCATAATCAGTTGAGCCGTGCGGGAGAGTCGGTCTTGACTTTCGACCGTGAGTTGGCGCAGCAAGTGATAGTAAGGGAGAAGCGTGTCAACGCGTTTGAATTGAAGATAGATTGTGACGCGGAAGATGCGATTGTTCTTTATAATCCGGTGGCCGTTGATTTGCGCTTTGTGTTGGCCATGCTTAAGATTAATGCGAATCTGGAACGCTTGGGGGATTTTGCCGAAGGGATAGCCCGTTTCGTGGTGCATTGCGATAAGGAGGAGCTGGATAAGGAACTTTTGCGTGAACTACGTTTGGAAGAAATGGTAAGGCAAGTACTCAGTATGTCCGATACAGCCCAAAGGGCCCTGAATGAGGAGAGTGTGGAACTGGCTGTCTCCGTGTTTGGGAAAGACAACTTGCTGGATGAAATCAATGCCAATGTCAGCACGGTGCTGGCCGCTTACCTGGAAACGCATAAAGAGGATATCCGTACGTGTCTGGACTTGGCCGGCGTGTTCCGTAAACTGGAGCGTTCCGGTGACCATATTACGAACCTGGCGGAAGAAATCGTTTTCTATATCGATGCGGAAGTGTTAAAACATCAGGGAAAAACAGAGAAAAACAAGTTTTGTGAAGAAAAAAAAGGAAAAGGGTAAGTGGTTAGGTGAATATTTTCTATCTTTACACCTGTTAAACAGTGCAGGGGTGGGCACATCGCTTGAAAAAGTGAAAAAAAACCTCTAAATATGAAGAAATATGTTATAGGACATATAATTTAATTTGGAAAGTGTAAAAAAATGCTTCATCTTTGCAGTGTTATCCTGAAAACAATCTTTTTACCTTAAAAAACTAATACCTATTGAAAATGAAAAACGGGTCTTTGTGAAAAGCCCCGTTTTTTATGTTTATAGGGATTGCCTTCCTCATTCCCTTACACTTCGGAATGCCTTCTTTCATCAGGGAGTTCCTGAAAAACTTGAGAATGACAATATTCATATATGCATACCATCAATAAACATAGAATATACAGTTTTTTTCATATCTATAATATTCTATTTTACATAATTTTAAAAAGGAAGATCGTCATCATTCACTATGATAGGAGGTTCTTGTCGATTATGCACCGCCTTTATAAGGCGAGAAATAATAGAGCCTGATTCTTTTCCGTGGTATTTGCGCATATATTCGTCAATCATGACTTTTTGCGCCCCAGAAGAAAAATTACGGCGGTGGGTATCGTCCACTTCGGAGTGACATTTAATACACAGACATTCAAGGTTACCCTCACGATTGTCGGTCTTTACTCCATTTTTGTGGTGGGTTTGCATATAGTAATGGTCGAAGCCGTCCTCTACTTGTGTGCCACATCGTTCGCAAGTAAATTGTTTCTTTGTACGGTAAGCAAGTGAAATTTTCTCCCAATTTTTGACATAGCCGAAAATATCCACATCATACTCCGTGGGTTCTTTCACATCACCCGCTTCTTTCAGGATTTCCACAAAGTCGGTTGAGTTGTTCACCCGTTCCGCTTCTTCGTCCGTCAGCATATGTTGGCAATAACCGCATAGCTCCATGCCCTCAACTTCCACTTCTTTGTAAGCATTATGCGAATAAACTTTAATAGGCTCTGCGTTGGCAAAACAATAGGCATTACAACCGAAGTTTTCAATGGCGGTGCATTTGTAGACGTGAAACTTGGGTTGATTTATGTGTCCTTGCCACTCGAAATAGAAAGCAGCCTTATACATAAAGCCACGGCGTTTTACCCCTTCATCATCAATATAGAAGATGCCGCCGTCTTCAAAAAGAATGCGTTTACCGATGTCTTCGGGCCGCACATCGACCGGTCCGACAGGATGCCATACGCTTGCTCGTCCAATCTTTATGCCCATATCGGTCAGGCGTTTTTTTAGATTGGGGAAGTCATAAATGGGGGCGGAGTCATCGAACCCTTCTTCTTCAGCATTTATGTCAAAATCGAAACTCATTTGGTGTTCTCCTTTACAAAGTTTTCAAGTATCTCATCGCCGGAAGTGACAATACGGAACTCTACACGGCGAGAAAAAGCACGGTCAATCGGTTTGTTGGAGCGGATGATGAAATCTCCGTCCGCATCAAGAGCCTTACCATAAGAAAGTCCGTTTGCAGTGAACCAATATTCAAGCAACCGCTTCTGGTTGTCTGAATATTTTGTAAACTGCGACATAGAACGGAAGTATTTTAGAACAGACAAAGCACGTTCTTGTGAAAGCTTGACATTAGCAATATACGGGTCTGCATCGTATATTGGCATAGGCACATCATCAGTGTGTCCCTCAATGCGTATTTCTTGAATGTTAGAGCGCAAGCTGTCATTCAATAGAATACTGAAATAGCGAGGGAGAAATTCATCAAGGATTTCTTTGAAGCGCGGAGTTAGTTCCGATGAGCCGGTGGCAAAAAGCACGGTCGGTTCTTTGAATTTCATAGTGAGGTCTTTACCGATAGCCATTTGCCATTTGAGCGTATCGCCCGCAAATTCTTTCACAAGTTTATTATGAAGTTCGTTCTTTGTTTCCACATAGTCTGTAAGTACAGACTGGTTTTTCTGCACACGACTAATATAGGCAATAGCGACAAAAAGAAATATCACCATTAACCCCGTCATCAGGTCGGAAACAGAAAGCCATACATTAGGTTTTGCCATAATTATTTACGTTTACCGACTTGTTCCACCATCTTAGTAATACAGTTGTCAAGTTCAGCAAGGGTTGCGCTCAAGCGACCATAGAACTGACGGTCAAGAGAAGTGAGCTGTGAATTGAGCGTCTGCGACCCACGTGTAAGGATTCCGACACCTTCCTCCATTTTATCTTTCGTACCTTTCCAGAACTGTTCACCGTAATCACGGATTTTGTTAAGTTCCTCCAATTTGGCAATAAGGAGTTGTACACCGTCCACAAAGTTGCGCTGTTTGCGTACCCACTCATTGAGTGTCTTGGTGGATTCATTGAACGACTCCATATTGGATTTGGAGAGATTGGCAGTTTCATGAAGTTCTTTGGTAACTTCAATGAAATGTTCGTCCTCGATGATAACTTGATTAAGCGCATCAACAAGCTGACGAAGCTTGCCACCCTCGCTGACAAGCGAAGCCGTGTCGTCCTTGACACGAGTAAGCGAAGTAGAGGTAGCCTCGAAATTGTCGGACATTTCCTTGTACTGATGAGTGAGCGAAGCAATCATCTCCTTGTTCTCCTGCTGCCATTGATTGAGTTTTTCCACCGACTTGTTGAGTTGGTCGAAATTTTCTTGAATGAGCTTGTTAATAAGCGAGTTCATTTGCTTTTGGAATTCCTCGGTGACTTTTTTCATCACTTCCACAAGGGCTTCCGTATTGCTCTTTTTGAGCAGCTCGGTAAATTCATCGAATTTGCTTTCCAAAAGTTTATTGGTCTTCGCCATATTATCCTCAATCTCGATAACCTCTCCGTGAATAATTTCTTTAAGTTTGCCAACCTTTTCATTGATTTCGTCTTCCGTTCCGCTCATGCCAGAAATAACATCAAGGATTTCGCCGAGATGATGCGTGTATTCGCTAACCTCTTGCGAATACTTAGCCACAGAATTGATAGCCACGGATTGTTGCGTAGTAGCTTCTTTAATGTCGGCAAGGGAATTTTCTTGGCTACGTTGTAACAACACCAACGAATCAATGGCGGAAGTAATGGACTTTTGCGTACCGGATATCTTAGACATCACTTCTCCCACAGTGCGGTAAAACGTCTTGCGATCCGCTTCCTGTTCAGTGAGTTGTTGCTGAATTGAACGTATAGTTTCGGTATTAGCGTCGCTCATTGCTTTTACAGACTTAGTAATTTCTCCTGCTGCTTGATTAATGTCGGAAATGCCACCATCTCTTTCGTCCTGTTTCTTGCTGATAAAAGCAGAGAGGAACATAGAACCAATCATACCTGCCAACGAAGTAAAGAAAGCCGTTTTCAAACCATCAAGCAAGCCAGGAATGGATTGGTCAAGATCGGATGTGTCAAAAGCCATCAAACCTTTTGTGATCCCCCAAAAAGTACCCAACACCCCGAGGGTGGAAACCAATGTGGGAAAGTATTCTATTATTCTGCGGTTAGCCTCCATTTTTTCGCTGTTCTTGAATTTGAGTACAAGGATAAGACAAACGATAAAGGCAACGACAATAATACTCAAGCAAACCCAAGTATCTGTTGAAATAGACAAGTTCATGGTGCTGAATTATTTATGGTGGAAATTCAAAGTATCAAAATTACAAACATAAGTAATACCTTGGTTAGCCACATCGTGGATATCTGTAGATTCAAAGCAGGTTGTTTGTAAAATCTTTTGTGAAACAGTATTTGTCTTATCGGCAGTAGCGTAAACTTGAGATACACCAAGTTTTGTCTTCAGTGAATACAATATTCTGCCGAGCGATGCCGACATTAATCCTTTGCCTCTCATTGGGGAAAGCATAAAGAACGTATGTGTCCATTTATTTAGTCCAATTCTTTCGTTAACAGTCGGAGTATCTATAAAAATGAATCCTATCGGCATATTATCAGCAGTGATAACATATGCAATGGAAAGTCCTTTTTCTGTAAGAATAAGAATGGGTAGGTTAGAAAGAAACTTAAGAGCAGAATCCTTCGTGGAAAAATCCATATTCGGCAGATAACGTTTAATGACATCATCTGACAGGATGGAGAGAAGTTGTGCATCGTTTTCTCCTAATTCAAAATAGCGTTGTGCATCATATGGGGCTAACATTAAACCTTGCCCCAATTGCATTGCTATTAAATCTTCAAGTCTGTAAATAGACAAGTTATGAGTTTGAGCAGATTTGATACTCTGTTTTTCACCTTGTGAATTTATAGAATCCGTAAGGTGAGTAACATGAGACGATTGTCCCATGTTGTTATTTTTCTTTTTCGTAAATAGGTCAAAAAATCCCATGACTGTATATATTGATATAATTGTTATCTCCCTCTCTTGCCAAGAGATGGACGATTTACCTTATTTCATTGATATTGAGTCGTGTTATCCATTTCCACAGATAAATTCGCAAAACATCTGATATCCCTCGCAAAACAGAGATATTGCAACAGACAATATTTTTAGTGTTTTATGGTCTAATAATCATTATTTTGCGTAACTTTGCATTATAATATCCGTCTCTTGGCAAGCGTTGAACAGATTCGCAAAACATTCACGGCTTCACAGCAAATCCAGTATCTTCTTATTGGCTTTATCCACCACTGATGTGTCCAGCGATGCAAGATAAATCTGCGTAGTATTCTCTGAATCATGCCCCATGCCTTCGCTGATGACAGAAATGGGCACATTGCGGCTCTTGGCAATACTTGCCCACGAATGCCGCCCGACATACATCGTCAGGGGTATCGGTAAGTCCAATTGCTTCCCGATTTTTTTCAGCAGATGGTTCACCCGGTGAAGCTCGTTGGTGTATTGCTTCCGATAATCCACATCCCGTTGTGTAATGATTGGCAAGAGGTATTCCGTTTCGTTTACGGGGTATTTGTCAACAATCTCTTGCATACATCTTTCCCATTTGATGAAAAGCTGTTGCCCTGTTTTTCGTCTGCGGTAGGAAAGAATGTCGTTCTGCAAATCCTTCTTTCTCAGATAAGCCATGTCTATAAAAGACATTCCCCTTGTGTAGAAACAGAACAGGAATATATCACGGGCATAATCAAGATTGGGCTTCAATGATAAGTCTAACCCTTTGATACGTCTGATGTCATTGAGTAACAAGGCTCGCTTCATGGTTTTCTCCACTCCCGTATAAACGGGCTTGAACGGATGCCGCTGCCCGGTCAGTCCATCTTCCACCGCACGGTTATAGACCGCTTTCAGAATGCGCATATAGAAAGATATGGTATTGGGCACATTTCCCCTGCCTTTCAGATAAACCTCATATTCCGCAATCAGGTCAGCTTTAATCTGGTCAAACAAGACCTCTTTGTCATCCATAAAACCACTGAAACTTCGGAGTGCCGCCGTATAGGTTTCCGAAGTGCGTATCTTCCCCAAGCGTTTCAATCTGGCAATCTGCTGGCGGATATAGTTGTTAAACGATGGCTCCTGTCTGTTGTCTTGAAAGCGCACAACCACATCATCCGCCACAAATGTGTCGGATTGTGATAACGTGTGTATAATTTTGTTCAACCTGTCTTTGTCCCATCTGATGCGTGAGGTTGTCGAAAGCAGATAGTTGTTCCGCTCTTGCTCATTCGGAAGACAATGCAGGATAACCGCTTCGGAATGGCAGTCCCATTCCGAAGCGAAAAGTTTATAGTCGGTATATATCTGCCTGATCACACGGTTATGAATCACTTGATAGTAGATAGTCCCTTCCTTTCCCTCTTGGATGGATGGGCGAAATTTGACCTTGACCGATGCCATGTCAGTCAGATTTAGATTGGTAATATTTTTCCATCTCCTTTGAAAGCTCCACAATCTCCCGGCTCAGTTTCACAAGGTCGATGGTACACTTTTCCAGCTTGTAGAGTAACGACATCGCCTTCTTTTCCGAGAAGTGGATACGCAACTCTTTTACGACCTGATTGTAATTTGTGCCGATGGCACGGAACTGGGCATGGAAATCCGACAGCTTGGTGTAGTAGTCCAGCATCGCCTTGTCCACCTTCAGCACCTTGAACTTCTGCCCGAAGAAGTGCGCCTTGAGGAAGACGGCTTTCGCATACACGTTCGATTCTTCGTACATCGTCAGAAACTTGTTCCATTCCACATCATCGAAGCGCACCATCACGCAATGCGTCTTCGGGTTCAACTTGGGATTTCTCCCGTACTTGCTCTTCTTTTTCATGCTTTTTATTCTTTCAATATTATGGGTTATCCATTGTTTAATCTGTGATTAAGTAATCCCGAAATTATCCGATTGCGGAGGATAATTCTGCCCACGGCGGTGCAAGGATTTTCAGTTACTTAGAATTGTTCGGGTAACTGAAAATATATCTTGCTGTGTCTTTGAGGACACAAGAATCCTCCGCTTGTCGGATTGGGGAAACACCTTTCAAACTCCAAGTTGCCCCATCCAGGTATTCCTCACTGTTCGGGTACAAAGTTACGCCCTTAACACGTTATCGGACAGAAGTTTGAACCAGACAATAGCTGCCTATCAGCGCAATATGCAGCCACTTGTCGAAATGCAGATTCAATCATTTCCTTATTTAGTCAAACAATGATTCAAAAGATGAAGGATCTGAGTACATGAGAACCGAGAAATTCAAATACTTATCAAAAGGATTTATTGAATACCCGCCAAAACGAGTATTGAGGAAAATCAAACAACGGTTGTCTGACAATTTGATGATACATTTATTTCACTACTGTCCCATTAAAATCTGATAAAGTTCTTTGAAATTATTGAAATATAGTTAGTTACAAAGGTTTTTCGAGCGAACGGACTTGAAATTTTATCTTTGCGGTAGTTTTACTATGACCGCATATGTTTCAAGACAAATTTGTTTTTGCTCAGTTAGTTGCATTCCTCGATAGAAGCAAGTTTAATCGTATCGTTGCAAAATATAACGGTGACCGTTACGTCAAGCATTTGACCTGTTGGAATCAGTTCCTTGCAATGATGTTCGGACAACTTTCCAACCGAGAAAGTCTGCGTGATTTGAATGTCGCACTCGAAGCCCATCACTCAAAATGTTATCATTTGGGCATGGGCAAGAATGTATCCAAATCATCACTTTCAAGAGCGAATCAGGATAGAGACTACCGCATATTCGAGGAATATGCTTTCTATCTTGTAAGCGAAGTACGCAAGAAGTGCAATACTGATATTTTCAAACTTGACGGTAATGTCTATGCATTCGATTCAACAACCATTGGCTTATGTTTGGAAGTCTTCTGGTGGGCGAAGTTCAGAAAGAAAAAAGGCGGTATCAAGGTACATACTTTGTACGATGTGGAAACACAGATTCCGACCTTCTTCCATATATTAGAATACAAATCTATGTCGCCATTTGCACTTACCTGCTTGTTACTATCGTAAAGAACGATATGAAATTCGGAAGAAGTACATACGAAGTCTTGCAGATTTTAAGCATTTCGCTGACTGACAAATCGCACTTGAAAGACCTCTTCGACAAAACTAAATTTCAATATGACAAAGACCGTTTCGGACCAAATGGACCAAATTTATTTAATGTTTAACTAAGTCCCTAATTTTTATGGGACACTAATGACAGGATCTAATAAATGAATATTTGTTGCATAGTAAGCACCTTGTTCAGATGCCATCAACTTCGGATTAGGAGTTATACCAACTCTACCTAAGTCTAATCTGTCAGCATCAAAGCAGACATCAACGGTTGGAATGCCAGTGCGAAGTTCAGTGGTATGATATCTGCAAGCCTTTTCCAATAAAGAAATTTCTTCATCAGTAAAGTCCTTCAAAATAGTATTCCTAATAGTAACTAGCATATCAGCAGCTCTTACTCCATGTTCTAAATCTGCCCAATCATTCAGACGGCATTTATCATGTAAATAAGCAAAGAAACGGACAACCTTAATGTTTATATCATCACGAATTTGTCCGTTAACCATACCTAAAATAATTCCGTATCTCTCCACTCTTTGCCAATGAGACAAGCCATGAATCTCTCCCAGTGTCCATCCGGAAAGAGCAAAATCTCTGACTTCCTCTATTTCTGTATTTGTAAATAAGGGTATTTGAATAGTATTAGCTTTTTCTGCCATTGATTTTTTATATTTTCTGCTAATAATTATATCTTTAAATGCCAATACTAATAAATAGACAGCGACCAAGATATCTAATATTAACCAAATTTCTCGACCTAATACTAATTTTATAAAAGGTTGAAAGATAAAGGCAATTGTAATAAAAGATATTGATAATTCTCTTTTAGCTTGCTTTTGATAAGTATGTGCTAAATATACACTGATGATAGTTATGATAACCCTTACAATTGTGTAAAAACCATATGGCATAGGGACGATGCAAAGCATAAGTATTATTGCACCAACCAATTGAATTTTCTGAGTAGTGTTTAATTCCATCTTCATCTACTTATAATTTCCAGTACTAAATCAATCCATTTTTGATACAACATTCCTGGTTCTCCATCATATTCTCCAGCCTTTGGATAGAACTCGTCAAATATGGGATCTTTGACCATAAGATGATTGCCCATACCCAAATAAAAGTTATGCCACTCTAGTGCTGGTATATCTTTTTCAAACATTCCAAATTTACATTCAAACAGAACCGGTATGATTATCTTTATTACATCTTCTTCAAAATCATAAATATTTAGACAATAAATCCTACTATTATTATCTATGATAACAATCTGACCAGGACACCCCATTGCACCTCCTTCTGCATAAGAAAAAGCAATAGGGACTAAAGGTACAAATTGGGTATAATTTTCATTCGTTATGTTTATTACTTTCTTTTCCGTACAATATAGCTAACGTGAGTTCGACGAATTTTAAGTTCTTATTGATTTGGTGATTAGCGAGAATTGTTGTAACTTTATAGTACTGATTTATAAAGATTTACAAACAATAATCGCTATGATCACCGAAAGCAAAGTTATAGAATTATTTTGTATGGCAGATGATTTTTGCAAATTTTTCGATGCCATGATGACAAAATACACGCTTAATCTGCTACAAAGCGTAAATATCATTGTGATTCCACCATGTCCAAAGCGGAAATCATGCTCATCATGATACTTTTCCATGACTCGGGATACCGTTGTCTGAAGCATTTCTATCAGGAAAAGGTATGCAGACAAAACTATTTGATAAACTCGCTTTCACTGTTATCAACTATAACACCGACTTTAGGTCAAAAATTTATAGACGGACATCATGCGGATAGTCATTAATCAGAAAATAGTAAGTAGCCCGTCATTGATAAACTTCACTTCAATGGCGGGTTTCTTTTCAAGGAAACAATATGTCGAGATAGCCGACAGGAAATAGGCAATTCAGTAGCCTCCTTGGCACTGCTTTTCATATAAAAGTTCGTTCATCTTCACATCTTCAATTCCTCACAATCAACTATAAATTAAATATTTACAGTAAAGATATTCTATTTGTTCCAATGCGTGCGTATCTGTGCGAAAGTGAAAAAATGAAGATGAATAAAATGAACTCTTTATGAATATAAGAAGGAGCGGGAAAACTGTCGGAGTTTTTGCGGACTTTCTTAAGAGTTTTTTCTTACCTTTTTCAGTTCCTGTTCTGATTCCATTTCTGTTCAAAATAACATTCTGATTGTTCTGCTTTTCTGAAATTAGACTTTTTAATCCTTCTCTTTTCATGGAGACTCATTTTTTCTGATTAACTTTGCGTTTCAATATGTGTATTATTACAGAGGAAAAAAGATGAAGCATAAATATTTAAGGTATAGCATACTTTGTTTGTCTTTATTGTTGTCCGGAAAGCTGTCTGCTCAGATTAGAGGAGTGGTGACGGATTCGCTGACTCATGAAAGGCTTCCGTACATTTCCGTGTATTATGAGGGGAAAGGGGTAGGAAGCATTACGGACAATATGGGATATTATCAGGTGGAAAGCCGTGATGGTTGGACGGAACTGACATTCTCGGCAATGGGGTATGTGAGGAAAAAGGTAAGAATCGTTCCGGGAGTGACAAAGAAACTGAACGTTCAGCTTGTGCCGGAGGACATTGTACTGAATGAGGTGGTCGTAAAACCTAAGCGGGAGCGATATAAGAAGAAGGATAATCCGGCGGTGATAATGATGAGGAAGGTGATTGCGGCCAAAAAGAAAAACAATTTGGATGACAATGATTTTTACAGGTATGACAAATACGAGAAGATCACCATGGCTTTGAATGAGATGACGCCGGAACGGTTGAACAAGGGACTTTACAAGAAACTCCCTTTCCTGGCTGATCAGGTGGAGGTTGATGAAGAAACCAATCAGCTGGTGGTACCTATATCCGTACAGGAAACGGCTTCGGAGGTACTTTACCGGAAAGACCCGAAGATGAAGAAAATATTGGTGAAAGGGATGAATTCCACCGGTATCGATAAGTTGTTCGATGTGGGCGATGCGGTGACGGAAATCATGCAGGAAGTGTTTGCCGATGTGAATATCTACGATAACAACATGTATTTATTGAAAAAACAGTTTATCAGCCCGATATCCGATAACGCCATCTCCTTCTATAAGTATTACATTATGGATACTCTTTATGTGGAAAAGGATAAATGCTTCCATCTCTCGTTCGTCCCCCAGAACTCGCAGGATTTCGGCTTCACCGGGCACCTGTATGTATTGGCGGATTCTTCGTATACCGTGAAGAAATGCATGATGCAGCTTCCCAAGCATACCGGAGTGAACTTTGTGGAGAATTTGAAAATTACACAAGAATACGGCATGTTACCGAATGGAGACTGGGCGGTGATGTCGGATGATATGTCGACCGACATTTACCCGCCTATTTTGAAGTTGCAGGGAGTATTGGTTAGGAGGACGACCCGTTATGACCACCATTCTTTTGCCGCCATACCGGAAAGGGATTTTGGGAATACCCGTTCCAAGCAGACGGCGCCGGATGCGTTGATGAAGGATACGAAGTTCTGGGAAACACACCGCCAGATACCTCTGTCCCGGAAGGAAGCTTCCATGGATTCGTTTGTGAAAGATATAGAGAATGCGCCGAATTTGCGTTTTGTTATTTTTGCTTTGCGCCTGTTTGTGGAGAATTACGTGGAGACAGGTTCGGAAAAGACACCAAGTAAAGTGGATGTAGGCCCGTTGGGTACCATCGTGTCCAGCAATTATGTGGATGGGCTGCGCCTGCGGTTTGGAGCTACCACCACGGCTAACTTCAATCCCCATCTTTTCCTGAAAGGATATTATGCTTACGGTATGAAGGACCATCGTTCCAAATATAGTGCGGAAGCGGAATACTCGTTTGAAAAGAAAGCGTATATGCCTTTTGAGTTCCCCCGGAATTCCATATCTGTGGCTTACCAGTACGATGTCCAGTCCCCGGTGGACAAGTTTCTCGCTATGGACAAGGACAATATGTTCAACTCCATCAAGACCACCAAAGTCGACCAGATGTCTTATATTCGCAAGATAGCCTTGAAATACGAGTATGAGGCGTATAGCGGATTTTCCACGAAACTGGAGCTGAAAGCCTTGAACGACGAGCCGGCCGGAAAACTTTATTATATACGTAATGACGGCAGCGGGACACCGAATTTGGTGCATGATGTCAATACGACGGAAGTGGCGTTGACTTTGCGTTACGCGCCGGGAGAGCAGTATATCAATTCCAAGCAAAGACGTTCGGTGATTAACCGGAACGCACCGGTCTTTACCTTGACGCACACGATGGGAATCAAGGATGTGTTTGGGGGAGATTATGATTTTAACCTGACGGAATTTTCCGTGTTCAAGCGTGTGTGGCTGGCTTCATGGGGGCGTATGGACGTACGCTTCCGGATGGGAGCCCAATGGAATAAGGTGCCTTTCCCGTTATTGACCACTGCTCCGGCCAACCTCTCTTATTTCTTGCAGAGCGGCACATTTAACCTGATGAACAATATGGAGTTTCTGAACGATCGATATGCCTCGTTGGATTTGGATTATGATATGAATGGAAAGCTGTTGAACCGTATACCTTTGCTTCATCGTTTGAAATGGCGTGAGCATTTGGGGGTTAAGGTTATGTATGGCGATTTGACAGAGAAGAACAACCCTGATTTACGTCCGGGAGACGGGGACTTGTTCCTGTTTCCTACGCGGGACGGGCATCCCAGCAGTTTTGCCATGGAGCGGGACACGCCGTACGTGGAAATTGTCGCGGGGATTCATAATATATTTAAAATCCTTCAGGTGGAGTATGTTCGCCGTTTGACTTATCTGGATCATCCGAATATCAGTAAGAGCGGTATCCGATTTGGCATTAAATTCTCTTTTTAAACTTTACGCGTATGGCACAACCTTTGGCAGAAAGATTACGTCCGAAGACATTGGACGAGTATATCGGACAGAAACATTTAGTGGGAACCGGCGCTATTTTGCGGAAGATGATTGATACGGGGCGCGTTTCATCCTTCATTCTCTGGGGACCTCCGGGGGTGGGGAAGACCACGCTGGCGCGGATTATAGCCAATAAGTTGGAGACACCCTTTTATACTTTGAGCGCTGTGACGTCCGGAGTGAAGGATGTGCGTGATGTGATAGAGCGTGCCAAGAGTAACCGTTTTTTTTCTCAGTCGAGTCCCATTTTGTTTATCGATGAGATTCACCGTTTCAGCAAATCCCAGCAGGATTCTTTATTGGGGGCTGTGGAAACCGGAACCGTCACCTTGATAGGGGCCACTACAGAGAATCCATCTTTTGAGGTCATCCGGCCGTTGTTGTCCCGTTGCCAGCTTTACGTGCTGAAATCATTGGAAAAGGAGGATTTGCTTGAGTTGCTTCAGAGAGCCATTACGACAGATACGATATTGAAAGAGCGGGATATCATATTAAAGGAAACCGACGCCATGCTTCGCTTTTCCGGCGGAGATGCACGGAAACTGCTGAATATACTGGAACTGGTGGTAGAGGCTGATTCGGATGAGAAAGTGGTGATTACGGATGAGAAGGTGACAGAGCGTTTACAGGAAAATCCGTTGGCTTATGATAAAGACGGAGAGATGCATTATGATATTATTTCGGCGTTCATTAAATCCATACGGGGGAGTGATCCGGACGGGGCGCTTTATTGGTTGGCCCGTATGATAGAAGGAGGGGAAGACCCTAAGTTCATCGCTCGGCGGTTGTTGATTTCGGCTTCCGAGGATATAGGCTTGGCTAATCCGAATGCCTTGTTGCTGGCCAATGCCGCTTTTGAAGCCGTAATGAAGATTGGATGGCCTGAAGGACGCATCCCGTTGGCTGAAGTGACGGTTTATCTGGCTGCCAGCCCCAAAAGCAATTCAGCGTATGAAGGAATCGGCAATGCATTGGAGGCCGTACATCAGACCGGAAATTTACCTGTCCCGCTTCATTTACGCAACGCGCCTACCAAGTTGATGAAAGATTTGGGTTACGGGAAAGACTATAAATATGCGCATGTTTACAAGGGGAATTTTGTGGAGCAGCAGTTTCTTCCTGACGGGGCGGAGAAGTACCGCTTTTGGTATCCGCAAGACAATCCGGCAGAAGCGAAGCTGAGGGAACGGATGGAGGCGCTTTGGAAAGAACGGTATAAGGATTGAGGGAATCGGGATCACGCGACTGTGGGGAGGACCCATTGTCATGAATCGGGCTTTCGCAAGTTCTTTTGCAGAGCGATTGTTAGTAAAGAATAAGAATGCAATAAAATAACAAGCAGAATGAAAATAATAGTTTTGGATGGCTATGGCCTGAATCCGGGTGACTTGTCGTGGAACGGCTTTGAAAAGTTGGGAGAATGTACGGTATACGATCGTACTACTCCGGAACAGGTTGTGGAACGTGCTGCGGGCGCGGAAATATTGATTACCAATAAAACCGTATTAACGGCTGATATAATGAAATCCCTTCCGGATTTGAAGTATGTGGGCGTGTTGGCTACCGGATACAATGTGGTGGATGTGAAAGCGGCAAAGGAACGGGGAATTGTTGTGACTAATATACCGGCCTACAGTACGGATTCTGTGGCTCAAATGGTGTTCGCGCACTTATTGGCCATAACTCAGCATGTAGAGCATTACACCGAAGAGAACCGGATAGGACGTTGGGCGGACTGTCGTGACTTTTGTTATTGGGACACTCCGCTAATGGAGTTGGCCGGCAAGAAGATGGGAATCGTGGGATTTGGCCATACCGGTCAGGCAACGGCCCGTATCGCTTCAGCTTTTGGTATGCGGGTATTGGTTTATACTTCAAAAAATGAGCAACAGTTGCCTTCGGGTGTTTCTAAGGTATCGTTGGACGATCTGTTCCGTACCTGTGACGTGGTAAGTTTGCATTGTCCGTTGACAGATACGACGAAGTATCTTGTGGATGCCGCACGCCTGAAACAGATGAAGCCTTCTGCCATCCTTATTAATACGGGTAGGGGACCCTTGGTTAATGAACACGATTTGGCCGATGCGTTGAATAGGGGAGAAATCTATGCGGCCGGGGTGGATGTGTTGTCCTGCGAGCCTCCCAAAGCGGATAATCCATTGCTTGCCGCAAGGAATTGTTATGTGACCCCTCACATTGCCTGGGCTACCATAGAAGCGCGTTCCCGCTTGATGGATATGGCGGTAGAAAATTTGAGAAGTTTTCTTTCAGGAAAAACCATTCATAACGTAGCGGTCTGAATGAAATTGTATTAAAGCATGAAACGATATGAGTAACTTTACTATGCCTGCCTTTGTGCAGGTGCTGGAATTTATAGGCACTTTCGCTTTTGCCATCAGTGGAATTCGTCTGGCTTCTGCCAAGCGTTTTGATTGGTTCGGTGCTTATGTAGTAGGAGTGGCGACGGCTATCGGAGGGGGAACAATCCGGGATTTGATGCTTGGGAAAACTCCTTTTTGGATGACGGATCCCATTTTTCTGATTTGCTCGGCGCTGGCCTTGCTTTGGGTGATTGTATTTGGTAAGATGGTGATTCGTCAGCAAAGTACTTTTTTTATATTTGACTCTATCGGTTTAGCGTTGTTCACTGTGGTTGGGATGGAAAAAACCTTGTCGTTGGGATTTCCTTTGTGGGTCGCTATCATTATGGGTACCATCACCGGTGCGGCAGGAGGTGTGATTCGTGATGTTTTCATCAATGAAGTGCCTTTGATTTTCAGAAAGGAAATCTATGCGTTGGCCTGTGTGGTGGGCGGACTGTTTTATGGTCTGTGTGAATGGCTGAATATTGATCTGATTGTTACGGAGCTTATCAGTGGAACCAGTGTTTTAGTCGTAAGAATTCTTGCGGCAAAATATCATTTGTCTTTGCCTGTGTTGAAAGGAGAGGACGGGAAATGTGAGCAGGATTATTAACTAAACCTGAATCTTTATGAATAAGATTGATTAAAAGATTTTATTTGAAAAACGCAATCCGGTAAATAAGACTGAAGGAGGAGGTATCTTTCATTTTTCTATGATTACACTCTGATTTTAGATTTTTTATGAGAAAAATTTTATGGTATTAGGTGAAATATCTATTTTTGTAAAGCAAAAAGTAAGAACCTTAATAAAATATTAACTCATGAAAAAACAAATCAAGTTCAGTCTTGTTTACCGCGACATGTTTCAATCGTCCGGAAAATATCAGCCCCGTGTGGATCAATTAGTGAGAGTTGCTCCTTATATAGTTGAAATGGGGTGTTTCGCTCGTGTAGAAACGAATGGTGGAGCCTTTGAACAAGTTAATCTGTTATATGGAGAAAATCCGAATAAGGCCGTACGCGCTTTTACTAAACCATTTCATGACGCCGGTATCCAGACGCATATGCTTGACAGAGGGTTGAATGCATTGCGTATGTATCCGGTTCCAGCCGATGTGCGCCGGTTGATGTATAAGGTAAAAAAGGCCCAGGGAGTGGATATCACACGTATTTTTTGCGGATTGAATGAGGTTCGGAATATTATTCCTTCTATAAAGTATGCCTTGGAAGCAGGAATGATTCCCCAGGCTACTTTGTGTATTACTTCCTCACCGGTACATACGGTAGGGTATTATTCCAGTATCGCCGATCAGCTGGTAGAGGCGGGTGCCCCTGAAATTTGTTTGAAAGACATGGCTGGAATCGGTCAGCCTGCCATGCTTGGCAAGCTGGTGAAGAACATTAAAAAGAAGCATCCGGAAATCATTATTCAATATCACGGCCATTCTGGTCCTGGCCTGTCTATGGCTTCTATTCTGGAAGTATGTAAAAACGGTGCGGACATTATCGATACGGCTGTGGAGCCATTGTCGTGGGGAAAGGTACATCCGGATATCATTTCGGTGCAGTCTATGTTGAAAAATGCGGGATTTGATGTTCCGGAAATTAATATGAACGCATATATGAAGGTGCGTAGTCTGACACAAGAATTTATCGATGATTTTCTGGGATATTTTATGGATCCGACAAACAAACATATGTCTTCTTTATTGTTGGGATGTGGATTGCCTGGAGGAATGATGGGTTCGATGATGGCGGACTTGAAAGGTGTGCATTCCGGCATCAACTTGATTCTGAAAGGACAAGGGAAGGATCCGATGACGCTTGATGAATTGATGGTGATGTTGTTTGATGAAGTCGCTTATGTTTGGCCGAAGTTGGGGTATCCTCCGTTGGTTACTCCGTTTAGCCAGTATGTGAAGAATGTGGCTTTGATGAATGTGATGCAGTTGATTAAAGGGGAAGAACGGTTCTCCATGATTGACAGCCATACATGGGATATGATTTTGGGTAAGAGTGGACGTCTGCCTGGTAAACTGGCGCCGGAGATTATTGATTTGGCTAAATCGAAAGGTTATGAATTCACCGAGGAAGACCCTCAGAGCTATTATCCTGATGAGCTGGATAAATACCGTAAGGAGATGGACGAAAACGGATGGGAATATGGAGAGGATGATGAAGAACTTTTTGAACTGGCCATGCATGACCGCCAGTATCGGGATTACAAGTCCGGTGTGGCCAAGCAACGTTTCATGGACGACTTGCAACGTGCTAAGGATATGGCTATGGCAAAACAGGGTATGAATGAGGATGAAATCCGGAAAATCAAGCGGGCAAAAGCCGATCCGATTGTGGCGCCACGCAGAGGGCGGGTATTGTATGATGTAAGTTTCGACGGACATTGTACCGATCCGTTTATTGGACGTAAGTACCATCATGATGAAGTCTTTTGTTCCTTGTCCACTCCTTGGGGGGAAAATGAGAATGTGTTGACAGGATTTACGGGACGTATTGTTGAAGTATGTGCGAAGCAAGGGCAATTTGTTGAGGCCGGAGAGGTCTTGGCTTACATTGAGCGTTCTGAAATTTTTGCGTAGATAATATACATTTCTACGGTTTTGCGAAACTCCATTTGGAGAGAATAAATAAAGTTCCATTTGAGCAATGACTTTTTCAGGCTTGAATGGAACTTTTTACGTCAGTTCGGGATAAGAAAGTTGTCTAAAAAGTTGGTAATCTGAGATATATTTTGTATCTTTATATGTG